>NZ_PPUZ01000049.1:0-111037 GCF_004212645.1 Pseudoalteromonas rubra | reverse complement strand
ATGATTTAGGAAACAACGCCCAATGGCTCATCAAAAAGAGACTATGCGTTAGTTTTGAGAGACTCCCAAATAAAAACCGCTGTGCTGATGACGGCAGTTTAAAATTGGATGTCCTTGCAAATTTCCTAGCAAGTGAAAGTTGACTTCTATCGAACAAACTTTCGGTTTCCAGCATTAATCAATTAGGGTGCCGAGCATGAATTTGGCGCAGTTTTTCCTGAGCATATCGTGTAGGATGGTGATATCCTGCATGGTGTTTTTATCTAATTGGTTTTTGGCGAAATAAATTAGATAGAACAATGCCGTGTGTGTCCATCATATTGATTTAAAATATAATTACCTGGGAACTCCTCAGAGCAAGATGTTAGAAGCTGCCATTACCAGAACGTTATGAGTAGAAAAGTTAAGTACATAATATCCCTTTGTTTACTACTTGCTGTGGCTATAAATTTTGGCCCTGTACTATGGGGTATCTATCTAATCAATAAATCACAGAAAGATGCAGGTGGCGGAGAGGTCTTTACTGGACTGGTTTCAGGTGTATTTAATGAAACAACCCATAACGCTCTAAATCGCTTTGATTTGGGTTTTATTTCAATAGGGTTACAGGGTCGCTTTGTGGATGATAAGCTAGATGAGTTTAAACCAATGATGTATTCTTTTTCATCAGAAGCTGGAGAGAGTGTTGTCATTTCTAATAGGTTGTTAGAAGACGTAAATGTTGGTTATTTAGTTTCAAAACTAAGGCAGAGCAGTAACTTTGGAATTGATTTTATTTCCAATGACTTTGACTTTTTTAAAATCTTAATTAATTTGCAGCCAAACAATATTGGCGTTTTTAGCTCTCTATCCGAGATAAATCAAATGTTGGCGCTGCTAAGTTTTAGAGGTATTTATATCTACAAGTCTGAAAAGGAGTTTTATTACTTCAAGTTGGATGAAAAACTAGAAATAATTCAGCTGGTTGAGAGTCGAAGTAAAGGTCGTGTATTGCTATTTCACAATAAAGTTTGGTTGGGTGAGATAAACTACGATTCTTTAACAAAAGAAAGATTATCCATACTTCTTTCTAATATTAAAGTGAATTAAAATACTTATAACAAGCGGCTATGTCGGACGAATTTTCGCTGCCAATTTTTGCGCAAAAATACACAAAGTCGTCATCAGAAATTTGCTCGATGAGCGAGGCGTTAGGAAATTATGAAATTAATCCCCTACGAAAAATTCCAAATAGACACTGGCCTATCTTCTGAAGAGCTAGTACAACGAATTAGAGCGTTTACAGGGGAAAAGAAACTTTTCAGTTTCAGCCCAACACATGAATTTAGCGGCCATGTAAATGAATACGAATTTGAAATTACGAAAAATATTACGTATCAGAATTCATTTAACCCAGTTATTGAAGGCAAGATTGAGCAAAAAAGTGTTGGTGCACAGGTAACAATCTCGATGCGCCTGAACTTACCTACAATGATCTTCATGTTTATTTGGTTTTTAGTTGTCGGTATTGGTTGCATGGCATTTCTTTCAAATATGAATGAATTCTCCTTGCAAATGTTGATACCATTTGGAATGCTAATTTTTGGTGTTGCATTGGTATCAGGTGGCTTTTGGTTTGAAGCATCAAAGCAAAAAAGAAGACTCATCGAGTTGTTATCAAAAAAATAAGACAACTATGGATGGGGTGCCTAGGTCTCAGTAGGGGCTTATTCTTCACAAATTTTAGCCTAGTTTAAGACGCCCATAAAGCGGGGTTACCGCTAAAGCACGGCACATCGACCCACTAACACTCATATCAAACAAGGAACGAATACTATGACGAAGTTTATCGCCATTGCAGCGTTTGCAGCGATGGGTGTTTATCAATTATTTGTAGGTGACTTTATTACAGGCCTGGTCATGCTGGCTTTTGCCATTTTTTTCGCGGTGGTAGAAACCTCAAAGGGAAAGTCGTCAGGCACTTCTGTGCACACCTCCTATTACGACGGTGATTCGTCGGGCGGGGATAGTGGCGGGGGTGATTAGGCAAAATTACAACGGCCTCAGACCGCAGTCCTCCAATTCAGCCTTTGGTGAACATGTTGCCAAAACACACAAGCATGTGATGCTTAAGCGCTGTTTACCTATTCCGAGACAGATAAAACACCATTCAGATGCTGTGTAAATTCACCTTCGAACCGCGCCAGCTTTCCTACTTTTAATTTATTGTGTGTCAGGTAAAGGTAATCGTTGAACAGGCGCAACAGGCTCCAGCAGGCTACGCGTTGTTCAAGCCTTGTTTGTACTGCCGGGTTTTCACTGTAAAGCGCGATAGCGCGGGTTTGTAGAGCTTGGTCGGCGATGGGGCCTTTACCGTGCCAGTTGAGCAGGGCCAAATCAAAGGCCGGATCGCCAAAGTGGGCGCGCTCCCAGTCAATGGGGATAAGCTGCTGAGCAGGCGTGAGGATGAGGTTGCCAGGGTGAAAGTCGCCATGATTGAGCGTAAAGGTACTGAGCTGGTCAAAACAAGGCTGGTGCGCCTGCAATACCGGGTGTAGCGAGTGGTAGAGCTCGCTCAGTTTGGCCCGTTCAGTGGTGCGGCTGCGAAAATATCGCCAGACAGCGGTGAGGTGGTTTGCCGGGTTCAGGATGAGCCCGGCTGGGGCGCTGACTTTGCCGTGGCGTGGTGCGCTTATCTGATGGATTTGTTTGAGCAAGCGGATCACCTGCTCAAGATTGAGTGCAGCCCAGTCGGCCATGCATGTTCCCTCAATATAAGGGCGTAACAACGTCTGCTGGCCATTTTTACTTTGGTGGAGTTCAACCGGCTGCGCAAAGCGGGTGGGTGTCAGCAAGGTGTATACGTAGGCCTCAGTTTCTAACCCTGAACGATTGCGGTCAAGTGAGCGTTTACATACCCAAAGATTCCCATCATCTCTTGTCAGCAGAGTGTTGTTATGGGTCAGGCCGCCGTTAAGCGGCCTGTGCGGTGTAGGCTTGCGGTGCAATGGTGGCAATGCATTCACACTCATGGTTTATGTTGCATATTAACGCTGGTGATTAACGTCGATCCGGGTGCGTCCACTGGTAGGGCTGCATGGGCGAGTCCAGTTCGGTTTTGGCCAGGGCATTGGTAAAATTGGAGATAAGCTTTGCAGCCAGGCCGGTCAATACTTCCAGCGCTTGCTGCTTGTTGTATCCGGCAGCAAGAAACGCATTTAATGCGTCATCGCCAATGTGGCCCTGTTTGGCCAGCAAGGCTTTTACAAAGTCCTGCAGTGCTTGCAGTTTGCTGTCGGGCAGTGATGTGCCTTCGCGCAGTGCGGTGATCAGCGCCTCGGGCATACCGGCAGATTTCATCATCCAGGTGTGGCCGGGTACACAGTAGTGACAGTTATTTTGGTAGTTGGCGGTCATAAAAACCACCTGCTGTTCAACCGCCGACAAGCTGCTGTCCTGCATGAAAGCGGTAAAGGTGTCGTTATACGCCTTATAGGTGACGGCCGACTCAGCCAGTATTTTGTGTAGATTGGGCAGCATGCCAAAGCTGGCCAGCGACTGCTCCATCAGCGGCTTTGATTTTTCTGGTGCCGTATCGGGTTCATAATAGGTAAACATGGTTTTTCTCCTGCGCAATTCGGCTTAGCGGTGCATACCGCGAATGGGGTAGTTGTTATCCGGGTCGCGGATCCAGGCCAGTCCGTTGACCAGCGAGGTCAAGTCCGGGCGAACAAACGGGTTGTTAGAGATATCCGCCACCTGAATATTGCCGGCTTCATTGACGACAAACAGGCCGGGTTCCGCAAACGGATGATCGGTTTCCTGTGCGGAGCGCGGATCAGAAATAAATAAGCCCAGCGTGTTCATTTGCTCAAGGCTCAGGCCATAGCCCAGTTCAAAAGACACATCCAGCTGCTCGCTGTGGCTTTGCAGTTGTGCCAGGCTGTCGCCCGACACGGCAACAATATCGACTCTGATAGCGGCCAGCTTATCTTTGAATTGCTCTAGCTCGTTGAGGTAGCGGGTGCATAAGGGGCAATGGCGGCCCCGGTAAACCAGCACCAACTGCCAGCGCTGGTCATTATTGGCCTGTGCCAGAGGGCGAGTGCTGCCATCGGGCAAAGTCACCTGAATATCCGGGAACGGGCTGCCGGGGTGGAGTTTTTGGGTGTACTGTTCTGCCTGGCTCATGAGTATTCCTTAAAAGTGGGTGTTTAAATGGCTTTCGAAGCGTGCAAGGTCGCGCTCAATGTCTGCGTTTTTCATCACATCAAAACAGCTAAACGTAGGTATAGACTGCATGCCAAAGAACTTAAAGTTCATATGTGCCGGAAAGAGTAAGTCGTCTACACTTTTGCCTTCAAAAAATTCGTGCTCGTCATTAAACGACTCCGCCGGGGCATTAAAAGTCACAGACAGCATGTAACGTGTGTTAGTGAGTGTTCCGCCACGGCCATAATTGGCTTTGGGGTTGTCTGCCGAGCGGCCATCGCCATTACACAAAGCGCCGCCCATGCCTGCGGTGTATACCTCGTCCATGTACTTTTTAAATGACCAGGGCAGGCCCATCCAGTTGATGGGAGACTGCAGGATCACCACATCGGCCCAGCGATGTAGCTCAAGTTGCTGCTCAATATCCAGCGGCTCAGCCATAGTAACCACCCGGGTCTCATAACCTTTGGCATTAAGGTGAGAGACCGTTTTATCCACCAGGGTGGCGTTCAGTTTCCCCTCAGAAAATGGGTAGTACTGATGGGCGTTTATGATCAGGGCTTTGTTCATGTTTATTCTCCAGTAGGCTTAATAGCTTGTGTGGTTTATAATAGTAACCTGTGGCTTTTATTCAATTAGTTTACTTTTGGTAACCACCCTGGTTTTGGAGTTGTGACTGTGGAAAGTGTTGTTAAAACAGATAGTAAGGGCAGGAAAAAAGTTTTAAATGCCTGTCTGGAACCCTGCGCTATCGAAAAAGGTATGCGTCTGATTGGCTCAAAGTGGACGGGATCGATTATTTATCATCTTAAAAATGAACCTGTGCGGTTTAACGATCTGGCCAGAATGCTTGGCGGTGCCAGCAAAAAAATGATTGATCAGCGCCTTAAAGAGCTCGAGGCACGGGGTATGGTGCTGCGTACGGTTGTGAATGAACGCCCGGTGGCGGTTACCTATGAACTGACCGAGTTTGGCCGCTCGGCACTGCATATTCTTGAGCAGCTGCGGGTCTGGTCGGAATCTCATCAACTTGATTAAGGTAAAAGTATGCTTAATCAGTTCGTAAAGTGATCAGACCATGCTGCAAAAATCAGCATGCCCGGATCCAGATCAATTTCTGTTTATTTACTGTAAATAAAGGTGGCTTAATTGTTTATTCCGGGTTAATCTTCCCTCGTTCACAGGAGATGAGCTGAATGTGCCTAAAATAGGGCATATACGAGCGAAAGGAACCGGAAAAAAACGGTTACACACTTTTAATCAATTAACTTTTAATTATCATTTTAAGTTGCCCTCAGCGTCAATGGCTCTCGCCTGTCCTGTAAATTAAGCGCCTTTATTGCGCCTGATTGATGTATCACAACACGAGAGAGACAAGCTATGAAATCACTTAAGCGCACCAGAGATATCACGCCTCTGCCTTCGCGCAATTTTAAAATTACCGTCGATGATCAACCGGTTGAGGCCTGTGAAGGCGAAACTGTGTTGTCGGTTTTGCTGGCCGCAAACTACGCCAGAGTGATGGAAAACGACCGCAACGTGGCATCGGGTGCCTATTGTGGCATGGGCGTGTGCCATTGTTGCCAGGTTAAGATCAATGCAAAACATAAGCAGCGTGCCTGCCAAACTTTGGTGGAGCCACAAATGTCGGTCGAAACCCTGGCTAATCGTTTCAAGGAAGAGGGGATCAAACATGACTAGCCAGACACACGATAAAGTGGTGATTGTCGGCGGCGGCCCCGCTGGCACGGCGGCGGCAGCGGAGTTGGCACGGCATGGGTTAAAGTCAGTGATCATCGACGAAGCGCCTAAACTGGGTGGGGTGATCTATCGCGGACCACTGCGCCAGACCGACTCATTGCCACACCTGGATGACAATCTTAAGCGTGCCATGACCGCCTTGCAAACGCGTTATCAGGCCCACAGTGATTCCATAGAAGTTAAAACACAGACGCGGGTACTGGGCCCGGAAGGCAGCAATCAGCTGTTGCTGAGCGACAACTCAGGTTTGAGCCGTCAGCCCTATGGCCACCTGATCCTGGCAACGGGTTGTCACGAGCGCAGTGTGCCGTTTCCGGGCTGGCAGCTTCCCGGGGTAATGCTGCTTGGCGGTGTCCAGCTACAACTTAAAAGTGGTCTGGTCAGACCGGGGCAGCGCATGGCGCTGGTGGGCACCGGGCCTTTATTGCCTCTGGTTGCCTGTCAGCTGCACAAAGCGGGTGTAGATGTGGTGGGTGTCTATGAAGCCAGCCCGTTTGCCAAACTTGCCAAAGAAGCGGTGGCGCTGCTTAACAAACCTAAGCTAACGCTGTCTGGTATGAGCATGATGAGCTACCTCAAAAAGCACAAAATTCCGTTCAAATACGGCTGGGGTATTGTCAGTGCGCAGGGTAAGGAGCAACTGAGCAGCATTCAGGTGGCACCTTATGACAGTCAATGGCGCGCGCAACGAGACCTGGCGCAGCAGGTGGATGTGGATGCCATTGGCGTGGGTTACGGGTTTGTTGCACGTACTCAGCTTGCCATGCTACTGGGTCTGGAGCACCACTACAGTAAAGTCAGTGGCTATGTGCCGGTACTGGATGAGTGGCATCAAAGCCAGAATCACGAGGCATTTGTAGTAGGCGACAGCAACGGCCTGCTTGGCGCCGATGCGGCCATTTGCGAAGGCCAGCTGGCGGCACTACGCCTGGCCTGGCAATGTGGCAAAATCACCGAATCGCAGCTGAGTGCTCGCTCTACCAAAGTCAAAAACAAACTGGCACGGATTAAAAAATTCCGTTTCGGGTTTGATCGCTTCTCCGACCGCCAAAGCGGACTGTTGTCTCTGGCGCAGCCCGAGACTGTGGTTTGTCGTTGCGAGCAGGTGCGCCGGGAGCAGCTCGACGAAGCCATTGCTCAGGGCGTAAAAGACATCACCAGTCTGAAGATGCGAACCCGTATTGGGATGGGAGATTGTCAGGGTAAAACCTGTAGCTCTTATGCGCTGGATTATTTGCATGAGGCCGGTTTGACCGAAAATATCGGCGTGATCAAACCGCGTTTTCCTCTTGATCCTATCCCCTTTACCTTAATGGAATGAACACAATGAAAAAATATGATGTTGTCATCGCCGGTGGCGGTGCTGTGGGTGCGGCGTGCGCATACTTTTTAAGCCGCGATACTGATTTAAAAATCGCGTTAATTGATTTAAAGAAACCCGGTAATGCGTCGCGCGCTTCTGCGGGTGGACTGTGGGCCATTGGCGAGTCAGTTGGTCTGGGCTGTGGGGTGATCTTTTTCAAAACCTTGTCTAAGTTACACAGCGAAGCGAAGGGTGAAGAAGTACCCGTGATGCGCCCGCACCAGCTGCCTGACTGCTTTTTTGAATTTGCCCTGACGTCTAACAACATGTATCCGGCGCTGCATCGGGAAATGCTGGAAAAGCATGGGGTGGATTTTAAGTTTGAGCGCACGGGTCTGAAGTTCATCATGTATAACGAAGAAGACCGATTATACGCTGAGCAGATCACCCAGGGGATCCCGCATCTGGCCGATCAGGTACGCTGGCTGGATGCCGAGGAGCTTAAAAAGGAAGAGCCCTATGTAACGGATGATGCCATTGGCGCTATCGACTTTATCTGTGACCATCAGGTGAATCCGTATCGTCTTGTCGATGCCTATCTGGAAGGCGCGCGGCAAAATGGTGTGTCTTTGTATCTGAACACTGAAGTGACCTCCGTTATCCGCAACGGTAATGTGGTGGAAGGGGTGAAAACCGCTGACGAAACCTTTTTCTGCGATACCTTGATCAATGCATCTGGTGCCTGGGCCAATGAGCTGTATCAGCAGGCAACCGGGCGTACTATGCCGGTTTATCCGGTCAAAGGGCAGATTGTACTCTCAGAGCGCATGCCTAAGATCATGAACGGTTGTATCAGTACCAGCGACTGTTATATCGCGCAAAAAGACAACGGCGAGATCTTGATCGGCTCATCCACCGAAGAGAAGGGCTTTGATACCACCAACAGCCTGGACAAAATTCAGGAGCTGTCGCAGGGCGCAATGAAGTGCTTACCTATTTTGAAAGAATCGAGCATCAAGCGCTGCTGGGCAGGACTGCGTCCGGGTACGCCAGATGAGCTGCCGATCCTGGGACCGGTTGACGGCGTTGAAGGCTATCTGAATGCCTGTGGTCATTTCCGTACCGGAATACTGACCTCAGCCATTACAGGGCAGTTGATGACCGAGCTGGTGACGGGCAAAAAGACCACGCTGGATTTAACGCCGTTTAGCGTTGAGCGTTTTGAAGAAGCTGCACAAAAGGCGGGCTAAAACCGCTTAACTTACATACGCACAGGGAGCAAGGACGCTCCCGATTTCACTTTCCTGACAGGCTTATCTTTGTCAAAACCGCGTCATATCAAATACACAAAACTTCATTGATTATTTCTTAACACTTGGCTGCATTCGTGGTACAGTCCTCGCGGAAATTGTTATAGTATATCATAATGAAGGATTGATAATGAAACCCTTACACTCTGCGTGTCGTTTAAGTGTACTCTCTTTGTCTCTGGCTGCGGCGTTTTCTGTTTGTGCTGACAATGCCATTGAAACGATTGAAGTAACGGGAGAGCGTCAGGCCTATCGTGGCAACTTTAGTCATCTCCAGTCACCCGAATCTTTGTTTGAATTTGACGCTGAATTAATTGAAAAAACGGGTGTAACCGGACTTACTCAGGTGCTGGATATGTCGGCGTCGGTGAGTCGCCAGAACAGTCTGGGTGGCCTGTGGGACAGCTTTGCGATCCGCGGCTTTTTTGGTGATGAAAATGTGCCTAGTGGCTATTTGGTTAATGGGTTTAACGCGGGCCGCGGGTTTTCTGGTCCGCGGGACGTATCGGGTATTGAGCGCGTAGAGGTGTTAAAGGGGCCAAAAGCGGCCTTGTTTGGCCGAGGAGAGCCGGGCGGCTCAATTAACCTGGTGACGAAAAAGCCGACTTTTGCGTCTTCCAGCGAGTTTGAGCTGACTGCGGGCAGCCGGGCTCACCGTCGCCTGGAAGGGGATGTGAATGCCGTACTATCCAAGTCAGTTGCCGGACGTTTTATTGGTTTCTATCAGGAAGAAGACAGCTTCCGCGATACCATAGAAACACAAAAGCACGGCGTGATGGCTTCATTTGTCTTTGATCAGAGCCCAGATTCAACCTGGCATTATGACTTTGAATATGCCGAGCAGGAGATCCCATTTGACCGTGGTATCATCGCGCCGAATGGCAACTTCGACTTTATGCCCATTGAGCGTTTTCTGGGTGAGCCCGGTGATGGGCCAACCACGACTATGGTGCATGGTCATCAGCTTAACTGGTTGTACGATTTAAGTAGCGACTGGCAGCTAAGCTCCGCACTGGCATTCAGACAAACAGAGCTGGACAGCCTCTCCAGTGATGCAGATATCGCGCCGTCCAGACAAAAGTTATATCTCGACTTTCAGACGCTGACGCGTCAGCACAGACAGCGCGCTTACGATACCGACCAATATGTAGCACGTTTTGAACTGGCTGGAGATGTCACCACTGGCGCAATCAAGCACCACATCATTGTGGGCGTTGACTATGACCGATTTGAATTTGATCGTGACTACCGGGTTGCCCGCGCGCCTAAGCTGGCCACCAATCCGACTGATGCACAGTTGTATGCCATTAATATTCACCAGCCAGTGTATGGCCAGCATACGCCACCCACACCAAGTCCGGTGATTGTGCGTCAGCAAAACCAGTGGGCAACAGGCTTGTATATTCAGGACCAAATTGCCCTGACGGACGAATTTCAGGTGCGCATTGGCGGTCGTTTTGACTGGTTAAAGCAAACCACAGACGACAAGGTCAGAATGCAAAATGCTTCACAGTCTGAGCAGCACTTTAGCCCGCAGCTTGGCCTGGTGTATCAGTTCAGTGACAACTGGTCTGTGTACTCAACCTATGGTGAAGGCTACCGTCTGAACTTTGGTACTGACTATAAAGGCGATGGCTTTGATCCTAACCAGAGTGAGTCAATCGAGTTTGGCAGTAAGTGGTCGCTGCTGGATAACAATCTGGATATTACGCTGGCGTATTTCGACAGTGAGCAGACCAACATCATAGTTGCGGACATCAATAACCCCGGGTTTAGCGCTGCCATTGGTCAGGCGACCAGCCAGGGTATTGAACTGGACGTAGTCGGTCAGCTGCCGGCAGATGCCCAGATCCAGTTCTCATACACCTATCTGGATGCGCAGGTTGACAAGGACTCCATTGATACTGGTCTGGGCGTAGCCATTAAAAAAGGCGACGACCTGCTAAACATCCCTGAGAATTCTGCCAGCATTCAGCTGAGCCAGCAGTATTTGGTGGCAGGTAATGCCTTGTCTGCGGGAATTGGCGCGCAGTATGTGGATGAGCGACTGGGCCAGCGTGGCACAGATTTCTATCTGCCTTCTTACGTTACGGTAAATCTGTTCGCAGAGTATGCGATAAGCGAGCGCTGGTCGGTTAAGGCACAGGTACACAACGCCTTTGACCGTAAGCACTTTACTAACTCATATTCGCAGATGTGGGTACAACCGGGGGAGCCACGTAAGGTATTGGTGTCGACCTCTTATCAGTTCTAACTTTTGCCCTTCGACCTCGTGAGTCGTTTAATGTGTCCTTGCGCTCCCTGCCTGGGCACTTTTTTCTATCCTAAAACGGTTTTCAGATAGCTGTCTGCGTTTTAAATAGGATGCCCGGCAGTCCTTGCCGGGCTTTTTTATGTCAGCTTCGCAGCAACTTGAGTGGCGCGATTTTTGTGCTTAGCAGGCGTTTAAGATCTTCGAGCATTACATACAAACAGGGCACCATCAACAATGTCACCCCAGTTGCAAACAGCACCGAAAAGCTCAGGGAAATAGCCGTTGGGATCACAAACTGCGCCTGTAAACTCGACTCAAACATAATCGGCACCAGTCCTAAAAAGGTGGTCAGTGAGGTGAGTAAAATGGCCCGAAAACGACCAATGCCAGCCCTGATAACCGAGGTTTTTATATCCAGACCCGCTGCTCTGTGGCGGTTGATCACATCGGTCATTACCAGTGAGTCGTTGATCACCACGCCCGCTGCGGCCACAATTCCAAACACCGACATCATGCTCAGGCTGTAGCCGAGCAGGTAATGTCCCCACAGTGCGCCAACTACGGAAAAAGGGATCACCGACATCACCAGCACAGGTTGCAGATAGCTCTGCAGCGGCAATGCCAGCAGACAGTAGACGACCAGCAAGCCAACAACGGCAAACATCAGCACCTGGCTTTGTTCCTGACGCTGAGCTTGCAGCGCGACACCCGGTTTTGTCGTCAGTCCCGGATGGGCTGCTGTCAGCTCGTTTAGCAACTGGGATTCTATATATTCGGTGACATGGGCAAGGCTTGTTTGCTGTTCATCGACATCCGCACTGATGGTGGCGACCTGATATCCCTGCTCGCGGGTGATACTGGCAAAGCCCGGTACTTCAACGGTGCGTGCCACATCGCCAAAAAACACCTGCTCGCCATTGGGGAGGGCGATCAGTGTGTGGGCCAGTGCGCTTATCTGCTGGCGATCGGACTGGTCGCCCCGGACCTTAAACATGACTTCCTGACCTTCACGCATAACGCGCTGCAATTCAAGACCGTAAAACCTGGCGCCAACTTGTCGGGTTATTTCCCTGGCGCTCAGGTTGAGCTGGTGCGCCAGCGGTTTTAATTGGATCTGGTATTCAGTCTGGGCACTGTTGAGAGACGAGTAGACACTGTGCACGCCTGCAATGCGGTTTAGTTTGTTAATCATGGCCCGGCTGGCCTGATAAAGGGTGTCGGCGTCGCTGGCAAACAGGCGGTATTCCAGGTCGCTTTTCTCGGCAATGTCGATAACATCTGATTCTATGGTGAGTTTTTTCACACCGGGTATATCTGGCAAGTGCGCCTGCCAGCGTCTGGCCAGCTCAAAGGTGTCGAACGGACGCTGCGCTTCCGGCACTAACGGCACCACCACCTCGGCTTCAGTCAGATGGTCGATGCGGGTATACATGGCATCCATCATGGGTTTACCGGTTTGCAGCTGGATATCTTGCTCAACCTGGTTGATCAGGGTTTCTATTTGTTCAACCGCGGCCAGAGTTTGCGCCTCAGAAACATTGTGATCCATCTGAATATTAATTGACGGATAATCGTGCGGTACTTTGGGCACAGGAGTAAAGCGCAGCAAGCCGCTGACGGGCAGGCAGATGGCCAGGGCCAGCAGGCAGAAAAACCCGGCGATGACGGCATAACGGTAATGAATGCAGTGTTTGAGTAAAGGGGCATAATGCGTGTTCAGCCGTTTCTGCAGCCCGCTATTAAAGCGGTTACGCCAGTGGTCGTTTGGTTTTGCCGGTAAGCGGGTTGCGGCCAGATGTGCCGGTAAAATTAGCTTTGATTCAATCAGGCTGAAGGACAGGCATAAAATACAGACACCGGCTATGGCAATAAATTGCCCTGAATTAGGACCGCTGCTGAACATAAAAGGCATAAATACGGCTATGGTGGTCAGTACACCAAAGGTGGCAGGCATGGCCACTTTTTGCGCGCCCTGGATCACTTGCTCTGGCGAATGACCCTGCGATTCAACCTGCTCACAGACGCTCTCGCCTATCACTATGGCGTCGTCCACCACAATGCCCAGCACCATGATAAAGGCAAACAAGGAGACCAGGTTCATGGTGATCCCAAGCAAGGGCATCAGCCAGAAAGCGCCCAGCATAGAAACAGGCAAACCCAGCATCACCCAGATTGCAAGGCGGGTGCGCAAAAACACGGCCAGCACGATGAATACCAAAATAGCGCCCTGTGCGAGGTTTTCCAGCATCATATTGAGGCGCCCTTGCAGGTAAAAGGTGACATCAACAAACTCGTAAATGTTGATGTGTTCAGGCAGTGCCTGACGTTTGTACTCTACATACGCCTTAACCTTTGCCACCACATCGGTAAGTGACTGCTCTTTGGCCGCCAGCACCATAATATAAACGGCCTGCTCGCCATTAAAGCGTCCGGCATCCAGGGTTTCACTAAAGCCATCTTTGATGGTGGCGATATCGCGCAATTGCACGGTTTCGCCAAGCAAACCTCTGATAATGGGCGTACTGGCCAGTGCCGACCCCTGATAGCCACGTTGCGCCAGTCTGAGATAAATGTTGCCGCGCGCCGTTTTTATTTGGCCCGCTGACAGGTTATCGGCGTGTGTCTGAATCGCACTGACCACGTCAGACAGGCTGAGGTTATATTCGCGCAACTTGAGTGGCGACAATTCTATGGCGACCTCGTAGTCGGGAATGGCCGATAAGTCGACATGGGAGATCCCCTTTAACTGTAACAGCTCTGCTTTTAGTTCATTACCGAGTTTGCGCAGCTCAAGCGGGTCGTCCGGACCGGACAACACCACACTCAGCGCGCGCTGACGTTGTGCCCGCTCAACAATTTGCAACGGCTCCATGGCGACGGGGAAAGTTGCAATGGCATCGAGCTTCATCTTGATTTCATCCAGACGCAATGCCAGGCTCTGTCCGTATTCCAGCTCAATCTCCACCCGGCCACGTGAGGGGGTCGCCTGGCTGGTGAGGCGTTTAATGCCTGGCTGGGGTTTTAGCGCCTGTTCAATTTTGAGCAGGATATTTTCTTCGATCTCTCGGGCCGAGGCGCCCAGCTCGGTGGCGGTGACAATAATCTTATTGTTATCAGAAACCGGAAAGGTTTGCCGTTGGATCCCCTGATAGCTCAGCAAGCCCATGCAAACGATAAACAGCATCAGCAGATTTGCGGCAACGGGGTGGTGCACAAAATAGCCAATTAACTTGCTTTGCCGGCTCATTGCTTATCTCCTTTACTTGCCAGCTGGGTATGATCCGCGCCGCTGCGCACCAGCATGCCCGTTTGCGGATAGTCAGGTAGATGTGTGATCAGTTGATAATCTGCGTGGGGCGGCGCCGCGATCAGCACACTGCTTTGCTCCCGGCGCAGTATGTTGGCGGGATATTGCACCAATCTGTGCTGTGAGTTCATAAGCCAAAGCGTGTCATTTTTAACCCACTCCTGGGGCACTTTCAGGACGTTTTTCAGCGTGACGCCAGCAACGTGTGCGTGTAAAAACTGGCCGAAATACACTGGTTGCTCGTCGCTGTGTAGCGCATACGGGTCGTCTATTCGGATCACATAGTAAGCCATTCTCGTGGTATCGCTGAGCTGACCGGTATGGCGGGTGAGGGTGCCGGTTCGCCTTATCTCACTTGCGCTGACAGTGACGCCGGATGCGGGGAGTTGTGGTAAAAAGGGCCTGTCAAAGTTTGCCACGGGCACATGCAGTTCACCATAGTGCAGGTTAACCAGCTGCCCCAGTGGCTGACCGGCTTTAATCACCTGACCCAGGCCTGTATCTCGCTTTGCTATCAGCGCATCGTAAGGGGCGTAGTAATGGGTTCGTGAGAGGTTTTTTTGTGCCTGTGCCAGTTGGGCTTCGGCTGCTTTAAGACGCGCACGGGCACTGGCAACCTGAGGCTTTCTGAGTGCAAGGTCGGTCACATGTGGGCTACTGGCCCATTCTTTTTTTGCCACATCGGCCAGCGCTAACTGCTCTGACAAATGGGCCTTTGCCAGTGCCAGCTCCGCCTGTTTATTAAGTAACTGGGTCTGATAATCAAATGCGTCCAGCCTGGCAAGCAGAGTACCTTTATGAACAATGCCTCCCTCTATAAAAGCGTCGTTTAGCCAGGAAATTTTGCCCGGTAATTCAAAAGCAATGTCTGTTTGTTCGGCGGGCTTTAATACACCTGACAGGTGCAACGAGGTTTGATAGTCAGCGGGCACTAAAGGTGTACTGGAAACTCGTGGCGGCTGTGCCGGCTGTACCTTAGCTTCTTTTGGGGGATTTGCGAGTGTTATCAGGGCCACACAGGCACTGACGCCTGACAGCACAACCAGGAGCAGCACCAGTGAACGGCGCTTAAGTTGATGATAAGAAGACTTATTTTTATTTGACTCCATAATGGGTTTCCTGCTCGTCATATAACTTTAATGGTAAATTATTTGTTTCGTAAAAATGCTAATAGACTAACTTAACTAAAAATTTCTCAATAAATCTGTTTACACATAAATAACCGTTAGGTTATGTTATATCATAAAATCGGAACAGTACAGCAGTGACTAACTTATGACAATCGCGAATCACGTAGGGATCCACGCCTCGCAAATTGTGGACGTTTATGAACAAATTCATAGCATGGAGGCTCTGACTATCAACCCGGACACGATGGCTATCTTCGACCGCTTTCTTGGCCTGTTATCTAACGAGCATGGCAGCGAGTTTGCAGAGCAGGTGCTGGCACAAGATAAGATCAGGGCCATTAAGCCTCAGATCCAGCACTTGTTTAGTCTGGCATCCAGCATGTATGAGCGACACTGGGCGCAGCGCCTGGTGAGCAGTGACACGCCTCGGCAGGTGTTGCAAACTGAATACCCCTATTTTAAGCACTACCAGCGTGCAACGGGACTGGAGATCAATGCCATTAAATCTCTGGCGGCAGACCCGGTAAAGCAGGTTCTGATGGTGGGCTCTGGTGCATTGCCGCTGACGTCTTTGGCTTTACACCATGCAGGTTTGCAGGTTGATAATCTGGACATACAGCGCGACGACTTGTTGCTTGGCAAGCAGGTGTGTAAAGCACTGTCTGCCGATAATCAAATGGGCTTTATTCATAACGACATTTGCGAGCAGGCGGATCTGGCTCGCTATGATGTGATCTGGCTTGCCGCCCTGGTGGGGGATGAGCAGCTTAAAGACAAAATCATTGCACACTTGTATGAGTACATGCGCCCGGGGGCTCAGCTGGTAGTGCGCACTGCGTTCAACCTGCGCACGCTATTGTATCCAAGTGTGGACGAGAGTGGGCTGGCACCGTTTCAACTGAAACTGAAGATCCAGACTTACGCCGATAACTTTCACTCTATTTTGATTGCCCAAAAACCGGTGTAGCTGTTATGTCGATATTCACCTCCTATCTCAGGCTCAGTGCCGAGTATCGTTGGATGCTCGTTGCTGCGTTTGTGTTTAATCTGGGATTTTACATGCTGATCCCGTTTTTGGCGGGCTACCTGAAACAAGACTTGTTGCTGAGTGCCACCCTGGTTGGATTGGTCCTGGGTGTGCGCTCTTTTTGCCAGCAGGGCCTGTTTTTAGTGGGCGGCTTACTGGCCGACTTGTTTGGCGTAAAAAAACTGATAGTGATCGGGTGTTTACTCAGAGCGCTGGGATTCTGTCTGTTTTTGTTTTCGCAAATCACGGAGCTGCTGTTTTTGGCGGCCTTTATGACCGGGTTTGCCGGTGCCTTGTTTACCCCTGCTGCTCAGTCTTACTTTTCTAAACAAGCTGAGCTGAGTCGGGTGCAAATGTTTGCACTGGTCGGGGTTGCCAGAAATGGCGGGGAGTTACTCGGCCCGGTGTGTGGCCTGCTATTGCTGAGTGTTAGCTTTGATGTGTTGTGCGTGGTTTCGGCGCTGCCTTTTGCACTCTTTGCGCTGCTATTCATGGTTTTACTGCCAGCGAAACAAGCCCCGGCGGACAACCAATCTGCCTCGGAGAAATCGTCGGGAGGCGGGGTATCGGCCATGATTGCCGGTGTGCTAGGCAACCGGCCATTTTTGCTATTTTCAATGCTCATGTCGGGCTACTTTATGCTGATCAATCAGATCTCTTTTGCCATTCCGCTGCATCTGGTTAATCAGTCCGGGGCACCGCAGGATGTGGCCTGGGTACTGACCTTGTGTGCGCTGATCTCAATTTGTTTTCAGTTTCCCATCACGCGTATGTGCGAGCGCTGGCTGTCGCCCGATCAGTGGATCAGCATAGGTATTGCATTAATGGGGCTATCGTTTGCCACCCTGGTTCCCGCCTGGCCTTATCAATCCGGCGTTTTGTATTACCTGCCGATGAGCCTGCTGGCCGTCTTGTTTACCTTCGGCACTATGGTGAGTTTTCCCTTTATCATGAGCCAGATTTCTGTGCTGGCACAGGATAAGTCGGTTGCCACGCACTACGGATTTTTTTATTTGTTTGCCGGTGTCGGGTTAATTGCGGGCAGTGCAGTGGTCGGGGTGGCGTTTGATTATGCCAGCCTGAGCCAGGACCTGGCCTGGTATTGCCTGATAGCCATTGGCGTGGGTACGGCGGTGTTAAATACCTTGTTTATGTCAACGCCCGCCATACATGCCCAAATTCAAACAACCAGCCCATCTACATCAAAGTAAGGATTAACCATGATTCAACTTACTCAAGCGCAGCAACGAGCCTATATGTCAGACTATTTGGAAAATGGCTGGCGTGAGGAGCGCATGTCTTTTAGCTCTGTCTCATTAGAGCCCGGTTATATTGATGGCCGCATTAATGTGGAGCATTTTCAAATGCCTGGAGATGGCCGTTTTCATTTCAGTGCCCAAAGCGCCATGATCTGGATCTCTCAGCTGGGCATTATTTATGGTTGCTGGGACAACCAGCTGAGTAAAAAAGCGGGGGAAGTGTACCTCAGAGATCTCGATATTAAATTTAAGCGCACCATTAACACAACCGAAGAAGTGCGCTTTGAAGGCTTCTTCCCTAAGCAGTGTAAAAAGCGTTTGTCGGACAACCTGGTGTATTACAAAAATGCGCAGATCCATGTTGAGGGCGGGGCCTTTACGGGCACGGCGAGCTTTTTGGTGCCCACAGGTTAAGGTGGCAGAGTAATAAAAACTGTTCCTATTTAGATAATTAGTGTTATGTTATAACTAATCATAACTAATGACGTTTTTCAAACCGCCCATACACCGCATTTATGTTCGTCCATAAACGCGGTGTGCGCGGTTTTTATTGTATCAGGGAGAACTTTTTGTGTTAGAAGCCATACAGTTAAGTAAATCATTTGCCGATAAACAGGTGATCACCGACTTGAGCTTTAAAGTTGAGCAGGGCGAGATCATGTGTCTGCTCGGTGCCAACGGCGCGGGAAAAAGCACCACGCTGAATATCTTTCTTAACTTTTTACAGCCCGACAGTGGCCAGGCGCGCATTGACGGGGTCGATGTTCAGCAAAGCCCCAGTGGCAAAGACAAACTGGTGTATCTGCCCGAGCAGGTGAACCTGTATCAGGAATTCAATGCCATTGACAACCTCAAATATCTGGCCAGTTTATCCGGGCTTTCGGTCAGTGAGGCGCAGATCAACGCCGCACTGGACGAAACAGGACTTGAGCAAAATGCCCGTAAACAGTCATTAAAAAATTACTCAAAAGGAATGCGGCAAAAGGTTGGTATTGCCTTTGCCATCATGCGCCAGGCCAAAGTGTTGTTGCTGGATGAGCCTACGTCGGGGCTGGACCCCAGTGCCACACTGGAGTTTATTCGTATTGTTGAGCGGCTGGCGAAAAAAGGTGCTGCCATCTTGATGGTGACACACGACTTTTACTGTGCACATACCCTGGCCGACAAAATTGGCATTATGGATAAAGGCAAACTGCTGACGCTGTTAGATAACAATAAACTGCCTTTGAGCAGCCTGGAAACCACCTACCACGAACTGATCTCCGGGAAAGCGGCCATGCGCGAAGCCAGCTAACGCGGTTGGGCTCATGTATAAACAGGAATTGTCTGATCTATGAATAATAAAATAATGCAGATCTGTCGCCATGAATTGGCCAGTAAACGCAAAAGCCCCAGCCTGTGGCTGATCTTTTTTATGACCCAACTGCTGCTGGTGGTTGCCTTATTTACCGGCTGGCAGCAATACCAGCACAGTATGCACACCCAGGCCAAAGCACAGGAAATTGTTGAACAGCAATGGAATGCCCAGCCAGACAGGCACCCGCACCGGGTTGCACACTTTGGCCATTTTGCGTTTCGTCCTCCCAGTGCGCTGAGTTTTTTTGACCTGGGCGTTAATGCCTGGGTCGGCGACAGTATCTTTTTAGAGGCGCACAAACAAAATAGCGCCAATTTTGCCAACGATCAGGATGGCGGCACCTTACTGAGGTTTTCCGAGCTCAGCAGCGCCAACATTTTGCTGATCATCTGGCCTTTGTTGATCATTGCTCTGGGTTTTGCCAGTGTCAGTGGAGAGCAAAAAAGCGGCACACTGCGCCAGCTGATGTCCATGGGCGTGTCGTTCCGTGAATTAATCGCCGGCAAGAGCCTGAGTTACTTGCTGGTGTCTGTGGTGTTTATCTTACCTGTGTTTGTTTTAGCCCTCGCCCTGGCCGCCGGCTCAGGCGCTCAGTTTTCAGCAGAAGCGCCACTGAGATTAACGCTGCTGTTTGGCACCTATCTGCTTTACTGTCTGTTCTGGATAGCGCTGACGTTATTGATTTCGAGCCTGGTAAAGGCGCCAAAACAGGCGCTGGTGCTGCTGACGTCGGTATGGTTTATCCTGACTATTCTGATGCCACGCATGCTGGCAGAATTTGCACACCACCAGTATCCCCATCAAAAGCGCAATGATTTTGAGCTGGCCATTAAACTGGATAACCGTAAAGTCGGAGACAGCCATAACCCCAACGACCCGTATTTTAGCCAATTCCGTGAACAAACGTTGAAAAAGTATGGTGTATCGACGGTTGAGGAGCTGCCGATTAATTACAAAGGGCTGGTGATGCAGGAAGGGGAAAAACTCAATGCTGAAATCTATAAAAAGCACTATCAGCAACAGGTAGCGCTGTTTGAGGCGCAGCGCCAGTTTGTCAGTCAGTTTTACTGGCTGAATCCGTATTTGTTTGTTCGTGATTTTTCAATGGCGCTGACGCGCACAGACACCCGACACTTTTTGGATTTTGAACAGCAGGCAGAGGCCCACAGATATGCACGGATCCAAAAACTCAATGAGTTACACACCCATGAGATCCACCATCATAACGACAGAGCGCAGCGGGTTGATAAATCCTACTGGCAGGAATTTGAAGCGTTTAACTACTTAACGCCTAAGCTCAGCTGGTCATTGAGTGCGTTTTCTCTGGCCTGGTTGCTGCCGCTGCTGGCGGTCGCAGCACTGTTTAGTTTCCTGAGTTCAAACCCGATGCAGAGGAGGATCTATGCTGCTGTTTAAACTCGAATGCAAGCGTTTGTTTGCTGGCACCATTAATAAGCTGGTGCTGGTATTGTTTATCGTATCGGGTGTGTTTGCCATTTATCAGGGCGCGCTTGGTTATAAGTCACTGCGCATTGATCAGTATAAGTCGATGGTAGTATTCCAAAAAGAGCGGGAGCATGTGAACAGTCGCGAGACACTGCCCGAGGCAGGTTCTCTGGCCTACTATGCCAGCGCTCCGACCGAGTGGAAACTGAGCCCCTGGGCTGCTTTGTTTGTGGGTGAGACACCGTCTTCTATGGTCGCAACTAAAATTCGCGCCACTGCATTACAAAGTCAGGCCTTTAATCGCGAAATTGTAAACCCGGCTCAGCAACGGGCAGGCGGCCTGGATTTGGGGTTTGTGTTGGTTTACTTTTTGCCTCTGGTAATTGGCATACTCACCGTGACGCTTATCTCAGACGAGCAGCACGCCGGTCGTTGGCGATTACTCAACGCCTTACCGGGCAGCGCGTTCGCTTTGCTTGGTAAGCAAATTGCGCTGCGTTTTGCTGTTATCTGGCTGCTGGTGGCTATCTTGCTGGTGAGTGCGGCACTGATATTGTCTTTGCCGTTTGATGCACTATTTTGGATTGTGCTGGGCGCCACCAGTTTGTATATGGTGTTCTGGTTTGCACTGGCAACCTTGATCATGAGCTTTGGCAAAAATAGTGTGGTGAATAGCCTGGCTTATCTCAGTAGCTGGGTGGTGCTGGCGCTGTTGATCCCGGGCGCTGTGCACTTATATCTGTCTGGTCAGTATCAAAGCGATGCGCCGCTTGAGATCACGCTGCAACAACGCACAACACTCAATGATGGCTGGGATAAAGACAAGCAAGCCACGCTCGATGAGTTTTTGACACACGAAACACCCTGGCAGAATACTGCACCTTTGGGCGAGGCGTTTGACTGGAAATGGTACTACGCGCAGCAGCATATGAGCGACCTTGCGGTGCAGTCGCTGGTTGAGGCCCATTTCCAGAACAACCAGGCACGTCAGGCACAGTTACAAACATTGAGTGTGCTGTCTCCGGCGTTGCTTTTTCAGCTTTCTCTGAATGAACTGGCTCAGACAAGCAGTAGTTACCAGCTCAAATATCAGCAGCAGGTGGCCGACTATCACACGGTTATGCGTCATTTCTTTTACGACTTTATGTTTTTTGATAAGCCGGTAACCCGCCAGGATGTGGAAGATTTTCCGCTGTTCAAAGCGCAGGCAATGAAAACACAAAACGGACTGTGGAAGTGGTTGTTCAGTGTGTTACTTGTGCTGGCTATTTCCGCACTGGCAACAGCCAGGATCCGTCAGGTAAAACCGTTCTAACTCCTCAGCATGTACGGGCGGTTTTCGCCCGTATCTATTACTTAGCTAACATAAAGCATTTACCAAAAAGTGTATTGTCCAATTAACGTATGCGCAGTAGGATGGATGTTTCCAATTTTTACCCATTTTGCTAAGGGACGCGCATGTTATCACTCAGACCTTTTGAGCCCTCAGATGAATCAAGCCTGGTTCGTTACTTAAACAACCCTGCCACCGTGCAATATTTATCACCCAAAGTCCCTTTTCCTTATACTCAGGAAGATGCCCTGTGGTGGATCACAACCGGCAGTAAAGAGGGGATCACCCGCGCGATTATGCTTGATGGTGTGCTGATCGGGTGTATCGGCGCTCGCCCTGGCACCTTCGAGTATTGTCGAAGCGCGGAAATTGGCTACTGGCTGGCTGAGGAATACTGGGGCCAGGGGCTCACAGGCCGGGCATTACAGCTGTTGGTGGACGAAGTAACAACCACCACTGAACTGATGCGTTTAGAAGCCGTGGTGGTCGCGCAAAATACTCGCTCTGCGAGAGTGCTGGAAAAAGCAGGCTTTGAATATGAGGGCCTGCGCCGTATGGCAATCTATAAAGATGGCGAGTTTTTTGATGCGCGGCTGTTTGGCAAGATAAATGAACATGTTTGAATAAAAAAGGAGAGGTGACCCTCTCCCGTGTGGCGGCTGTTTAGCGCCTGTTACAGATGTATTCTTCCTGGCCACTGGCGTAATCTTTATGCCAATAGCAAGTTTGAACTATCTTTTCTTTACAGATATGGAAAAAGCCGTGTGCAAAGTCGTACTTTGAACTGCCCGTTTCGTCCATTAACAGGTACTGATAAACGGCCGTATTATAGTTTATGTCCCACCACTGCTCAGGGTTTGTGGCTGTACCACGTGTTACCCTGTTTTTGACCCTTGCATCTTTTGTACCTGAGCAGTCAGGCAAGCTCAGTGTTGATGAGAACTTGCCTTGTGCATCGGCAAGTAAATTTTTGAAACCTATTTCACTCTCACGGCTGATGGCGCGCAGTGCAACAGAGGCATAAGGGACCGGATTACCAGCCGCATCAATCGCGGTACCCGACATGCCAATTTCCTGGTGGGCCTCAAGATAAGAAGGCGACAGTAGGTTAGTCAGGTTTTCGTTATTCCAGGTATGTATACCTGAGATTTTTGTCGCTGAATGCGGGTTTGAAACGGTGAATGTATACTGTGCTGCCGTTGGTGGTAAGTTTGCTGCATTACCACGGACCTGGAACACCGCACCGTTACTTCCACCAGTGTTCAGATTGACCTGCTGATTGTGCGGCACTTTCGCCCAACTGCTGCCGGTCCATAATTCCAGACTGAATTGATCGCTGGCACTAAAATTAAGCGCGATAGCCGTTTGTCCTTCACCGACCTGATAGATGAAGTAATCAAGATCATTCTGATTATCGATATTGCCGGTGATTGTACCATTGCTTGGCAGGGCCGTGGCCTGGCCAGGTTTGTCATTCGCTTCGTGCTGGTCAAAGTCAGGATGGCTGAACCAGCCGATGATGCTTTGTTCGGCGCTAAAGCCCGTTTTGGCCTCTGCCGCAATGATGTAAGCACCTGGCTCGGCTTTGACAACCACTTTTTCAGTTAGCGCGGTTGTTGAGTCAGCGATGTCCAGGGGGGTGAAGCTGTTATCATCTTCCAGTTTAAACAGATACAAGTTGTAATCTACATCTTGTGGAATATTTACCAGCAGCCCTTCGATTTTGGTTGGCTCTGTAATTTCAGTGCTATAGCACTTGATTTGGCCTTGCTCACTGAAATTAAGGTAGATAGCGCCATCTAATGGTAAGTCTGCGCAGCCACTACGCTGTGCAGGTGTCTGGCTGACGGCCGGATCAGCTTGTGCAGAAAATGCCTGGAATTGCGGTTGAGCAGGTAACGACATGGCATTGCGGCGGATCTGAAAAGGGAAGGCGTGTTTTTGCTCAAGTGCCTCGTCAGCACGCTCTGTGACACCATCAAAATAGGTGCCGGGCATATCATAGATTGACGGCGTTTGTTCAGACTGAACGGGTAGTTCAATGGTCTTTGCTGATGCGGTTGCACACAAAGACAGTGCGAGTGTGATTGTAGAGGCGAGTATTTTCTTATTCATAAAATGATTTCCTTTCAATATTTAATTTAACCATGCTTAAGTTCGATAAGCCCTATTACACTAATTCAGCGTTCCTGAATAAACAACAATAATTTCATAAGGATATGATCCATCGCAAGAATTGACTACATACGACTTTTGGTTTAGCTTGGGAAAAGCATCGCGCATGTAGCACAAGGAGTGACAGATGATGAAAGTGAATGCGAGCGTTACCCCTGCATTGTCAGGTAATATTCGAAGTCAAGAACGCCCACCTATGGAGAAGCTCAGGTCTGTCCAGATTGAGCCGCAGGATCCTGATATTCAATATGCACAAGAAATGACCATCAGTAAGCACACTGTAGAACTGAGCCCGGAAGCTTATGCCAAGCTGACAAAGCAGCTAAGTGAAGATTTCGCAGGTCATGTGAAAGACTTTGAGCAGGCACAAAGTGCCTTGGTCACTAGCCTGGACTTATTTGAACAGTTTAAGGCACAACAGCAAACAATTAGCCCGCATTTAAACCTGGACAGAGTGGATCTGGCGCAAAAAGAGGATGGCACACTGAAGCTGGTTGGGGGTGACTTGTCTGGAGCACAGCGTAGTGAGCTTGAAGAGGCGCTCAATGGCAATGATGAACTGAAAGAGTCTTTCTCCAAAGTCCATGAAGGGATCCTGAGTGTATTACAGCTTCATTCTTCTGACTTTGATTCACTGACTGTTGAAGACTTACGCGGGACGCTGAAGCTTAATGAACTGACTGAAAAGTATAGTCGTCAGTTTGATCCGGCTGGCTTAGGTCAGAACATGCCCACAATCGAGGACAAAATCAGTGCGGATCCTATGCTTTTCTTCGGTATGATGGTGGAGGCTATCAACCCCAGAGTCAGTATTAAAGTGTAACTGACCACGCCTGTCCGTTTGTACGTGGTTTGACCGCCTTGACACGTGAAGCACCTTCCAGATAAGGGACTTCACTCGGTTAGTCCGCTCTTTCAATTGCATGAGTCAGAAAGATTAAGTCGTAATGCAATCGGTGCTTGCGGTTCGCTCAGGTTGGATGGGGACAGGGTCTGGGACAGTGGTCACTCGTAAAGGCAGTGCCCGTGTAATTGCTGCGGTGCGTATGCTAAATTTCATCAAATAATTACGCCTCAAACCATGAATTATCAATTCGTAAGTCTGAAAAACACTGATAGCTAGTTCATCGTTCTTAAATAAACAACAATAATTTCATAGGGATATGATTTGTGCCAAATGTTGACTGTTTACGACTTTTGGTTTAGTTTGAGAAGGAACATCACACGTTCTAGCGCAAGGAGTGACAGATGATGGAAGTAAATCGCCACGGTATAACGCCGCCAATACCGACCAATAATCGCAGTACCGAGTCCGCCCCAATAGACAAGCTTAAAGCCGCCAAAGTTGAACCTGAGAAACCTACCGTCAGCGGTAATATCACTTTCAGTGAAGAGACAGGCCTAATGGATGAAGAAACGATTGCTCGGGTCAGAAAGGAACTGAACGACGAACTGAAGCAGCAGGTTAAAGATTTTGAACGTGCGCAGGGTGCGCTACTCAACAGTCTAGATCAGTTCAGCGAGTTTAAAGCGGCACAAAAAATAGTAAATCCACACCTGAATTTAGACTCAGTCGACTTAGCCCTAAACGAGGATGGTTCTTTGGCGCTGGTTGGAGGCAGTTTATCGGGTGATCAGCGTAGCGAGCTGGAACAGCAGCTCAATGACAATGATGAGTTGAAAGCGTCTTTTTCGCAGGTTCACGATGGCATTCTCAGTGTCTTACAAATGCACTCGTCAGATTTCGATGCGCTGTCTTCGGAGGATCTGCGCGGTTCGCTGAAGCTCAATGAACTGACTGAGAAATATAGCCGGCAATTTACACCGGATGGCTTTGGTCAGAACATGCCCACACTTGAGGATAAAATCAATACCGATCCGTTGTTGTTCTTCGGCATGATGGTAGACGCCATCAATCCCAGAGTCAGCATTAAAGTGTAACAGACCACGTCTGTCAGCTGGGAGCAGGCTTAGTTTGCTTGCATTCACCCTTCAATTTTCTTCCTGATAACGGACTACACTCGCATAGTCCGTTATCTCAATTTAGCTAGTCAGCAAAGTCAAACCGCAGCGCTGCCGGCTCCAGTAACTTTACTGTGGGAATAAAATACCGGGTATCGTAGATGCCATCATAGTTATGCCAATGCAGGCCTTCGCTGTCCGTGTCTGCGTCATCGTGATGCCAGGGCTCCAGCGGCTCGCTCAGAAAGCTCACGTGCAGGTGATTTTTATGATTGGCTTTGACCTGGGTAACACCGCGCAGGTTGTCGGCAAAGATGATTTGCGTTGCGCCCAGCTGGACCAGCGCATCGACCAGGCTTTGTGTTGCCTGGCGGTCATACGCGGCATCGCCAACGCTGATGGGACCGCTTTGCGTGCCAAGCGGTCGAATGTCCACGGTGCCGCCAAACTTATGAGTAAAATGCGGTGGATTAATGCCGCCCCAGCGCATGGTGGCACCGGTAATGGTTAAGTGATCTGGCATACCGGCTGGTTTGTCAGGCTGTGCATGCCAGGCGCGGCCGAGGTTTTGCAGTGCGGCGAGTAAATCGGGGTGTAAATGGCGACCGACTAACCCGGCTGTGGTGAGTCCCTGATTTGGAGTATCCGGGATAGGCACCAGGCCGTTTACTGCACATTTTACCTCTAAGGTTTGTTGCAGTGAGCCCGCTCGGGCGACAAATCTGTCTGAGCCGGGCACGCTGTCATTGCCGCAACTATGAAAGTTGTGAATGGAAACCGTTACCTGTCCGCGCGCATCTGTCACCGGGCTTGATACGTTAAACGGTGCTGTTAAGCGAAACAAGCCTTGCTCAATGCGGGTCAATATCTTAGCGCGTACACTGCGGCTAAATCGGGCGGCCATACCATCAGGCTCTCGCCATTGGGGTGCTGTCAGCGTCAGGGGCGCAGCGCTTATCTCCACCGGCTCGCCCACAATGGGTTGACCCCGCCAGTTGGTTAATGTCAGCGTCCAGGTGGCGGTATTGCCATTTTTTGGAAACAGGGTAACGTCTGTGGCGTTTTCCAGCCATTGCTGGCCAAAGTAGCCGCTGCCGTCAGGCGCTACTATCAAGCCATCATAATAAAATTGGCTGGTCAGAGCCGAGGGGTGTACTGTGTTTGCAAAAACCGGGCAGCATAAACCCAGTGCCGCGCTTAGCAGCGCAATCCGTGCTTTCATGGTGTCTCTCCTTGGGTTGTCTACTCAAGGCTAGCAGCTCAGACGGGTGTGACAAATTTATAAAGATGCATATTTTTCATGCGTCAGGAAGGAATAGCAGAGGACAGAAACGAAAAAAGCGAGCCTTAGCTCGCTTTTTTTGCAAAATGCGTAGTAATTAAAGAACTACGATTTTGTCAGCCTGAGGACCTTTTTGACCCTGAGAAACTGTGAATTCTACGCTCTGGCCTTCAACCAAAGTTTTGAAGCCGTCGCCTTGGATAGCGCTGAAGTGAGCGAATACGTCTGGGCCATTTTCCTGAGAAATGAAACCAAAACCTTTAGACTCGTTGAACCACTTAACTGTACCAGTAACTGTGTTAGACATAGTATTAACCTGTAATATAAATAAAAAATTAACCTTCGATAGGTGTGAATGCATCAAAAGTAGAGGTGAAACTTAAATACTGCAGGTTGTGTTACGCGGTGTAAAACAACGAATTGTAGGATGTAAATATCGACTTTCTTTCTAGCGGCCTTCACTCTACAGGGACTCACTGGGTCTGTCTAGTATTATTTGTACAAATTTTAAATTTATCTGCGGCGCACTCTCAACCGGGTAGTCAAATGTACGCCTCGGCAGAAGTTCAATCCTGGCTTGCATTTAGATTTCGTCAATCACATGAAACGCCCGGTACTCATCAAAAGCAAACTAACTTGTTAACAAATTGCCCAGCTGCATACTGTGACGGCTTCTGGCTGATCTGCAGCCGAAAAAATATAAAGCACTGGCTGGAGTGTCCCTCAATGCCTCTGTTTTACGATAAGGGCTGTTTGAGCAGGTCCAGCAAGGCCTGAGGAACGAATTTACGAGACGTGGTAATGGCGTAAAAGTGCTCAAAAATAGGCAGCTGACTTTGATACTGCTCCAGTAAGCCCTGGGCAATTTCGTCTTTGACCACCACCGGAGGCAGCACTGCAAGCGCGCCACTGTCCCTGGCCAGTAGTCGCAGCATGGCCATGTCGTCCACCTCAGCCTGGATATTGGGTTTGTACTCATGGGCTGCGCACAAGGCGTTAAAGGCCGAGCGGATCTCTGTGGTTGGCCCGGGCAATACCCAGCGCACCGTGTCATACCCGTTTGGAAAGTCACTTTTGATGGCCGCGCCTTTGGGGCCGACAATGGCAACTTGCTGGCGCGATACCAGCTGAGTATGCCAGCGGGTTTCGTCCTGGCTGGCGGGGCGGTTGGTAAGCACTAAGTCCAGTTCATGGTTGCTTAATCCCTGTAACAGGCTGTCCATATCGCGGGTGGTCAGGGTAAAACTGATATGAGGATCATCAAGCAGGGGGCTGATAAAGCTTTCAATAAAGTTTCGCGACAGGGTGGTTTGTACACCAATGGACAGGTGTTGCCGCTCGGTGGCCACGCCTTTGAGCAAGAAAGACTCCAGCTCTTCCCCTTTATAAAAAATGTCGTCGGCGTAACCGAGCACCTGCTTTCCGGAGTCGGTCAGGATCAGCTTGCGTCCTTGTTTTTCAAACAATGAGACACCCATGGTATGTTCCAGCCGCTTGATCTGAATAGACAGGGCTGACTGGGAAATATGAACATCCTGCGCAACCTGAGTCAGGCTGCCTGCTTTGGCAACACGCCAGAAATAATAGAGGTGGTGATAGTTGAGTCGACTCATTTTATAGTTATATAAAATATATGGTTTAGTTAGAATATATATATTTTTTATATCTTTCAACGTCTGACATACTGAGCCCGTTCTGAATGGAGTGGGATAATTATGTCAATATCGTTAATGATGATGCTCGTCATCACGCTCAGTTTTGCGCTCAGTGCCTGGTATTGTGGCCGAGCAGGTCATATCAGCAGGCGGTTTGTTAACGCGCTGTCTGGCTGGTTACTGGTTTTGCTCACTGTGGCCATTGCCGGGCAGGGCACCAGTGTTGAGTTACTCTCGCAAAGCGGGCTCGTTCAAGTTGTGCACGTGACGTCGCTGGGTCTTATCATGTCAGGCCTGGTGGTATTTATGGCCATCATTCTTATGCGCTTTTCTCTTAACTATATGGCCGGGGAGCCACGCCTGGCTGTTTACTGGCGCTGGTTGCTGGGCACACTGGCGGCGGTGTCTCTGGTGGTGTTGAGTAATCATTTACTCTTATTCCTGCTGGGCTGGACCTTAATAAGCCTGGCTTTGCATCAGCTGTTGCTGTTCTACCCTGAGCGTCCCCGTGCTGCGCTGGGCGCACACAAAAAGTTTATTCTGGCACGTCTGGCCGAGCTGGCGTTGCTTATTGCCGTGCTGTGTTTGTACCAGGCCCACGACACCTTCCTGTTAAGCGATATTCTGGCTCATTATCAGGCACCGAACCCTGAGGTCAGTGTTTACGCCCAGATTGCGGCCGTCATGCTGGTCATTGTTGCGCTGATCAAATGTGCGCAGCTGCCAGTTCATGGCTGGCTGATGCAGGTGGTTGAAGCGCCGACGCCAGTCAGTGCCCTGTTACATGCTGGTGTAATTAATCTCGGTGGTTTTTTAATGATAGTGTTTGCGCCCCTGGTGATGCAGGTCGCTGCGGCTCAGTGGTTGTTACTGCTGGTAGGTGGCCTGACCACGGTGCTTGCGGCACTCATTATGACCACCCGGGTCAGCGTAAAGGTGCGTCTTGCCTGGTCAACCAGTGCGCAGATGGGCCTGATGCTGGTTGAATGTGCGCTGGGGTTATACGAGCTGGCACTGCTGCATTTACTGGCTCACTCCGCCTACAAGGCACACGCCTTTCTTAACTCAGGCAGTGCGGTTCGCGAGAACCTGCAGGCGCGTTTGGCGGTGTCCGTTACTCCTTCGCTGGCACGCTGGCTGGGCGCGGCACTACTTAGCCTGGGTCTGGTTGCGCTCACCTACTGGCTGGTCGGTCAGGGCTCCGCATTAAGTATGTGGGCGCTACTGGCCATGTCGCTGACTTTGCTTCTTGCGCAGCGCAGCAGTGCCCATCATAGCCTGCCGTGGACAGGTGTGCTGCTGGTCAGTGTACTGCTACTGGCCAGCTATGCGGCAATGAAGACACTGCTGGCGCAGACCGTGTTTGCCGGTGTGTCTTTGCATGAGGCCCCACTGAGTGCCGCTGATAGTGTCGTGATGGTGCTGTTTATCAGCTTATTTGTGCTGAACTGGTTATTAACCTACCGCGCGGCACATCCCCGGGTGCAAAGCTTATCTGTGGTGCTTTTTGCCGGTTTGTATCTGGACGAGTGGTGGACCCGTCTGACATTGAAAATCTGGCCTGTGAAGTTACCCGCGCCAGTTAAATCGCAGCGCGCCGCCAAGCGCCAGTATGGATTAATTCAGGAGTCTTAACATGGCAAGTGATACATGCACGCTCACACAGGCACAGCACAGCGCTATCCAGACTGCTTGTCAGCAGCTAGCACCCAGCTGGCCGCTGGATCAGATGATAGCCGTCAGCCCTTACTGGCCGATGCGCCATGAGCGCATAGAGCAGGTCAGTGCCCGGCTTAGCGCACTGGCCGGTATTTCCATGCTAATGCCTGAGAGCGACTACCTTGACTGGTATCGACGCGGTCTGATAAGCCCGCAAGCTCTGCGCACTGCATTGGCAGAGTCCGGGCTTGGATTAAACGTCGATGAACTGATCCAGACAATCGAGCAGAGCGAGGAAAAGCTGCCCTGGCAGTCGTTATCGGCGCTGCTTGATGAGCACCGGGCGCGTCACAAAATGGCCTGGCGCGACGAGATAATTCATCAGATCAGCCAGTTTTGTGCCGCCCATTTTCAGCAGGCGCAGCCTATGCTGCACCGCGAGCACAGCCAGGCACAGCCGGATTTGTACGCGCACTGGCTGGTGGTCAGCCAGCGCGACCGGGGGCTCAGCATTGTACTGGACGAGCCTGATTTGCACCGCTACTTCAAACAGTTACCGGATGATCCGAACGCATTGATAGCGCAGGCGCTGAGCACTTTTGGTGTGCAGGACGAGCAGGTTGAACTGTATGCACACGCATTGCTACTGGATATTGGTGGATGGGGCGCCTGGGTTGCCTATTTGCGCTGGCAGGGCGAGCTCAATGGTGAGCCACACGACCAGATGCTGGACCTGCTGGCAATTCGTATGGCCTGGGAGCTGGTACTGTGGCGCTATCAGCAAGCACATTTTCCAACTTTTTTTACCACTTTGGAGCACGCATGGAAACAGTCTCTCGGCCGGTTGCAAAACCTGCCCGCGCAACACCAGACACAACAAAAGCCCCTGTGGGTTTGGGCCAGAGCGGCGGAGCTAAGCTATCAGCAGCAGCTTCACCACGCATTGAGCAGTCCTGTAAACACATCGGCGCACCCCATACAGTGTCAAGCCGCATTTTGTATCGATGTACGTTCGGAAATCTATCGCCGCGCGCTCGAAGCACAAAGCGATGGCGTTCAGACTATGGGGTTTGCTGGCTTTTTTGGCCTGCCACTTTCCTACCAGCCGCAACAGGCTGACGTGAACCGGCCTCAGTGTCCGGGGTTATTGCTGCCCAGCCTGGTGGCCACGCATGCGCAATCCGACAAGCACGGTGCAGCCTCGCTGAATGCTCAGGCCCGCTGGCAGGGGTTTTCTAAATCGGCAACCGCGTCCTTTTCTATGGTGGAATCGGCAGGCTGGCTGGATACGTTTAAGCTCCTGAAAAAGGCCTTCTTTGCCTCTGAGCAGGCTCACCCGGTCGATAAGCTGGCCAACCGCCAGGACTGGTCGCTGACACAAAACGGCGAAGAGCTGAGTGCCCGGCAAAAGGCTGAGCTGGCCGCCGGTGTGTTGCATGCAATGGGGTTTGAGCAGTTTGCTCCTACCGTATTGTTAGTAGGCCATGGCAGTCACTCGACCAACAACTTGCAAGAAGCCGGGCTGGGATGTGGCGCCTGTGGCGGACAAAGTGGTGAAGTGAACGTCAAAGTGCTGGCCTGGCTGCTTAACGACAAAGCGGTGCGCACTGAATTGCAGGCATTAGGGGTTGAGATCCCAGAGCAGACCCGATTTATTGCGGCGCTGCATAATACCACAACCGACCATCTGCGCTGTTATGGCGAACAACCGGGTACTGAGATCATGTCCTGGCTGCAAAGTGCCACAGCGGCGGCGCAAAAAGAACGCGCAGCGAAGCTGGATGAACAGCTGGCAGATGCTGACCGTGAAGCGCTGGACCAGGCCCTGATAGCCCGCAGCCAGGATTGGTCTCAGACGCGTCCGGAATGGGGGTTGGCAAATAATGCTGCCTTTATTGTGACACCGCGCAGCTGGACCCGGGGCATTGATCTACAGGGGCGCAGTTTTTTACACGACTATCAGTGGCAGCACGACCCGGACTTTAAGGTGCTTGAAACCATTATGACCGCACCTATGTTGGTCACCCATTGGATCAACATGCAGTACAACGCCTCGACCACAGACAATTTGCATTTTGGCAGTGGTAATAAGGTGCTGCACAACGCAGTTGGCGGCAACATCGGCGTGTTTGAGGGCAATGGCGGAGATCTCAGAACCGGCCTTGCAATGCAGTCACTGCACAATGGACACGATTGGATGCATCAGGTGCAGCGACTGTCGGTTTATCTGGCTGCGCCCAAATCAGCAATTAAAGAGATCACTGCGCGTCATGATGTGGTTAAACAGTTGATCGATAACGAGTGGTTGTACGTATTCCAGTGGCAAGAAACAGGCGAAATAAGCCGTTTTTATCAGCAGCGCTGGTGGCCGGTGTCTGCGGCGCAGATCAGCCAAGATGAAGAACAGAAAATAGTACAGTGTCTTTGATTTCTGGTATGGCTAATACCAGAACAAAGCTGTGGGGCACGAAGCGGCAACCGTAGGGTTGCCGCTTTTTTTATTGCTAAACGGTTTGGTATATTGGTGTTGATCTGCCAAAGTTAACAATAACCCGGTCAATTTCATCAAGGGTTTGGGTGAGATATAAAAGAAGCAAGCGCAACAAGAAATGTGGGAGTGAACATGTCGGGAGATATCGTCAAAATTCAGGCGCAGCACTGGTCCGCCACGCAGCTGAAGCTAAAAGCACTCAACGACAAAATGGCTGAACTGGCGCCTTTGATACTCGAAGCGGCCGAGCAGCTCGACCCAGACAGCAGTAGTTACGATGCCAGCCAACGGCAGGCACTGGCGCAACGCCTTAAAGCAGCGCTTTGCGCAGATGAACCAGACTCAATGGCATAAACGGGTGGGTAACAAATGCCCCTCATTTTGTCATTGCACCGGGCATAAACCGCTCTAAAATAATAACGATAGCAGGAGGCCGGTAAATACGATGACGTTATCACAGTGTGTTTTTATTTGTAGTGTATTGATATCCGGCCTGTCTTTGGTCAAGGTGGCCTGGGCAGACGTGCTGGATGTCTCGGTTGGCTGGACAAAACCGCCGTATGTCATTGAGCAGGGCGATACCGGATTCGAACTGGATATGGTGAAAGCCATTTTCGCTGAACTGGGCCATGATTTGCGTTTTGTATATGTGCCTTTTGGCCGCTCAGATTCTCTGTTGAAAACGCAAAAAGTGGACGCGGCACTGACCATGAACCGGCGCATGGACCTGGCCGGAGCGGTCTTGTCTGAGCCCTATATTACCTACCACAATACCGCCATCAGTTTAAAAAAGCGCAACCTGAAAATACACAGTGTCAGCGCACTGGAGAATTATGCCGTGATTGGCTTCCAAAATGCCTCTGTGGTCTTGGGTATGGAGTATCGGCTGGCTACCGCCAATAGCCCTTTGTACATTGAGCTGCCCGATCAGCAAAAACAAGTCGCATTATTGCTAAGTGGTAAAGTGGATGTGGTGGTGATGGATATCAATATTTTTAACCACCTGAGCAAAGCGGTTCTCGGTCAGGATCAGATGCCTAATGTCAACGTTCACCACTTGTTTGCGGCAACGCCATACCGTATTGCCTTTCGCGACCCGGCGCTTAAAGACGCTTTCAACCTAAAAATGGTCCAGTTTAAAAACAGCCCCGCCTATTACAAGTTACTGCACAAGTACGAGTTTTTGCAGTGAGTTGAGTTACAACGCCTATAAATAGTGATATCGGCCTGCCTGGTTCGGTAACCCCAGGAGCAAGGCGATGGTTTGATTGAACTTCCTGAATTCCGCGCTACTCCAAAACCACTTCTTTGCGTGCTTTTCACTTTCAGTGGCCTTATGGCAATGCATCAGGCTGGGGCTTTTGTATGAAAGTTCAACTTTGACAATGAATGTCTGTTTTTGTCGTTTTAATGCATTAAATGACACCTTTGCATCGGTTATGATAGTTGCCAAAGGAGTAATGCATGACCAGAAAACAAGTATATTTTATCGCCGACGGGTTTCAGGCCCTGGATTTATTTGGGCCATTGGATGCGTTTATGGAAACCAACTGCCATGTGCCCCATGCCTATGACTGTAAGTTATTGAGTATTGAGGCCGGTGCAGTTGCATCTGTGTATGGCCAGCAAGTTCAGGCTGATTTTGGCCTCGAAGACGAATTTGCTGTGGACGACCTGATCATCTGTGGTGGCAATGGCATGCGCACGTTGTCGCTCAGTGCTGCGCAGCTTAGTGCGCTATCGGCACTGGCGGCCAGAGCCAAACGGGTGTTTAGTATCTGCACCGGTGCTTTTGTGCTGGCCCAGCTTTTTCCGCAGCAGGCGTTAACGCTCACAACCCACTGGCGGCATTGTGAAAGCCTGGCCCGACAAAATGCCCATTGCACCGTTTCGCCCGATCCGCTCTATATTCAGGACGAGCACATCTGGTCATCGGCAGGGGTGTTGTCGGGGGTTGACCTGGCACTGGCCATAGTACGTGAAGATCACGGTAACAGCATTGCCGCGCAGGTGGCAAAAGATCTGGTGGTCTACTTGCAACGCGCCGGAAACCAGCATCAGTATTCGGATGCGTTGGCGCTGCAATCTGGTGACAGTTTAAAGCTCTCTCCGCTATTGGACTGGCTAAGTACGCAGCTTAATCAGTCTGTTACGGTAGCGCGAATGGCCGAGTTTTGTCACCTCAGCGAGCGACAACTGACGCGCTTGTTTAAACAGCACATGAACTGTACACCCAGCCATTATTTTAAAGTCCTGAAACTCAATCACGCCCGAGATCTGTTGAGTGAAGAAAATATCAGTTTGCAGCACGTGGCGACAAAACTGGGGTTTACTTGTTATGACAGTTTCAGGCGTGCATTTGTCAGGCAATTCGGCGTCTCCCCGTCACATTACACAAAAGGAATTAATTAATGAGACAGGTACTTATGGGGCTGCTGTTTACTTGTATGGCCGCGCAGGCCGATGCGGCATTACTTAACCAGGCCCAGCAGCAGGCCTGGCTTGAAGACATTAATTTCTATGCCCGACAGGTAAAAACGCAGCATATTCAGCCATTTCATACCCTGGCAGAAGCGGACTTCGATCAGAAGATTAGCGCGCTTAAAGCGCAGTTGGGCGCTCTGAGTGAAGTGCAGGTTGAAGTGCGATTGATGGCAATCAGCCGGGCAATAGGCGACGGGCACAGTAACTATTTGATGATGTCGGGTAAGCATCAGCACTTTCCGTTTCGCTTTAAGTTTTTTGGCGAGGCTTTGCGGGTGGTCGATACCATACCTGAGCACCGTCATTTACTGGGTATGCAGCTGCGCGAAATCAATGGGGTGAGTGTAAGTGAGCTGTATAAGCAGTTGCCAGCCTTTTTGCCCGGCGTGGATAATCAATTCAGCGAGCAAAGCAGTTTTGAATATTATCTGACCTTGCATAAGTTGTTATTCGGTCTTGGCATAGTGGATGAAAAATCACCGGCATTATTTCGCTTTACGGGCGAGGAGGGTGACGTTAGCGCCAAAATATCGCCTGTGAGTATGCGGGAATTTGGCAAGCTGAGTTCTGCATATGTGCGCTCAGAGCCAAAGCTATCAGCGCTGGATATAGGCATGGGGGGGATCAGCCTGAGCCTGTTAGACAAAAGTAAAACGGCTTATTTCGAATTTGCATCTTACCCGACACCCGAACAAGTGATGTCTCATTGTGATGCACTACAGGCCAGATTAAAGTCGGCCGGCTCGCGCTATCTGATCATCGACTTCAGGGGCAACCGTGGTGGCAACTTTTACGCAGGCCTGGCGTTGTCTGCCTGTTTATTGCCGCTGGATCAGTTTGACTGGATGCAGGGGGTTTATGTGTTATCCGACGGCGCGACTTTCTCTGCCGCCATGTCTAATACCGTGCAGTTTAAGCAGATCCTGAATGCCAGAGTGGCTGGCACGCCAACTGGCGGAGATCCCAACCATTTTGCAGAAAATAGCGTGTATTCTCTGCCTAATTCCGGGCGCCGGTTCAGCTTGTCTAAGCGTTATTACCCGTTCAGCGACGTGCAAAGCGATGCGGTGTACCCGGATATCCATATCGCGCCGAGCTGGGAGGATTATCGGCAAGGGAAAGACACGGTACTCAATGAGGTGTTAGCTCGACTGAGTTCACTTTAAATCGTTCTTTGGTTAACATTTTAAAGGGTTTTACGTCGCTGCATGCACTTTAAATGCGCCTAAATAATTGATTTTTAAATTTCATTGTTAATTTTATTTTTTATTTATGTGAAATTTATTTCCGTGCCACAGGTCTTGTTGTATGAATTTTAAAAGGAGATACAACATGACCACATTATGCAAACCAGCGACTTTTTACCCCGAGCACTTAGTCAATGCCGATGACATCATGACTGTGATTGAAATTTGTCACCCCGATAGCCCGTACAAACAGCGGGCGTTTGAAATGATCCAAAATACCGAAGTGAAAAACCGGCACCTGATCTTACCCCTGACTGACGTTGTTAAGCTTGGGGACTTTGGCGCGCGGGCCGCAATTTATAAGGAGGCAGCCATCGACATGGCCGAAACCGTTGCCAGGAAGGCGATAAACAATGCCAAACTAGATATGGCTGAGATTGATATGGTAATAGCCACGTCCTGTACCGGGTTTATGATGCCCTCGTTAACCGCGCACCTGATCAACCGTCTGGACTTGCCAAACGAAACCAAACAAATTCCCATTGCACAGCTGGGTTGTGTGGCGGGGGCGTCGGCGATTGGCCGGGCGTTTGAGTATTGTCAGAATCGTACCAACAGCAATGTTCTGATCGTCTGCGTTGAAACCTCCTCATTGTGTTTTCATAAAGAGGCCAACCGCTTACAGGACTTCATCAGCGATGCGCTATTTGCCGACGGCGCAGCGGCTGTGGTAATGCGTGGTGACAGCCAGGTGCCAGGCCTTAAGCTTATTAATAATCAGAGTGTGACCATTAAAGATACCCTGCCTTACATTGAGTATGATATTACCCATCAGGGCTTTAAGTTTTCTCTGGATAAGGAAGTTATGCACTCAATTCCCCATGTTGCGCCTTATTTGCAGTCATTTTGCAGACGCAGCCTGTCGCGCGATGCCAATCAGGTCGACAGCGCGATTTTTCATACCGGTGGCAAGCGTATTCTCGATGAGCTGGTCCGGTGTTTATCGCTTGAGCCTGAGATGGTTGCACGCTCACGTGCTTGTCTGGCCGAAACGGGCAACACCTCCAGCGTGGCTGTTATTGATGTCTTAAAGCGTACCTTTGACAGCGCCAGACGCGGCGATGCCAGTCTGCTTGCGGCATTTGGCCCCGGGTTTACCTCAGAGATGAGCGCAGGCGTGTGGCACTGAGACTGCAGAGAAAGCAAAGAGCGATTGTTATTCTAATTTGCACACTGAGGGTTCAAACTTAAAGGTCGGGTAAATTTCGACTTGTGCCGACTGACCAGGATTAACGCAGCCCGTAAAGCTTCTTCTGCGGGAAGGGAAGGCACTGAGACCTTTTTATTTCGGACTCAGTGGGCTGTTTTTAAAGGGTTGAACCCACCTTTAAAATTGACAACTTGGCGCCATTGGAATGAGAGCAGTGGCCACTAGAGTCGCTTTTTTGCGTGGTGCCACTGCATATTTCTACACCATACAACAAGTCTTCCTGACTGTTTAGTTCAAGAGCATGGATACGTTCAATATTCTTACTACTCAGAACATATTTTTGCCAGGGCGTATTGGTATACCGTTCAATGACCTGCAATCTGTTTTGATTAGGGGTATTTCCATCCAGAGTGTAATACACGCGGGCGCGTTGGCCGTTGTGAGTATGTCCCAGCGCAGCTATGGTTGGTCTGCTTTCCAGAGTCTCGCGCTGCGTCCAGGCACCATTCCATCGTTTTCGGTATAGCTGGTATTTGTTGTCATTATAAAATCTATACGCAATGCTGACTTTGTTTTCAGCGCCATAGACGGCGAGTTTAGCTGTTTGGATACCGTTGTCATTGCTGTTAAAGCTACGACTGGGGGGAACGCCCTGAAATACCACTCCCGGGGTTGTCGTGGTGGCAGGAGAAGTAAGCCGGGTACCGGCTGCGGTGAAGAAAGCATCTTCACTTGGGCGGTATTGAAGATAGCTGCCATAATGCCTGTTTGCACGAGGGTGACTGTACGCCCACTCCCATAAAATATGTACATTACCGTCTTTATCAACAGCGATATCGTCTGGATAAACGACAGCGTTATCCTTTTCGGCAAACGTGCCTGCCAGTCGCCACTTGCTGATCGTATTCTCCCAATGGTACAGCTCTCCTACTCCCTTATAGTCCGGAGTAGGTGTGTTATGTCGACCAGGTTGATTGCGCACGATTAGGTAAATATCGCCATTCGGTGCAGTTGCCGCGATTGGGTAGGTAAATGCACCTGTTGTGTTAGGTGTGCTGTCGGTGAGTTCATTATTACGAAGCAGCTCCATCGTACTGTCATTGCCTACTGGCTGAGATCGAAAGTAATGCCAGCCGTCAGCGTCAGCATGCATATCGGCCCACACATGAACGCGACCGTTACCATCTACGGCAATGGAGGGTTGATCATGGCCAAAATCATCCTTGTGAACCCATTCGCTGAAATTCACTTCTTTTAGAGACGTAGTGGTGCTGTTACCATTACTATCGAGCCTTGTTACGTACACCTTATGTTGACCAGTGTTATTGTTATCCTGATAGTTATAGGCGAAGTAAGTTGCTCCATTGTGTCGTGCCATCGGGCTCCACCATCCTGCTTGGTTGGAATTGTCGACGGGAATAGCGCTGACTATTTCACTCTGATGGCTTTCAATTTCACTGGTATGGCCTGGGACGCTTCCCAGAGCGCCTGCAAGCAAGATAAAAGTGCTAAGTTCTTTCTTTATCATATTGTTGTTATTCCTTTTTTGTAAGCCAGAACTGAAGGGAACCGGTTGCGAGAATGGTAACATACACAGGAATATGGGTTAATCCAATCTGACTGAACTGTATGAAATCACACTACATGTTATCGACTCTTTTGGTGACAGAGAAGCGATGAAGATTTCGTGGCTTCGAGGCTCAGGTGTTGTATTTAAACAGTTTGTATCAGGGCAAAACAAGGGCACTATTCGCTGCGGTCAAAGCCGTTTCATGGCTAGTTAGCCACTTTATTGTATAATTTAGTAAACACCCTTGAATGACCCGGGTTATGTATAAAAAAGCTTTTCTCGCGCTGAGTTTATTTTTTGTTTCTATGCTGATAGTGGCAACACTGGATACCTTTTGGCTGCACGGTGCCAAAATGCAGCGCCCCGCACAAATCCCCTCAGCAATACCGCCCGAAGAACAGTTAAAGCTGCGGGACCCATCTCACCCGCTGCTCGATATTTATAAACTGGCCGCAGACTCACCTAAGGCGGCATTATCGCAACTGACGCAGTGGCAACAAGACAACCCGGATTTAAAGCCAATTGAAACCGTGTATGTACTTTGGACTGCCAGACGCGCCGCGAGCGACGATAACGAACGCGCTGCGTTAGACAGGCAGCTTTCTGAGTTGGCACAAAAACATCAGCTTTACTGGTTGCGGGCCTGGGTTGCACAGGCCCGGGCAAAGGTGGCACTGCGAATCGGTGACCTGGAAGCGGCGCGCACTGAGATTGTGGAAGGGGCTACGATTGCGCAAACACACAACGTCGGGTTTCTTTTAACTGAACTTTTCAACACGGCCGGTGTGATTTTTAACTCAACCAACGAGCTGGTTAAGGCGCAGCAGTATTTTCTTAAAGGGATAAAACAGGTCGAAACGTGGCCCGATGACCGCCTGCATGCGCTGTTGCACAATAATCTTGGGCTTTTGTATGTGCACCTCGAACAATGGGAGAACGCATTAAAGTACCTGAGTCAGGCCGAAACACTCTACGGAAGTTATGCCGGTGCCACCCCTGAGTACATGTCTATGATCTTGCTCAACCAGTCTTTTGCACATAATCGCGCCGGGCAAGCCAGCCAGTCCCGAGAGAAATTCGAACAGGCGCTCAGTTATCTCGATGAGGATACAGGGGATTTCTATCGGATTGTGGCGCTCAAAAATGAAGCCAGGCTGCTTAATCTGGAAAAAGACCTTAGTGGCGCGACACAAAAAGCCACCCGCTGCATCAGTATGACCAGCGCAGAACACTATCCGATGCAGCACGGGATCTGCTGGCTGGAGCTGGGCTTTGCGCATTATGCAGACGGAAAAATGGATGCTGCACAATCGGCAACCCAGTCGGCAGTGGCGGTTTTTAGCCAGCTTAATCACACCCGCTGGTTGCTAAAAAGCCGGCTTTTTATGGCACAAGTACTGGAAAGCCAGGGCGAGGCCGCAGCGGCACTGGCACTGCTGAAAAAGGTCCGGGTAGAGGAAAAAGCCATGATCATGAATGAGCTGATAGCGCTGGATACAGCCCTGGAAGTACAGCAAATTGCTCAGGAGCGTGACCTGTTAAGTGCTCAAAGCCGGTTATCTAACCTTGAATTATTGCTTGATAAACAGCGCTTCAGGCTGTTGGTGTTGTGGCTGATCCTGGCATTCAGCGGCGCCGGATGGCTGGCACTGCGGGCCAGAGCGGTCAGTAAAGACAACCGCCGCCTGTACGATTTGAGCTTTGTTGACCCACTCACCAAAGCGGCCAATCGGCGTTTATATCAGCAGGAAATGACAAAACCGAAAAGATTGCGCACCGATACGTTATACCGGCTGGTGGTGATCGACCTGGACCACTTTAAACAGATCAACGACAGCTATGGCCATGACAAGGGAGATGCGGTGCTGGCCGAGGCGGCAACCCGGCTGCAAAAGTTTGTTGCCGATGATGAGTTGTTTGTCCGCTGGGGCGGCGAAGAATTCCTGATGGTGGCCAAAGAGCGCGATGATTTTCAGGCATTTAGCCAAAACATGGTCAATGCACTAAGAGACGCCCCCTTTAAACTTGGAGACACCACACTGCATGTGACCGCCTCGTTTGGCGTCAGCCATGCGATGAAAGTACAGCAGCTGGGCGCATCAGATGCAGCATTTAAATGCGCCGATCAGTGCCTGTACCAGGCCAAAAGCAATGGCCGGGATCAGGTGGTGATGCCTGAAGCAACCCGGTAGCAGGGCACTGGATGTAAAGGCACATCACAAAATAAAGAAAAGCTCAATCATGCTGCTGGTTTATCCCTGCCTGGTTAGCCTTGGCTCAGACTTAGCCCTGAGCAATTTTCATAAGCAAATACAGATTGCCCTGACCATGGTGTTCGGCTCTTTTATTGCCGGCAGCACGGCACGGCGCTGGGCGGCGGTGCGGTCGCGTTTCCGGTGATGACCAAAGTGCTGGCGATTGAACCTGCCACCGCCAAAGTGTTTTCACTGGGTATTCAATCCTTTGGCATGGTTGCCGCCACACTGACCATTTTGTTTTTTAAAATCCGTTTTTATCATCGAGTCGTATTTAACGCATTAACCGGCGCAATCCCGGGAGTGATCGTCTCTTTGCTCTGGTTAAGTGATCTGCTGCCAAGGCTGGCAATTAAATCATTATTCAGTGTCCTTTTGGTGTTGTTTGCCACACTTTGATAAAGCAGCTCAGAGTAGGGATCCAGTCTCATATCCACGAATGCTCAACCGACTACCGAGCCATTCCTTTGGTGGGTTTTATTGGCGGGCTGTGCAGTGGTCTGGTTGGCTCAGGAGCCGATATTCTTATCTTTTCCTATCTCGTTTTAATGCTGAAAAAACACATCAAAGTGGCGACGGCAACCAGTGAGAGTATCATGGCCGTCACCTCAGTGGTGGGCACTTTTACCAATATTGCGCTGTTACACACATTAACCCCCGACATTCAGTTGATGGTGCACGCCGCAATCCCCGTCGTGATCATCGGCGCGCCACTGGGCGCCCTGGTGTGTGCAAAACTACCAGAGCGCGGCGTGGTTAATATGTTATTGCTGCTTATCGCACTGGAGACCGGGTTCACAGCGTATGAGTGTGTCAGACTATATCTGTCTGTAAGCAGAAATCGCCTATGTAGAGCTGGTACACTTTTACTATATGTAATGCTCGAAGGCATTTACTGCAGAGAAATAGTGGGCCATGAAGTCCACGACCAAAAATCAGGTGAGCTTGCAGCTACAATGCTTGAGCAAACATTAGTGCATGACAATGCGCTGCATGGCGGTGTAGTTTTGCATTAAGACAACGGTGCGTCGATGAAGTCGCAAACCATGCGTGTGAAAGCACAAGAGCTGGGTGTGACAATGTCATATAGCAGACCGCGAGTCAGCAACGACAATCCAATTGCAAAATCGTTGTTCAGAACCTGTAAATACAGATCTGACTGGCCTTCGGCTGGTTTTAAAAGTCTCGAAGAAGCCTGGGCACGGGTACTGAAATTTACTCGTTGTTACAACTATGCGCACAAGCACAGTAAATTGAGATTTGGTCAGCAAACTTCAACAACAAAGATTTGGGCTGAAAAAGGCTCACACCCAAGAATCGTTAAGCAACAACAATTCGAATATGCCTATCTGTTTGGTGCTGTGTCCAACGACTGGTGAAATAAAAGCACTCTTCTTACCTTTAGTGAACAAAAGAGGTCATGTATTGTCACCTGAAACAAATATCACAAAGGATTCAACTAGGAAGAATAGCTGTGGTCGTCATGGATCGCGTAGCTTGGTACTTCAAAGATGGTTTGGTAGAGGGCTTGGATAATATGGTGGTCATTAGGCTACCACCTTATTCACCGGTGCTAAACCCCATAGAACAAGTGTGGGTTTGGCTCAGAGAACACAAGAAATCAAAAAGAATCTTCACAAACTTCGATGACATTTTGGGTAGGGTCACTGAAGCATGGAATGCGTTTATCTCATGTGCTGACAGGGTGAAATCATTCTACTTTATGGCCGTATAAATTTAATCAGTTAATTATTCAAAATGGTATAACTTACAGGAGTAGATGGAGAAGAGGGCTCTTGCTTTGAATAAATGGTGTAACAAGGTTTTCATGTTTTTATGTAGAAATGATGGGTTTATGTAACGAGGGGGTTAATTTTGGTTTAAAATACATGTAGAGTGTTATAAGTTAAGGTTTAGGGATGTATCACCATACTTTAAGGTGAGTCGTAGTTACATCTGGCGATAAAAATATAACTATTTCATGGAGTTTTAGATGTTTGGTGCAGGGCACATGAACTTTTTTAATGTAGACCATTGTGGACTATACAAAGTTGGTAAAAGTCAAACTCATGGGTGTGAGCTGGGCGAAACGTTTGACCTAATAATGGATTGGGTCAAAGACAGGCCTTTGTCTCTCACTATTCCTTGGGATCCCGCTCAATCAAGAAACAATAAATCAAAGTCTTACTGCAAAGACATTTATAAAGATCCAGAGACTGGTGATTTTCTTTTAGTTTTATGGAAATCTGACACCGATAATGCTGGTACGTTGTGGGGAGCAAGTGAAGATAAAAAGACAGGGTCGACGGACGTAGTAAAGTATACAAATACTTATAAAGGAAGCAAAGTTATTTGGGGACGGCCTTGTTACTATTGGGTGTTACCGAGGTATAATGCTGTTATTTCTATCAAGTTTGATCATTCAGTTTGTGACGCTCAGCTCTTTGAAGATTATGTTATAGGGTGTATAAACAACAGAGTAAAACACCCGAATAGAAAGAAAGAGTTCACTGAGCAAGGCTTTGTAAGGATTTCTTATCAAGACAAAGAAAATCAAGGTCGCTATCAATATAGGTTTGGGATCAGTTTAAAAAGTTTGAACACATCAAACTCTCAATTAAGTGAATTAGCAAAGAAGGTAACACATATAATCCGAAGAGAGACGATCTTAGTTGATGCTAAAGATGCAAGGGCTGAGTGGGTAAAGAAGTTTAGTGATTATGTACCTTATGTGGGGGCGAAGCCTAAGGCCAAGAAGCGTAAAATTGAAGTTAAAGCGGAAGCGAAACCGACCAGTAAGGAAATTAAAGAAATCATTGAGAAGAATGCTCAAGAGAATAGGAAAAGTCACGAGTGGGATAATGTTGGATTCGCAACGGAGAACGGTGTTACTTGGGTAGATAAATACCGGCTTAAAGATATAGTAAATATTTCAGGTACGGGTGAGGACTATTTGTCTGCTGAGAAGTTATATGATGCTATTAAAAAAAACATGTCGAGATATATCGAACCGCTGAAACAAGAAGTAAATAAGGCTAGTATGGTAGTTGAAGAAAATATGGTGGCGGAAAATAAAGTCGCAGAGGCTTAGAATGTTTAAATACTCTTTTAAGTATATTCTTCTTTTGATTGTAACAGTCGTTTTTTTTACAAAGCTTGAACTGCGATACTCTTTTGGTGATTACAAAGAATATCTGATTTTGCTTTTTAATATATCCAGTATGGTTTTTACACTAATGGGTATATGGATAGCTTTTTTGTATCCAAATGCGTTAAAGCGTTTAGTTAACCCAAAAGTAATTGAAAATGCAGATTTTTCAGAAACTTTAAATGAAACAAAGCGACTGGAATCTATCGTGGGAAGTGTATTAAAATCAGCCTTAGTGGTTGTTGGGATATTATTCATTTTTTTCTTTAAGGTTGTGTTGTCATCGTTTGATTTTTACTTGGAATACCTAGTTTTTTGGAAAATATTGGCTTTATCTCTCGCTGTAGTAATGACTTTTATGCAACTAGAGTCGGTTTTTCATGTCATTAAAAGTAATATCATGTTTATCAATGACCTACACCGAAAGAGGGAAGAGAAAGAAGCGGATCATGATATCTGAGGGGGCCTTGTAACAGATTCTGTGTAACTGCCTAAAGCTACTCTATGCCGGTATACTTAAAGCTCAAGAGCGCTGGACGCATCCTATCCGAAACTGGAATCTCACGCTGTCGTAGATGGCCATCCACTTTCCTGGGCGCTTAGATGACTGCATCGAGCTTTGAGCTCAGTAGGCTGACACAGAATTATGAACCCCCTCGACAGGAAAGCAACTGCGCTGGGCTATACGTAAATACGTGCGCTTGATACATCGGCTCGAGAGGCCCTCAATTATGAGGGGGGGATCCCCCTGAGCCGCTATTTAGAGGCTTTGCTGATTGTTATTTTCAGCCTTTTTTTATCTGTTCTATTAATATACTTATGTCACTCTCAGTATATTTATTCTTAATTAAATCGCTATCAAATATATCTGAGTTAGCAATGACTTTATTTTCCTCTTCATAGATACTAATTTCTGTAAGTGATTTTGTTTTTTCTAATAATTCTTTAATGTCACTATCAAGTTGTTTTAAACCGATGAAGTCAAGAGTGTGACTACATTTATCTAAACTTTGAGTTGCTGCTTCTAAGGATTTTAAATAATAAAGATGATTGTCTTCAAATATTTTTAGTAAAGACTCATACTTGGGGCTTCTTTCATCTAGATTCCTATATGTATCAATTAAAGATCTAGTGTTAGAAATATATCTTTTAACACTAGGCTCCATTGTTTTGACAGTCGAAAAAATTTCTAAGTAAATATTCTGCTCTAGAGTAATGGAGTTCGTCTTTTTAAGCTTGTCTACCCATTGACTATAGGCTTTCCACGCAAGAATTGTTGCAAATAAGCTTGCCAGTCCACCTAGAATAGAGGTTATGTCTTTAATTAATTCAAACATATCATTTCCAAAGATAACTTTTACTAAAGCAATTATAAATACCGTTAGGCAAGTGATTAGAACACTTCCCTCAATGAACAAGACAGGATAAAAACATTCCCTAATTTGGTTCTTTTCCACTTATAGAGTTTTTCCTTTCTTCAGTTGTTTTAAATTTTACGAGGGACTAAAACGTGACAAATCATGCCACATTTGCCTCCCCATTTACACACTACTCAAATCCCAGAAAAACAAAACCCCATCAAAAACAAGTGCTTTGATGGGGTTTCGGTGTTGCTATGTGGTGGAGCTGGGGGGATTTGAACCCCCGTCCAGAAAGCGTCGATTTTCTTATGCTTCCTTTAAAAACAATGATTTATATCAAAAACAAAGTCTTGTAATCTCGTGTAATCTAGCCGAACCTTGTGTTGGCTAATGAATGTGGGCACAATGTGGACATAGACTACGTAATTCAAAGCAGGTGTGATTTACACAGGTATTGAAAAACGCCAGAACTTGTACAACTAGTGACAATGCTTATTGATAAAAAAGTTCAAAGGTGAAAAAATTACTCAATAAATATTTTGTAAGGAAATGAAGTTGTCTGAATCTAAAGCTAAAAAGACAAAACAGCTTAGTGCCTCTTTCTATATCTCTGGTCAAGATGATAAGTCAAAGTCGCTTGTTACTGCAGATTGTTTCAAAAATGCCTATGCTCGACATAAAAATCTTCCCTGTGAGAATAGAAGAGAACCTATTAGTAGGCCTATTACAGGGAATACGAGTCGGGACTTAAACTTCAGAATTGATAGCTACGACGCTAATTCAAAGTGTTATTTTGGTTATATTGCTGTGGCTAGGGACACATTTCTCCCTTCTATGTATGACAAGAAGAAAAATGAAGAAACTAACTTTGAGCTTGAGGACGACCAGTATGTTTATGAAAGAAGTTACTTTTTATACTATGTAGATACGGATATTTTAGTCTTTAATATTAATAGACTTGGCCCGAGACCAGATGATTTAGCTTATGCTCTGACCTATAAAGAAGATGAAGCGTCGATAGATTTTGACCCCATTTGGAATCAAAAATCATTGCAGGACGTCTTGAGAAAAGGGCAGTCGGTCAAAAAGTGCTCAGTAACGGTTGCGTTACCTAGAAATTTTAAAGATTCTCAGTTAGATTTACAAAATGCTTTCAGCAAAACGATTGTCAAAATGATGTCTGAAAACGGAATGAGTAAACTCAAGTTGGACTTTTGGGGTAGAGCAAGCAATAGAAAAGGTACGCTAGGATACCTATCACATGATGTAGCCGATGGAATAGTAGAGTTTATCGATAAGTTTGGAAGTAAGAAAAAGGCTACAGATCCAGAAATACAGAAAGCTCAGTTACAAGCAGCGGGTAGCGGCCACAAACCTGAGAACTTACTCTCTCAAGAGCTGAAGTATACGACTGATGTAGACGTGGAGAAGGGGTACCCAAAGTTGGGGAGTGTGAAGTGGGCATTAATGAGAGCTTACGGATCGAACAAAAGTACATTGAGGCAGTATGCAATAGCCACAAATTAAATCTGAGTAATTTATGAAATTCATTGTGATTTATTTTATAGGTGTTTTGTTTGCTTATTTGGCTAATAGTGTTTATGTTCCCAAAGATCACGGAACAATCTTAGCTATAGCAAGTCCACTCGCAACAGTGGCAGCTATGTTATTTGGCTTTATTATCGCTGCTCAAACCTTCTATTCGGGAGCAAAATCGAACACATTATTGTCTAATTTAAAAACACAGAAAGTAATGTTTAATAATATACTTGATGAGATTAAGCATACTGGCTTTGCGTTAATAGCGAGTTGCATTTCTTTAATATCAAGTATGTTTTTGCCTCATAAGAAGCTTTTAGATAATTTTGATATTAAAATAGATGTTCTGCTTTTAAATCTTGGCTTCTCTTTTTTGATTTCAGCCTTAATCCTTTTTGCGCTATCATGGAGGAAGTTTACAATAATAATAAAAAACTCTTAATTTAACATTTTTTTATTTTTTAAAAAGCGTAATGCTGCTTTCTACTACCTGTTAAGTATAAACTATAATTTTGGCCCTAATTTAATCGCATCCTCCAAATGACTCGGTGCGAAGTGTGCGTAAACCATGGTTTGCTCTATCTTCGCATGACCTAGTATCTGTTGTAATACCAATATATTCCCCCCATTCATCATAAAGTGACTGGCAAAGGTATGTCGAAGTACGTGGCTACATTGTCCCGTTGGTAAGACAATGTCGGTGTTATTTATTGCACGCTCGAAAGCTTTTCGGCAATCTGCAAAGAGTGGTCCTGATTTTTTGGGGATTTCATAATACAGAGCTTGCGATATAGGGACTGTACGGTTCTTTTTGCCCTTAGTCTTCATGAACATAATTTTGTATTTTCCACCGGATTGAATCACTTGCGAGCCTTTTAATGTGTGAGCTTCACTTATTCTACATCCGGTAGCCAGGCATATTTTTGCCACGATATAAACGTGCGGATTAGACGAGCGTTTAAGCTCGTTTAATACGGTTTGTATTTCTTCTTCGGTCAGGAAGGCTAACTCTGTCTGCTGCAATCTGAAAGGTTTTACATCGGCTAAGGGGTTTGGGTAATTAATTTCACCTACTTCAATGAGTTTATTAAATACGCCTTTTAAAAGTGCTAAGTCATTATTGGCCGTTTTACCCGAAATAGCCTTTTCACCTGTCATTCGGCTTCCTCGCCAATCAACATACGTCTTTGAGTGAAATGATTGAGCGATTGGATCACCAAAGGCTTCGCACATCATTTCCAGTTTGTTCAGGGCTTTTTGTGGGTCTGTATAAGTCTGCCCATGGATTTTGTACCACGTGGCTACAAGCTCAGATAGCTTCCTTAGGTCCGTTTTTTCCTGCTTCCAAGGCTTATCCTCAGCTTGAGCTACAGTGTGGTTTATAAATCTTTGTGCTTCCCCTCGGGTTGGGAACACTTTTCGAATTCGGCGGCCACTTCTTCCCCAGGGCCTAATATCAATTTTATATCCTGTTTTTACTTTTATAATGGACATTTATTTTTAGCTTAACTAGAAATGTAATTTGGAAATAGGCCACACTTGAAATGTGGCCTCTGAAATTTCTTAAACGAATTTCATTTGTAGATGCGTTTTTTAGAATAGCTATCTTAGCGTAAAAAACAAGCTTGATTTTCTACTGATTGTGGATTAGCTTAATTGTGTTGGCTTTTCTGCTCATAGCGCCACGCTACTCCAACATATAGAGCATTTTACTCATATTCAATATGAGCTTTTCAGCCTAGGTTCGCCTAAGGCTTTCAATTTTCTAATAAACACATTTCTGGTGAACGAATTATTGGAGTTGAAGATGCTTTATTTTTTTGGTGCTATGTTATTTCTGACATTATTAGCGATTTACCGTGCCGATGATGACGAGAGTAAAACACTTGATGAACTCGCCCATGAGCTATTAGAGGACTTTGAATCAATCGGCGAAATGCCCTTAGATGATAAGGTAAATGCTTACGAAAGCTGGAAAGTCAGAGTATCCAGATACCGCGAGCGTAAGCATGGCGGTGAGGTATATTCGAAATGACTTTATCGAGCTTTATATGCCCTCGCTGCAATACCTTATTGGCTGGGGCAAACCTTATAGCTGTGTCTGTTCCCACAAAAATATATAGCCCCAATCATAAGCTTGAGCTTCATTTAGTGACTGAGGCTGTGCTATGCACTAATGCCGATTGCAATGAGTTGATGATTATTAGCCAGCTTTCGAGCGGTGATGACTTTTTTAAAAGCTGGCTATGGCGTTCAAGTATTGAGGGGAAAGGCACTAATCAGAAAACATGATCTTAGATTCAAGTCGCTTTAAAACCAGGGTTGAAGCGACTTTGATTTGCTCAGCACTTAAACCTGATACCACTTCAAGCGTTTGAGCTTCAAAAAGACCATCCTGGACTTCGTTTAGAACCTCTTTCTTTTTTAGGCTTGAGGTGTTTTTTTCAAATAAAAACCAATCCATTGAAACCCCAAATTCAATACAAGCTTGGGCGCATTCACTGTATGGGATAGCGTTATTTTTTTTGGCCTGGGCTGCCCAGCTTGTATTTTTACCGAACTTTCTTGATAACTCTGTTAGGGTTTTACACTCGTATAGAACTCTAAGCTTTTCAAGCACTTCCTCAGCATTGTTAAGTTTCATCTGATACTAACTCCAAAATACATAGATATTTTCTATTGACATAGAAAATATCTATGGATTAGTCTAATTTGCAATGACATCGTCTCTATACGGAAATATAACATGAGTGACCGCTTAGTTTTATCTCTCACATCTCCAATTTTAACCTATGACGAATACGCCAGGTTACAAGGTCAAAAGGTAAAGGACGTCGTGAACGCCGTCGCAAGTGGGCGTTTGCCTACCTATACGCCGCCATGTGCGCCCCATGAAAACCCCGCACGAGTGAAAAAGTATATCAACATGGTTGCATTATATGCAGAGGCAGCCAAAGCCGCGAATTTAGACTTTCAAATTTAAGGGGAGGGCACGCCATGCTTCATGAACGCCAATTGACAGTTTTTGAGAAAACATTCCCAACACAATCGGCTGAAAATGCTATTGCTCACATTGGACCTGATACAAGTGCACAGGCCATCGTTACGCGCGCTAAATTACCCATCAAGCAGCGTATAGCAGAGTCAAAATTAGATAGTCACCATTTGCGTTCACAAATATTACAGACACATAGTAACTTGGCCATCTTGCTTGCCAATGGTTACTTAGTCACTGATAAGTTCTTCGGTTATTCAGAAGCGCGCAAACGGTTGTTAGAAGCGGACAGAGTATTAACGATGGGCGGCATCAACCTAAGCGTTTCAGATGACGAACTATGCCAGATCGCAGAGGACAAAGCCCGCCTGTTCGAGCTGCGTATTAAGTGCAATCAGCACACTTACAAGTTCTACAAACAGCTTTGCAACGATTTTCGCATGTATTGCGTTGAGCCACCTAAGTTTGATGATACTTATTTTACGGTTTCGCCTGCTGAGCGCTCAAAATTACCCCCAGCCTATCGCCAAAGTGTCATGGCTTTATTGACTGGCGCACTAAATCGGATGGCTTGTCCGTTATGGTGGCGTCGCCGGTTGCGTAAAAAGCAGGCGCTTGTCATCGAGCAGTTAGCCCGTGATATGCGTACGGTGCACAAAAAGTCATCTCCTTATGTAAGCGAGTTTACGATTCGCAGAAAGCGCGAGCGTAACGCTAAATCAGAAGAAATTATGAATGATTTGTACGTCGTTCCACATGACGCCAGTCCCTTCGACGAGTTTGAGTCACTTAAAGATGTAGCGGCTAAAAGCTCCACCTCAGGTATACAGCTCGCTGCGGAGCTTATGGTGCGTATTCGTGGTTTTGAAGAGTGCTCAAAAATGCTAGGTCATCGTGGGGAATTTTACACTATCACTGCACCCAGTCGTTTTCATTCTGTACATGCGAGCGGTATTCCTAACCGTAAATATGATGGCTCAACGCCCAATGATGCACAAGATTATTTCAATGACTTATGGAAACGAGCAAGGGCTTTGTTTGCCAAGGCAGGTATTCGCCCTTATGGGTTTCGTGTTGTTGAACCCCATCATGATGGTTGCCCACATTGGCATATGCTCCTGTTTATGGCGAAAGGTCAGGCAGTCAAAGCGCGCAAGATTTTAAAGTCACTGGCACTTAAAGATACGCCTGGCGAAGTTCGTACATCATCCACTCGTTTTAAAGCTATCAGTATCGACAAAAGCAAAGGCAGTGCGGCGGGTTATATCGCCAAATACATCACCAAAGCTGTAAACGGTGAACACATCAATCAAGTGACTTGTCCTGAAGCAGGAAAGATTTCTATCGCTCCAGCTGATGCCGCTGAGCGCGCATCCACATGGGCCAGCACATTTAACATCAGACGTTTTCAGCAAATCGGCGGCCCAAGCGTTACCACATGGCGCGAACTGAGACGCCTTGGCATGGGTGAAAGCGGCAAATGTGAGGTTGCAAACTCTATGAACACGAACTTAGACACGGTTTCTCGTTACGCCCTTGAGAAAGTAAGGGCTGCGGCTGACGCTTCCGATTGGGCGGCTTTCTGTCTTGCGATGGGTGGTGTGCAGGTTAAACGCAAAGACCAAGCGGTGCGCATTCATTATCAAATTCCTGACATCGTTGACCAAATCACAGGGGAGATAAGCCGAAGTGAATCAAAGTCGCCTTACTTTTCCACTAAATACGGCGATATGCCAGCAAAACGCATTCTTGGTGTTGCATGGGATTCTGTTGTTGTGATTACTCGTCGCGGCACGAATCAGGTATTGAGTGAAAAAGACATCCATGCACAGCGCAAGATTATGCTTGGAGTTTCTGAGTCGATTCAGAATTGGGTAGATGATGGCCGCTTTGAACAGCCAAGTGTAGAGGAAATGCAGTTCTTGGAATCTTGTGTTGTTGAGGACTATCAGAACATGTGCCTTTTCATGGATTACGAGGCGCTTTCTGTAGTCAATAGCGACGAAGTCGCCTTGGACTTGTGTCATTAACTGTAACCTAACGGATTTCACATGCAAAACGACAGATTAAACGACCTACTCAGGTCACAACATCAACTTATTGAAGACTATTCAAAGGAGTTATAACCATGGCCAGTATCGAAGGTGCAATCACAGACTTACAGCGCGTCAATCGGACGGACGACAAAGGCGCGCCATTACCAGAAACCGCTGAATTTAAGTTCCACACTAAAAGCCCGGCAAGCATTTGGACGGTGAAGGTTACGAATGAGCAAATGGCAAATGGCACATTTTCTCAGCTAGAAAAACTCCAGTCCGACCCGAACGGATGGGGCTTGAAGCCAGTGCTACTCAATCTTGAGTATTACGAAGGTGCAAATGTGGCGCGTCAAATGGAGTGGAAGGGCTTCCGTTTGAACTCAATAGCTACACATCAAACTAAGTAACCCAAAAGGAAAGCCGGATGTCGAGTGACGAATTTCAGCTTTTCATTGAATTGGGTCGTCAGCTATATGACCTGATTTTTGGCCTGGGCCTCGTTGCTTGTTTTGGCCTTGGTTTAATTTCAGGGGGTCAACGATGATTACGTTAACTTCCTACTTTCTCGGTGCTTTTGCTCTTGGTTGGGGCATTGGTGCAGGGTGGTTATTTTTAAAGCGACTAACAGAGGAAACTATATCGTGAAAAACATTCTTAAATCTAAGTTATCAAAAGCAGGGCTTTTAATTACGTCAACATTTGCGTGCGCTTCGGCTTTTGCCACAACTGCATTACCAAGTGGTATCACAGAAGCTTTTGCGAAATTCACCACGCAAATTAGTGAGCTGGAAACATTGGCCTGGCCAATCCTGATTTCAGTCACATCTGCATTTGTGATCATCAAACTGTTCAAACGTTTTGTTTCAAAGGCGACTTAACAGGGCAGGCTCATACTTTAAGCAAAGGACAGCTCGCTGTCCTTTTTTGATCTAAGGAATGAAAATGAGATTGTTAGCTGCTTTGTCTTTATTATCAGCATCATCTTTCGCTGAAAACTGTCAACCGACCACTAATTTACTGCCCATCGTGACGGAAAATGCGCCCAGTGGTCTTGCATTTGTTCAGTCTTACTCACAAATGGCTGAAGGGCGCTTCCTGATAGGGAATGATGTGCTAGACCCGATTAAGTATCGCGGTCAACATTGGTTAGACCCAAATGGCGCTGACTGTCCACAAACATCAAACGGCGTCAGACTAAATTCGCTTGTCCAAGTTCCCTATATAGACCCTGTTGATAATGCACAAAGGCAGAAAACGGTGTGCATATACATGAGCTTCCAGGACAAGTACTGTCCGGATGGATACACAATAGACTTGATGAATAAAGACTGTATTTTGTCAGACTCAAGCCAGTGTAATAATCAATGCTCTGATGGCTTTCCACCTGACTTACTGGGCTATCCAGGTTGTGACCGACCACCGATACAGCAATGCAGCGATGGTTCATATCGCCTAGCTGATGCGATTTGCCCAGTGGATATTCCAGACCCAGATCCAAACCCAGATCCGACACCAAACCCTGATATTGATTTATCTGGTCTCATTCAGAAAATTGAAGAATTTAGACAACAGGAAAACCACTCTGGTGAGCAAGTCATAGATAAGCTAACTGATTTGAGTGGCAGTGTCAGACAGTCTGGCGACTCTGTGCGTGACGGTATCAATGCAGGGTTAATAAATCAGACTCAAGCCCTCAGTGCTTCAATAGGACAGTTAAATGACGATAACAAACTGCGTTCTGATTTACTGCGCGACTCTGTGTTTCAACTTAACACGGCTGTCAGGGATTTGCAGGCTGGAAATGCATTTGAACTTGATCTTACCAGGCAGTCTATTCAACAGCAGACTGATGCATTGAGCCCGAAGATAGACAGTACAAACTCGAAGCTTGATGCGACTAATCAACTGCTTAATAGCATAAAACAAAATACAGAGCCGAAACCTGGTGAAAGCTGTGTGCCAAGCATTGAAAATAATTACTGTGAGAACCCTCACGGTATCACAACTGCTGGAATGAAAAACATATTCGACACGTTAGGGGAGTATTTCGACGGCGAGATTACAGGCTATCAATCGAATTTTGAGACCAAGATAAACGAGTTCTCACAAACAAGCCCTTTGGGTAACGACCTGGACGAATCGGCTATTGAGTCGTTGCTTTCCTATTTTACCGATGTAATCCCACAGGCGACGGAATGCCGGCCTTTAACACTGTTTGATTATCAGGGTAAACGTTACGAAATCTCTTGTGCATTTTCTACCAAATTCAAGGAGCTTTTCGCTTGGATTTTAGGTGTTTATACCATTTTCAACTTAATTAACATACTAACGACTGGCATTGTCCCAAGAGGTACGCCAGCGAAACAAGGAGTATAGATATGCCCGCATTTCTTTTACCTATTATTACCGGTGCAGCAAGTATGATGCGATTTCCTGCTTTAATTGCGTTCTTCGCCGGGTTGTTCGGTCAGGTCATTGCGTTCTTTGCAAAATATCTGACAACTAAAGTGGCTATGCAGCTGACTATTGTTACCGCAGTTTCGGGGCTCACTCTCGCTGTTTTCGCAGCTATCAAGGCGTTAATACTAGCAATTTCTGTTGTTGCTCCGGAAGGGTTGATTCATGGGGCTTCGCTTGTCATTCCTGATAACGCAGCAGTCTGCTTGTCCTCCATTGTGTCAGCGCACGCAGTCCGTTATGTGTGGGTTTGGAAAGTGTATTTTATAGAATCTTTTGCACAGGGGCGTTGATATGACCGTTCATTTTATTACCGGAAAACTTGGGTCTGGCAAAAGTTTAAATTCAGTTTCCCGAATCAAAGACAGGTTAATGAAAGGGCTGCCAGTTGCAACCAACCTAGATATAAATTTAGTACCTATGCTTGGCAGAGATAAGAAGAACACTCGCTTGTATCGACTACCAGACAAGCCAAGTGTCGAGGACTTTATCAATATTGGCATTGGCAACCACAGCTATGATGAATCTAAAAATGGCCTGATCGTACTCGATGAGTGTGGCACATGGTTTAACTCTCGAACGTGGAATGATAAGAGTCGTCAAGAGATCATTGACTGGTTCTTACATGCCAGGAAAAGAGGATGGGACATCGACTTTTTAATTCAGAATATTTCATTGGTCGATAAGCAAGCGCGCGAAGCGTTAGGGGAATTGGTTGTTTACTGCCGCAGAACTGACCGCTTGAATATTCCCTTAGTTGGAACACTTTTCTGGATGTTAACGGGCAATAAGCTGCCCTTGCCCCGTATTCACTTTGGCATAGTTAAATATGGCGTGGCGAACAATTCCATCACTGTTGATAAGTGGTTGACAGTCGGAAGTAGCCTTTACCCATGCTACGACACAAAGCAAATATTTAGTCCCAATTACTCAAATTCGACCTACTCAGTCTTACCCCCATATTACACACATGGCAGATATCAGGTGCCGTGTACAGTGAGAAACATCATGAGAATTACCAAAATTTATTTGAAAAAGTGGTCTCGTCTTAAACTGGTCCTATTTGGAGCACTCATACCCAGTATTTATTTGTACGTATCTTATGAGCCCAACAGTGAACAGGGTAGTTTAGATAAAGGGGGGCAGGAACAAACAAGCCAGGGTGATGCTTTTGCTACGAAATCCGCTTTCAGTGATTTCAAAATAATTTCATATTCTTCTTTGCCAAATTTTGAGCGCTTTATTATCTCCTCACCCGAAAAGTCTTATTCATCCAGTCAGTTAACAGCTATGGGCTATCAAGTGACAGTTAAACATGCCTGCCACATCACACTTCATAAGGATGCGAATGATGAAACGGTTTTTTGTTAGTTTGTTTGTATGTTTGTTTGTTTCTAATGCAGCGTTCGCCGAAAAACAAAACAAACCAATCCAGCTCAGAAATACACCAATAACAGAGCTGACACAGTGGCTTTCTCATGTTACGGGAAAAACTATTGTCGTTAGTTCCTCTGTATCGGGAACGCTTCTGACTGCTGATATTCCTTCGGTTTCAACTGTCGATTTGATGGTGTTGCTTGACCATATAACCAAGTCTAATAACTTAGTTATGCTTGATTATGGGGATGTTGTACGTATCGAAAACAATACCAATCAGTTGATAACGGTAGGGGCTTTGGAGTCAGTGGTTTATAAGTTTTCAAACATACAGGCAACGAAAGTCTTGCCGCTGTTTCAGCAAGCGATAAAAACCCCCGATACCGATAAACAGTTTATGGAAAAGTTTGATGACATAAAATTTCAAACTCCTAGTGCCGGTGTGTTACCTAATTCAAATTCGATACTGGCAATTACATCACCTGAAGTGCATGAGCAACTTGCAGGGCTCAGAAGGGCGCTAGATTCACCTATTCGGCAAGTCCTAATTGAAGCGATTATCATGGAAACTGATGCGGGTGATGGCTTCTCATTTGGTGTGGACCTTTCAACTGCATTGAAGCAAACAGGTTTCACATTTACGTCGAATACACTCGGCTCACTTAGCTCTGGCCTTGGTGGGAATCTGATGTATTCAAGTGGTGGCGATATTCGAGCTTTAATATCGGCAACAGCTAAAGTGAAGAATACAAAAATACTGTCTACTCCAACCTTGTTGGTCATGGACAGGGAGCAAGGCGCTATTTCTGTGGGTCAGAATGTTCCATTTTTGATTGCTAAGGAAGTCACTGATGCAGGTAAAAGTGTTACCCGTATCGAGCGTAAAAATGTGGGTGTTTCGTTGTCAGTTACTCCTCATGTGTTAGAAGATGGTACGGCAATTCTTAAAATCAGTCAGGAGTCGTCTAGTGTAACGGACTCGACTATTGCGAGCGACATAGTGACAAATCAGCGCTCAATCCAAACCACGGTTTCAGTTAAAAGCGGCCAGACAATTGTACTTGGCGGCTTGGTGAGTGAGGAAAATAGAAAAAGTGAAGAGGGGGTGCCGGTTCTCAAGGACGTTCCACTGATTGGCCATCTATTCAAAACTGAATCAAACAATGTCGTACAGCGCGAGCTAACTGTGATGCTAAAAGTCCAAGTGTTCTAAGGCAGCATAGGGCAATATATCCCGTCATTTACTTTGCAGCCCTGCCTACGCAGTAGGTGGGGCTGCAAAGTAACATCACAACCAATTCGCCCCTGACTATTTTTTTTGCTTAAATCTGCATCGAATGAAATCACTGGTTAACATTGCGGGGCAGTAATGCAAGGGGATTATTAAGGGGCGTGCCCCTTGATGGCCAGCGCAAGCACACTCAGAATTGAACCGGTCAAAAAACTTTCCATGCGCGCAGTAAAAATTGCTCTGAACAATGGCAATGCGCATCCTTGGTGGACAAGTCGCGAGTTTTCAAAAAACGATGTGGTCACGATGTGGACACTTTCCATCAGGCACAAAAAAGCCAGTTAAAGATTGTATCTCTAACTGGCTGTTTTATAACACTTTAAAGTGGTGGAGCTGGGGGGATTTGAACCCCCGTCCAGAAAGCGTCGACCTTCGGTCCTACATGTTTAGTATCGTCTTTTGGTTAACCTTTAAGTCTCGGACGAACACGATAAGTAAAGGCGAGGCCGCTTAGTTTTAGCCCTTCAACCCCGGCCAAGGTTTCCGTAGCGATCTTGTGTAGGGTGACACTCCAGAACCAGAACCACAAGCATTTCATGGAGGAGTGCTAGCGGGCTATTATGCCGCTAGAGCGTAGTTATCGTCGTTTGCGATTACTTTAAATGCGGCTTTTTTACGAGGCCAACCGCCCCTCGACATGCACCTCAGGCTTCATGAATCCTGTCGAATCCTAATCAGCCCCTGAAATCTCTTTCAGTCAGTGATTGTGATTATACCCAATAAAATCCCTAAAGCTCAAGCGAAGTTTGCCGATAAGTACAATGATAATAGCTACTTGGCGGTTTTATACTCAAGCCTCATTTACAATCGTTTATATTTTGTGTAACTGAGGAGCTGGTTGGGCTTAACAATTAGGAAAGGTTGTGCTCAAATAAGGCAAGGCAATGGTTGTTTTAACGCACTGTTGTTGGTCAGTTTGACCGGTTTGTTCCTGTTTTAGCTGGTTTTGAATTTTGGCTGCATCTTAGATTATGGAAAATATAGCACTTTGGTTGTATTTTTTCCAAATAATTTTTGTTGCATGGCAAGATAACCCTGTATAAATAGGTACAAATGTAAAATGACGGGACTTAGTGCCTGGCGTGTAAAAAGCATGTTTTCTTTTACCGCAATGGCATAACAGGCTGTTTTCTGTATAGGCTCTACACCGATTGTCAGCACGGATGCAATACAATATGAAGAGGTTACACAGTGGCACTTGTCCTATGTATAGACCTGGTAGTGCATAATAATTCTAATAACATCATGCATAATTTTCGGGAAGTAAGTGATGTCTTTGTTTCATTTTGATGAGGAGTCGGGGTACGTTTCAATCAATGAACACCCTGCAAATACCGGATTTCCGGCCAGTTCCGCGCAGCTTGTTGAAGCGCTGGAAAGTTCTCCTTATGCCGACTTTGATATCATACATGCCAATATCGGGCAGTTGTTTTCGCCGTCGGATGATAGAGAAAAGGATTCTTTAATCGTTGCCAAAGCGGTTGATGCCGAGCTGACAGTTCGGGTAGACGACAGCAATATGATGGCAGAAGCACGACTGACGACAGCACGTGGCGGTAAAATGATTACCATGGACCAGGCCCGCGAAGCGCTTAAAGCCGCCGGCGTAAAACGGGGGATAAGTAAGCAAGCGCTGGATACTTTCCTCGGTCAGCAGTTTGAGCAGTCTCCCGGGAGTGTTTACAGTGGTATTGTCGCCCATGGTCAGCGGGCTAAAGATGGCACTGATGCCCGGTTTGTCCGTTTGTGTATGACAGCGCAGGACAGAGTGCTGAGTCCGCAGCAAAAAGACGGTGGCAAGGTTGATATGCGAGATCTCGGCGCCATTATTACCGTCAGTCCCGGCAGTCCGCTGATGAAGCGTGTGCCACCAACGCCTGGTGAAGAGGGTTATTCAGTATTTGGCGATGTGCTTGAGCCCAAACAGGGTAAAGACTTTGCGCTGGAGGTACCAGAAGGCACCAAAATTTCTCCTGACGATCCCAACCTATTGATCGCCGATTCTAAAGGTGTACCCGTAGCTATCCCGCGTGGGATCAGGGTTGACGATGTACTGTGTTACGATCAGGTAGATGCCACCACTGGCCATATAGAATTTGATGGCAGTGTCATTGTCAGCGGCGATGTAAAAGACGGCATGAAGATCAAAGCCTCCGGCGACATTACCGTGATCGGCTTTGTTGAGTCGGCGCACCTTGAAAGCAATGGCACCGTAACAGTGATGCTGGGGGTGATTGGTCGTAAGCGCGAGGATGGTGAAGACTTCAGCTGTTGTGTCAAAGCAAAGCGTACCGTCTCTGTTGGCTATGCACAGTATTGCCATATCGAATCTGAGCAGGACTTGTTGATTGAGCGCCAGGTTTTACATTGCGACCTCAGAGCTAAGCGCATGATCCGGGTTGGAAAAGGCGATACGCCCAGAGGCAAACTGATAGGCGGTACAGTCTATGATGCAATGCGCATTGAAGCCGGTGAAGTGGGCGCACCTTCGGGTACCCGAACGCGCATTGCGCTGGCCCAGGACTGGCACATGTTAAAACAAAAACAACAAGAATTTAAAGAGCTTGAAAAACGTCTTACCGATAAAACCCTTGCCCTGAAACGTGCACAGATCAAAGCGCAAAAAGCACCGGCCTCGAATAAGCGCGATGCCTATCTTACTAAACTGGCTCAGAATGAAAAACAACTCAGTAAGCATTACGCGCGTAATCAACGCAATATAAAACTGGTTCAGCACAAGTTGGCAAGGCTGTTAAAAATGAGCCGGATCAAGATCAACGAATTGATGCACCCGGGGATTGAGTTGACCATTGCCCGCGACAGCAAATCTTTCTCGCGGATCTATCCGCCGCATTCTGTGTTGCTGGATGAAGGCAAGATAACGCAGGAGTTTGCGACCGGGTAATATAGTCGCGATACCTCTGGTGGGTATCGCGCTTTTTGGTGGCTTATGCCGATGCGTCGTTGCTTTGCTCGTCACTCTCAGGTAAAGGCCAGCCACCCAAAGCCTGCCATTTATTGACAATATGACAAAACAACTCCGCGGTGCGCTCTGTATCGTACAGCGCTGAGTGCGCCTGACTGTTATCAAACTCAATGCCCGCGGTGCGACACGCTTTGGCCAGCACGGTCTGCCCCAATGCTAGTCCGGCCAGCGAGGTAGTATCAAAACTCACAAACGGATGAAACGGAGTGCGCTTGATTTTGCAGCGTTCAATGGCTGCGTTCAAAAACCCGTGGTCAAATGCGGCATTGTGTGCCACTACCACCGAGCGCTGACACCCCGCGGCCTTTTGTGCTTTGCGCACAGCTTTACAGATCTCTTTAATGGCTTCTTCTTCCGCCACTGCACCACGCAGCGCACTGAAGGGATCAATGCCGTTAAAATCAATCGCCGACTGCTCGATATTGGCGCCTTCAAACGGGGCAACATGAAAGTGTACCGTGTGGTCGAGGCTGAGCAGGCCCTGTTCGTCCATCTTAAGCATGCTGACGGCAATTTCCAGCAGTGCGTCGGTGTCTTTATTAAAGCCTGCGGTTTCAACGTCAATGACGACCGGAAAGAAGCCGCGAAAGCGCTTTGCGAATAGGGTTTGCTCTTGTTCTGCCATAATCTGCTTGGTTTACTAAAATGAGCGGCCTATTATACTGATCAGAGCTAAAGATGCGAATTTAGTGGCGTGCTTCGTGCACGTAAAGCAAGGTAAACACCGTAAAGACTGCACGTGTCAGAACTTTGCCACGAAAGTCTGGTTTTAAAGGCATGATTATTGCTTGTGATTATTGCGATATAAACCGGTGAGGTGTTTACTGACGCAGGCATTGATCACTCTATCAGTGCGCCCGGTTCGGTATTTTTGTTCAAAGCGGAGTAAGAGCGTGAAGTTTAAAGCGAATCTGATTATTGCGACCACCCTGAGTATGCTAACGCTGCAGGCGCATGGTGCAATGCGGCAATACTCTGCCACAGCAGACAGCTCCCAGTGGTTTGTCGACAGAACCACTCGATTGTCGTGCGCACTGTCGCACGAAGTGCCGTATTACGGCGAAGCCATTTTCTCGGCAACGGCGAGTAAAAACAAAGATCTCACTTTTAATCTGGATATGGTAGTCAGGCCAGAAAGTTACGATTTCGCCGGGCTGGAATCGGTGCCGCCAGCGTGGCGAGCCGGGTTGCCAGCACGGGTGATGGGCCAGATGAAGTTATTGAAGAAATTTGATGGTGAACTGACCAACGATATCAGCTGGGAGATGCTGACAGAGCTCGAGAAGGGCTATTATCCCACTTTTTATTATCAGGATTGGCAGAACCAGCACGATCAAATCTCAGTGGCGCTGTCTTCAGTGAATTTTAAAAATGCCTACTGGGAGTTCTTGCAGTGCCGCGATAATCTGCTGCCTTACAGCTTCGAAGACATTGCTTTTACTGTGATGAACTATAAGTTCAACAGCAGCGAACTGACCAAGTCGTCGCGTAAACGGCTGGATATGATTGGGGAGTACCTCAATAACGACCCTGAGATTGAATCGATTTATATTTCGGCTTACACAGACAGTTACGGCGGCCGCTCGGTTAATATGGCGATGTCGAAAAAACGGGCTGAAGCCATTAAAACCTATATGGCGTCAAAGGGCATACCAGAAGATAAGATAGTCACCGATGGGTTTGGCGAAAAGCGCCATATTGCACCAAACGACACGCCGATCGGGCGTGATAAAAACCGCCGCGTTGTGATTCAAATTTCCAAACCATAAAAAAGGCTCCCATTTTGGGAGCCCGCTGACATTTTAAATTTTATTCCTGATCAAGTCCCGAACCACAAAGCGGGCAGGGTGCAGTGCCTGATTCAGCCGCTCGCTGAGCGGACGGGGTTCGTCACACAACGCTGCAACCAGGTGCTCTGTCACCAAAGGTGCGCTGCACAATCCGCGAGCGCCAAATCCGGTCACAACGTGCAGACCTTCGTGAGGCTGAGCAAGCGGCGCAAAGTCGTTGTGCTTGCCACGGCGAAGATTGGCAAAAGCGTCACACAAACTGTTTGGATCCGGCACCTGGCCTGCCATAGGGAAATGATCGTTAAAGCAGCAACGTACCGCCGCTTTGGCTCCTGTGATCTCACCCAGGCTTTGATCAAACTGGGTATCGCCATAAAAACCCTGTAGCTGAGCACGGTTGGTGGCGTTATCCTGTTCAGTAACTTCACGTCCCTTACTGTATTTTTCAAATGTTGCGCCCATACAGTGTTCGCCCTGTGCGCTGGGCGTAAAGTACCCTTTGTGGCACAACACCGTCGTGAGCCCGGAAGAGGCTTCGCCGGCCTGGATATGAGAAACCTGACCGCGCACGCCGTGCAGCCCTAAGTGCTGAGTCTGAGCATACCCATCGCTGTGCTCGCCTGCGCAAACAAAGACGTCGGAAAACGGGCCCAGCCATTGCTTATTTACGTGTAAGTACCAGCCATCTTCGCGCTTGTCGAGTTCGCTGACATCTGCATTTAAGTGCTGCTGGCCAGGGCATTTCGCTTGCGCAGCGCTAAACACGGCTTCGGTCAGCTGCGGCGGGCTTACCCAGCCAGCCTGCTCAATAAACAGACCATCGAATGGGGTGTCGATATTGGCCAGCTTTTGTGCTTCTGTTACCGAGACATAGCGTATCAATGAGTCTGGGAATAAATCGCTGTTGGCAATTTTCTGGTGCTGCGTTTTTTTACCTTCGGTCACGCTTTGCAACAGCACGCCGCACCAGTCATGATCATAGCCAAAGCCGGCCGCTTCGATTTGCTGATAAAAGCGCCGTGCGTATAAAAAGCTCAAAGCATACAGCTCACTGGTGGTGCTGTACTCGGCCTGCAAGTTGGGATAAACGGCGCCCTGACGATTGTGCGATGCACCACCGGCGAGGGTGTCATCTTTACAAAACAGGGTGGTGCTAATGTTGCGCTTGGCAAGCTGATAGCTTAAACAGGCCGAACCAATACCACCACCTATGATGGCAACGCGCTCAAGCTTGCGAGTAGGGTGACGATAGTATTCAGGGTTGGTTGCCTGCGGGTTCGCCTCATTAAACTGACCGATCACCATTTCCCGCTTACGGCCGTAGCCTTTGACTTTTTGACAGTCGAAGCCGGCCTGTTGCAAGCCCCGACGGACAAAGCCCGCAGCAGTAAAGGTGGCGAAGGTCGCATTGGCCCGGCTCAGCGCTGCCATGGCATCAAACAGAGATTGTTGCCACATATCCGGATTTTTGCTGGGAGCAAAGCCATCCAGGTACCAGGCATCGACCAGACCATCTGGTGTATAAGAAAGTTTGGGCAAGGAGGCATGCACATCGCCAAACCACAGATCCAGGATCACTTCACCCTCATCAAATTCCAGGCGATGACAGCCTTCTACGGCATCCGGGTATTGTGCGCACAATTGTTGTGCCTGAATCGACAAATCTGGCCATGCTTTTAGGGCTTGTCGTAAATCTTCAATCTTGATCGGGTATTTTTCAAATGAAATAAAGTAAAGACGTTGAACGTTGCGTTGTGATTTCAAACGCTGAAACTGAGCCCAGGTATTAAGAAAATTCAGGCCTGTGCCAAATCCGGTCTCGGCAACCACAAAGTGGTCCCGGTCATGGTTGAGCAATCGGGTATTGAGCTTATTTTGTGTATAAAAAACATAATCCGACTCAGCCTGACCGTCATCGTTTGAAAAGTAGACATCGTCAAAGCTGTCGGCAACCGGCGTGCCTGCGTCGTTAAAGTGTATCTGGGCGTTGCGTATCATAATGTGTCTAAAAGTTCGCTACTAAATTGCCGCCTATTTTACGGATTTTATTTGCGTTCGTCCGTTGCATTTTAACAAATATCAGTTCAGAGTACGTGTGTACGCTGGAAAGCTGACCACTTGGTGCCTGGTTTCAGCGTAGAATACGCGTAAATTTAAAAAGTCCTAAGGGAATTACCCATGAGAAGAGCCGTTATTACGGGTATCGGTGTAGTGTCAAGCATCGGTAACAACAAGCAAGAAGTACTAGAATCTTTGAAAGCGGGTAAAAGTGGTATCGCTTTTAACCAAGAGTTCGCAGATATGAATCTGCGCAGCCAGGTATCGGGCAAGCTGGATATTGACGTTAAGTCTCTGGTTGACCGTAAAGCACATCGCTTTATGGGAGATGCAGCTGCATTTTCTTATATTTCAATGGCGCAAGCGATTGAAGACTCAGGTCTGGCACCTGAGCAGGTGTCTAATGAGCGTACTGGCCTTATCGTCGGCTCAGGTGGTGGTTCGTCTAAGTACCAGGTTGAAGCCGCTGACATTCTGCGCGAGAAAGGCGTTAAACGCGTAGGTCCTTATATGGTACCACGTACTATGGCCAGTACCGCTTCAGCCTGTCTTGCAACACCGTTTAAAATCAAAGGTGTTAACTATTCAATCAGCTCTGCCTGTGCAACGTCAGCACACTGTATTGGTAATGCGGTAGAGCAAATTCAGTTAGGCAAACAAGACGTGATCTTTGCCGGTGGTGGTGAAGAGCTACACTGGACCCTGGCTATGGAATTCGATGCGATGGGTGCATTGTCTACCAAGTATAACGAAGCACCAGAAACGGCTTCACGCACTTACGATGCAAACCGTGACGGTTTTGTTATCTCTGGTGGTGGCGGTATCGTGGTGGTTGAAGAGCTTGAGCATGCTCTGGCTCGTGGTGCGCACATCTATGCTGAAATCGTTGGCTACGGCGCAACGTCTGATGGCTATGACATGGTTGCACCGTCTGGTGAAGGCGCTGTGAGATGTATGAAGCAGGCTATGCAGGATCTCGAAGGCCCAATCGACTACCTGAACACCCATGGTACGTCAACGCCGGTTGGGGATGTGAAAGAGCTCGGTGCTATCCAGGAACTGTTTGGTGACAATTCTCCGGCGATCAGCGCAACTAAGGCGATGACAGGTCACGCGCTGGGTGCTGCAGGTGTGCACGAAGCGATTTACTCCTTGCTGATGCTGGAAAATAACTTCATTGCACCGTCTATCAACATTGATGAGTTGGACGAGCAGGCACAAGGTCTGGATATTGTGACTGAAATGCGCGAGCGTGAGCTGAACACTGTGATGTCTAACAGCTTCGGCTTTGGCGGCACCAACGCGACTTTGGTGATGCAAAAGTATAAAGGTTAATGGCGATTGCCATTAACCAAAAAAACCGCCAAAAGGCGGTTTTTTTATGGGTGTCTGACAGCCGTTAGGCTTTGTGCTTCATCAGACGCTCTTTGTCGCGCGACCAGTCTCTGTCTTTGATGTCGGCGCGCTTATCATGCATCTTCTTACCTTTGGCCAAATGGAACTCAAGTTTTACCCAGCACTTTTTCCAGTACATGGCGGTGGCGACCAGTGAAAAGCCATCGCGCTCGGTGGCACCGATCAGGCGGTCAATTTCACGCTTCTTAAGCAGCAGCTTACGATAACGCATAGGGTCACAAATAACGTGCGTTGAGGCGCTGTTTAACGGTTGAATTTGACTGGCAAGCAAAAAGGCTTCGCCGTCTTTAAGGTGAATATAAGTATCGGTGATATTGACCTTACCGGCTCGGATGCTTTTTACTTCCCAGCCTTGGAGTTCAATACCGGCTTCGAACTTGTCGTGTAAAAAATACTCATGACGCGCCTTTTTATTCAGCGCTATGGTATTGCTATTTGATTTGTTTGGTTTTTTCTTTGCCATAATGGCGTAGTCTACCTTGTATATCGGCGCGGATCAAAAATTGTGGTTATTTTCCCCCAGTCGACTGTCACAAACAAGATAAATCTTGAAAACCTTGGTAAAATCGCTTTGTTAGAGTTTGGAGAGCGTATGCCACAAGTAGAAAAAAGTGCGTTAGTGATGTACAGCACACAAGAAATGTTTAACTTGGTCAATGATGTTGACGCTTATCCCGCTTTTTTGCCTCATTGCTCCGGGGCGCGGGTAATAGATACTTCGGATCAGGGCATGACTGCAAGCCTTGAAATCTCCAAGGCCGGTCTGACCAAATGGTTTACGACAAAGAACCAGTATGAAGGCAACCGGGTCAGAATGCAGCTGGTAGATGGCCCGTTTAAGTCTTTGCATGGCTATTGGGAGTTTATTGAGCTGGATGAGCAGGCCTGCAAGGTGTGCCTGAAGCTTGAGTTTGAATTTGCCAACAAGTTGATTGAACTGGCGTTTGGTCGTATTTTCAATGAAGTGGCGAAGAACATGGTGTCGGCTTTTACACAGCGAGCAAAAATTGTATACGGAGTGCGCTCATGATCCAGGTTGAAGTGGTATTTGCCTTGCCCGAAAAGGCCACAACGCTCAGTGTTGATGTGGCTGAAGGCACCTCGGTAGAGCAGGTTGTGCTGCAAAGTGGTATTTTAGAGCGTTGCCCTGAAATAGACCCGACCAATCTGAGTCTGGGTGTCTGGAACAGAACGGTCAAATTGAATCACGTGGTGCGCGCCGGGGATAGGGTTGAAGTGTATCGTCCGCTGATAGCCGATCCTAAAGAAGCGCGTCGTCGCCGGGCTGAAAAAGCCAAAGAAGAAGGGCGCGCCAATAAAATTACCGGTGGTCGTCCGCTGTCGAACTAATGCTCATCAGGCCATCGGGTTGATGTGTAATCACAACACCCCAATGGCCTGAGCGACTTATTTCTCTTCGTCTTTCTGTTCACTTTGCTCGTAAGCTGCTTTTTCATCCGCCAGGTCTTGTTTCAGCTTACGGATCTTCAGCCCCAGCTCCTGGCCCCTGTGCCTGGCGTAGTAGGTACAGCCAATAAACATGCAGGTGGCAAAAAACAATTCGAGTAAAATTAAGGGCATTTCTTCGGGAGACACCCACAGCAGGGTGAGACTGTGTGTAAAGTAGATCAACACAATGAAGTTGGCCCAGGCATAGGTATAAGGTTTATCCTGAATAATGCCTTTGAGGGGTAACAGCAAAGGTAAAATGTAGACGGCAAACACAAAGCCTGTGCTGTAGCCTTCACGCGGTGCCAACACAAACAACCACAAGGGCATGAGAATTAACAGGCCCACATAGCCAATGAGGGCTGAGGCCTGAAAGCGTTTTGTCACGGGTTTTTTGGGGATCTTGCTCATGATAACTTATTGCTAATGGTATACAGTCGTTTTGCGAGTGCCCGGCAGATTTTCAGCTCTGTGTCCGTCAGTTCGCTGCTGTTGTCCATGCCAGCCACATGGGTTGCGCCATACGGCGTGCCACCACTGGTGGTCGTCAGCAGCTCAGGCACATCATAGGGCACACCCATCAACAGCATGCCGTGGTGCAGCAAAGGCAACGACAGGTTAAGTAAAGTGGCCTCATTACCGCCATGCATACTGCTGGAAGAAGAAAACACACACGCCGGTTTGTCGATAAGCTGGCCTTTAAGCCAGATATCACTGGTGGTTTCCCAGAAGGTTTTTGCCTGCGACGCCATCATGCCAAAGCGTGTGGGCGTGCCAAATGCCAGCGCGTCGCAGTCAATGAGATCTTGCTTTGAGACAACTACGTCATGGGCCTCTTTGGCAACAAAGGTACGCAGCCTGACCTGTGCGCCGTGAAATGTCAGAGTTTCCGCAATTTCATGTGCCATTGCTGCAACAGAGCCATGGCTCGAGTGATATAAAACTAAGATCTCAGGCATGGCGTTACAGAATATCCAGTACTGATTCTGGTGGGCGACCAATCGCGGCTTGTTCGCCTTTAACCACTATGGGTCTTTCAATCAGTTTAGGGTTTTCCAGCATGGCCTGACGAATACGTGCTTCGTCGCTGTCTTTGCTCAGGCCCAGCTCTTTGTAAATTGTTTCTTTGCTACGTACCAGCTGGTGTGCAGAGGTAAAACCGAGCTTTTGTAACAGGTCGCTGAGCGTGTCTTCGTCGATGGGGGTTTTGAGGTATTCAACGATTTCAGGTTGAACGTCGCGTGACTCGAGCAAAGCCAGAGTTTCACGAGATTTTGAACAGCGCGGGTTGTGGTAAATCGTAACTGACATACAAGATCCTTTACGGTAATAATACTTATGTGATTCAGCGCAAATTGTACCGTATCCTGCCTTTCGTGCCTATGTTTTTCGATTGGGTGAGGCCGACAAGCCGCTATCAAATTGGGCCGCTAATCATGTGTGTTTGAGGGAGTGAACATGCACTGCCCAGGGCTTTCTAAATTGTTAGTAAAGCCCTGGCAGCACTGAGTTGAGTTACAACTTCGCAAGCTCTTTTTGCATATCACGATATTGTGTCAGCAACGCTTTTAAGCGCAAACGACGCACGGTTTCATCCTTTTCTACATGATTCAGGGCTTTTTGAATTTCGTCAGCCGCCCGCATAAAGGCGCCGTAATGGCTGAGTAAGCTAGCCTGGCTTTCATGGTAGTTGGCTTTGGCATCCATTTTTTTGTAGGTCTCTGTAAGCAACTGCCTGGCCAGGACATGGTCGGGCTTTTCCAGTAAAAAGACTTTAAGCAGTTGCTCTGCCAGTTCATACTGCTCACTCTTTAATGCTACGTTGGCATAGTTCAGTGTGATCACCTGGTTATTCGGTCTTAGCTGGTGCTTTTCGCCCAGTAGTTTAGTGATCCTGTTGTAGTCTTTTTTGGCCAGCAGTAAGTCTGTGTATACGTCCAGGTAGAACAAGTTGTTAGGCTCAGCATTGAGTAGCTTATCCATAACGGCCTGAGCCTGGTCGAGCTTTTTCTGATCCAGATAGGTAATGGCCAGACCATACTCCAGTGCACTTTTGTCCAAATCTGAAGAGTGTTTCAGCGCTTGCTCAAAGTAGGCCTGTGCAGACTCACCTTCGAGCTGGTATCTGGCAATGACCCGGCTTTTTGCAAGCTGAAACTGGTGGCTTTTGGGCACATAGCGTTGTTCGTATTGCTGCGCTCGTAACCGGACATCCGAGACCCGAGAGTCAGGCAGCGGGTGAGACATTAAAAACACCGGGGCTTTGTTTTTAAAGCGCACCTGAGCGGCCAGTTTACTCAGAAACTCGCTTGAGGCATGTGGGTCAAACCCGGCATTGTATAGTGTCTGCATGCCAAAGCGGTCGGCTTCTTGCTCGGCTTTGCGGCTATGAGTCAGCTGACTCAGTGCAGATTGGGTGGAGCTGGCCGACAGAATTGCCATACCGGCATCGGGTGCGATAACGGTTGCCAGAATACCGGTGATCATGCCTGCAATTGTGAGGGCGCTGTTGTCTCTGGCTTGCTGAATTCTGCGTGCCAGGTGGCGTTGTGTCACGTGTGCAATCTCGTGGCCCAGTACAGAAGCAAATTGACTTTCGTTGTCCGCCTGGGCCATTAGGCCGGTATGCACGCCCACGTGACCACCATAAAACGCAAACGCGTTAATGTCTTTATTATCAATCCAGAAGAAAGAAAAGGGAAAGCGAACATCGTTGGCATTGGCAACCAATTTGTTGCCTAGCGTTGATAAGTATTCGTCGAGTACCGGATCCTGAACTAATTTAGATCCAGAGCGGATCTGCATCATCATGATTTCGCCGATGGCTTTTTCTTTATCTATCGGGAGCACCTGCACTGCCGATGTGCCCAGATCGGGCAGTTTGAATGCCGGCTGAGCCAGGCCGGGCATTGAAACGCTCAGAGCGAGGGCGCACACAGATGCCTGAAAAAGCTTTCTTAACTGCATTTTAATCCTTATTTAAATCGTCGCCGAGCATTATCTTGGCAATATCCACTTCATCGCTGCATGCCCGGGCGTCTTTTTCGCACAACATATAAAAATCTTTAATTGAGACCCCATCTACCTTCACAATGTTCAATTCTCTTTGCAGGAAGGCCAATGTTTTGTGTACTACTTTATGTGCATGTAAGATCAGTGCTTTGTCTGCGGTATCACCGCGCTCAAAGTAGAAGGCGATAAATTTATGCAGCTGGTTAAAGCGCAGCAGCACTTTCATGGTATGCGGGTCCCAGACGTTGAACTCAAGAAATTTATTTTCCTTGAGGTAACTGTCTACTTTGACGCCTTTGGCAATCGGATAGGCCCACAGTTCAAAGCCGCGGTCGGTAAACACCTGATGGAGTGACAGGCTAGGTGCATTATCACAGTGGATCATACCGTTGCTATCTTCATATCCGCCGAGCAGGGACAAGTTCCAATTCCGTTTGTCCAGCAGGCGTTTAACGGCATGCTCAAAGCCATGCTGAAAAATACCTTCGCCTTCACTAACTGAAGAGGCAACAAGGTGATAAAATGGCGGCAACTCACCCCAGTTAATTTGTTTTTTAAACCAGTTTATTTCTTTTAAGGTTGGGTTGTCAGGCAAACGCGCCTTGTTGTTTACACCAGGCATGTGAAAATCCGAAAAATCACTATCTCTTTTATAAGGATAACGCATTGACCGGGTTCAGGCTATACGGTTTGCACACAGAGCAAAGCCGAATTGTGCTCCGGCACAGGCTAAGAGTTGTAACAGGTTGAAAGTAGAATTAAAGAAGGCCCAAAACAGAGTGATCGAATGTGATTTGCGATCTTTTCAGTGCCCGCAACTTTTTGTCCAGTTTAAGTGGCAGCTGAAACAAGCGAAAATCCAGGCTAAAGCCGTACGGTTTTTTTACACCAAAGAACAAGACTTACGAGATGTAATGCGCTATTTAGACAATCAAGGTTGGGTATTTCACCTTAACCAACAGTCAGAACCCTTTTTTATCCAAGTGGAGTGCTTAGATGATTGAACTCATTAAATCCTGGTATCGGGCCAAGTTTTCAGATCCTAACTCAGTGACCTTACTGCTGATGTTGCTCGCGATGGCCGCGCTGCTATACTTTTTTGGGACTTTCATCATTCCTGTGTTAGTGGCCATTGTGATTGCCTACTTGCTGGACTGGCCGGTGACGCGTTTACAGCGGGTGGTGCCCAGCCGCCAGATGGCAACTAATTTGGTGATGCTGGTTTTTGTCGGTGTGATGCTGGCGCTGATGTTTGGCATTGTGCCTGTGCTGTGGGCGCAGACCAGTAACCTGGTGCAAGAAGCCCCCACTATGATTGAAGAAGGTAAATACTACTTGCTGCACTTACCTGATAATTATCCGAACCTGATCACTACAGAGCAGGTACAAAACCTGGTGGGTGCCGTGGAAACTAAGTTGTTTGAATTGGGCCAGCAGGTCGTCTCTGCGTCTTTGACGTCGATTAAAGATGTGGTGGCCTGGCTGATTTATCTGGTATTGGTGCCTTTGCTGGTGTTTTTTATGCTTAAAGATAAGAGTCAGCTCACAGCCGGCTTATTGCAGCTGGTGCCAAAAGAAAGACGCCTCATTAACCAGGTCTGGGAAGAAATGGACCACCAGATCATGAATTACATTCGCGGTAAAGTGTTCGAAATCACCATTGTGGGCATATCCAGCTTTGTTGCCTTCACTGTGTTGGATTTGCGCTATGCAGCGCTACTTGGCACGCTGGTTGGCTTCTCCGTTTTAATTCCTTTTATTGGTGCAGCTGTTGTGACCTTGCCGGTTGCCGCTGTGGCGCTATTTCAGTTTGGTTTAGCGCCAGAGTTTTGGACCGTATTAGCCGTGTATGGCGTGATCCAGGCACTGGATGGTAACGTGCTGGTGCCTTTACTGTTTTCTGAAGCCGTTGATCTTAACCCGGTTTATATCATAGTGGCCGTGCTGTTTTTTGGTGGCTTGTGGGGGTTCTGGGGGGTCTTTTTCGCCATTCCACTGGCCTCGCTGGTAAAAGCACTCCTTAACGCCTGGTCGACACAACATCAGGAGTACCTAGCCTCTGAGGCTGAATAACTACCTATTCTGACAGGTGGTACGGCCGTACCACCTGTCTCCTTCCGCTGCTCTGCGAATGTTATCTTGTACCATTTTGGAATAACGATCTTCATTTATACAGCAAATGATTATTATGCTTGCCCGGTCTTTTGTGTAGAATGGAATATGATATTCTATATTGTTATAAAGGAGCGCCGTGTGATCCAGTCTGAGCAAGACCAACTTATCTACCTCGATGCCAATGCCACTACGCCGGTATTACCCGAGATTGCCAAGGTCGTGGTACATACCATGCAGGTGTGCTTTGGCAACCCCTCGAGTGCCCACGTTACCGGTGTGCAAGCCAAGCACTTGATGGAAGAGGCGCGCAATAAAGGCAGAGAGGTGATAGGAGCGACCAGCGGCGAGCTGCTCTTCACTTCTGGTGCAACAGAAGGGATCCAAACGGCCATCGTTTCGGCTTTGAGTGATTATGTGCAACATCATCACGAGCGATATGCAAAACCGGTTCTGATGTATGGCGCGACAGAACATAAAGCGGTACCGAATACCCTGAAACACTGGAACCGGTTACTTGGACTGAACGCTGAAATCCTGGAGATCCCGGTAGACTCGAAAGGCTTGCTGGATCTGGACTTTATTGCTGAGCACATTGAGCAGGCAGTGATGATATGTACTATGGCGGCTAACAATGAAACCGGCATTAAGCAGGACCTTGGCAGACTAGAGCAGGTGATCCGTGAAGGGAACAGGCAAACCGCCTGGATGGTCGACTGTGTTCAGGCCCTGGGCAAGTTGCCACTGGAGCTATCAAAAACCACAATAGATTATGCACCGTTTTCCGGCCACAAGCTCTATGCGCCAAAAGGGATCGGATTTTTGTATATTCGCAGCGGCAGCCCCTATACGCCCTTTATCGCTGGTGGTGGTCAGGAGTCGGGAATGCGCTCCGGCACAGAAAATATCCCTGGGATAGCCGCGCTGAGTACTCTGTTTGATATGTTACTGGATAAGGAAAACTCGCCTTTTAATCCGGTAGAGCAGCTCGAAAAACACCGCAGTATGCTGGCTGAAGCCGTTGAAACAACGTTTAAACAGGTTACTTTCCATCATGATTTCGCGCTGTCAGTGCCAACTACGTTGAACTTTTCGGTTGATCACCTCACCAGTAAAGAAGTGATTGATCTGCTTGATGCAGCGGGCATTCGAGTGAGCGGCGGGTCGGCCTGTAGTTCAGGCTCAAGTCGCAGTTTTGTACTGGATGCGATGAATGCACCGGACTGGCAAAGCGAGAATGCCATCAGGCTGTCATTTGGTCCTGCTGACAGTGAAGCGCAGATCCGACGTGCATGTGATGCGCTCAAAAGTCTGAAACCTATTCTTGAGAATAACTGTCTGGTGGTATCGGATAGCACTGCACCGGAGCAGGAGGCCTGTGCTGTGGGTTTGACGCAGTTGCGCCATCAGGGGGCCTGTTGCTGGCTGTATGTCACACCCGACAAACAGGCAGTGATTGTAGATCCTGTTCCTGAGTTGGTTCCGCGTTTGCAGCGCCTGCTTGATAAACAGGGGCTGGCTTGCAAGGCTGTGCTTAAGACCCATCTGAGCGCACAGGCGAGTGATGCGGTGAACTTACTTGCTCACAACCTGATCAGCGACGAAGCATTTGATGAATTTGGCTGGCCTATGGATTGCGCCGAGGGCTTGTTGCAGGGGACACTTCTAAAGCTGCCAGATATTGAGAGCGAAATTGAAAACCGTTGCTACTTATTGATGCAAGGTGAAGATGTGTCTGCGTGTTTTGCCGGTAAGCTGTTGTTACCGCAAGGCCTGGGAGACAGTGAGGGGAGTTCGGTGCGCGCCGGGGCGATGGCCGAGACTCTGTTACGTCTGAATGAAATGCTGGATGACGATAGTTTGATCTGTAGCGCGCTGGATTATCAGCAGTGCTTTGCTATTAACTGGCATGCGCAGGTGCAGATTAGCCCTCTGCTGGGCCGGCTGTTAAATGGGGCGTGTTCGACCGCTGAATTTGTTGACCAAAAAGTCAGTATTGACAGTGACGCCAGCACATTCCGGGAGCGTTTCCTTGATGCACTGATGGACGCCGCGGTGCCTGCTGTTAAAGCACTGAACCGCTCGGCTGCACAAGACTGGCTGGCATGTCATAAAGGGGTGATCATTGATTGTCGTGAACCTTATGAATCGGATGTGTCTCGGCGCGGGATCACGGATCTATTTGGTGATCTGGCAACAGGGCGGGTGCTTAATATTCCGCTGAGCAGAATGACGGACGTACTGCGAAACGGGGCACTGGATCCATCGCAACATTACCTGCTGGTGTGTCGTACCGGTAATCGTTCTATGCAGGCTGGTCATACGCTGGCGTTACTGGGCTTTGATCGGGTCGCTAATTTACAGGGCGGGCTGGCATTAAATTAAAGCAAGTTTGCCCCGGACAGACCGGGGCAAAGGCATTTACTGGGGGGCGGGTCCTGTACTTTCTCTTACCACCATGCTTGGCGTAAACGTGGTGATAATGTCTTTATCCTGATTGCGACTGCCACGGGTTTTTGAAAATAATAACCGTGCGGCGTGTTCAGAAATCACATTGTTTGCCTGATGGGCGGTGGTGAGCTTTGGCCAGGTCTGGCGAGAGAACGGAGAGTCTTCGAACCCGGAAATAGACAGCTGCGCCGGGATCTCTATGTTCATTAACCTCGCTGCAAACAGGGCACCGGCTGCCACCTCATCGTTACCGCCTAAAATCGCCGTGATCTGCTTGCGGTTGCCATCTTCTAGCAGGGCTTTTGCGCCTTGCACACCCGATTCAAACGAGTAGGTACCATTGTGAACGAATTCTTCATTGAAGGCTATCTGATGGTCGGCGAGAGCTTGCTTGTAGCCCGCCAGGCGTTCGGTGGTTGATTTGTGTTCTTCATCACCGCAGACAAAAGCAATGTGCTTGTGCCCGAGCGTGATCAGGTGTTCTGTGATCTCGTACGCGGCAGCGAAGTCATCAACATAGATGCAGTTTTTAGCTTTTTCTGTATCATCTTCATTGTGCCCGGAAAGCAACCGCACATAGCTGACACCCAGCTCGTCCAGCATGTCTATAATAGGTTGCTGCTCAGAGAGCGGCGGAGTTAGCACCAGACCGGCCAGACGAGAGCGCTTGATCATAGTGGCAATTTCCGCCTGCATGTCTGCTTGCTGTGCATTACATGGATGGATCACCAGCTCATAGCCTTCTTCTTTGCAGCGCGACAACACGCCATTTTGCATGTCTATGATGTAGTAGGCGTTGGGGTTGTCATAGACCAGGCCGATGGCAAACGACGATGTCCCCGCCAGGTTCCTTGCGGCAGTATTGGGTTGATAATTGAGCTCTTTGACGGCTTGCATCACCTGATCATAGGTTTTTTTGCGTACCGATGGTTCCTTGTTAATCACGCGCGATACGGTTTTCATTGATACGCCAGCGTGTTTTGCTACATCATTGATGGTTACTTTCATCTTGTTTTTCTTCTGTGAGAGAAGGTGGTACTATAATGTGTACAAGTGCCTGACTGTGCACTTTTTAGCGCGATCATTGCGCATTCCTGATGACTCGAGATCTGGGATTCACTTGGTATAGTCCGTGCCTTGATTTCATAAAATGATCATTTGCAGTTTCTAGTCTATCCAATTTGCTCTTAAATTAGCAGTAAAAATTCTACCAAATAAATTAATGATACCGGTGTCAAAAAGTCAAAATTGGGGTATTATGCGCAATGTAAAATTGAGTATTAGCTATTTGACAGCGTTGTCATTTTAACTTATGTTTAACGCAATACACCGTTTAACACTTGTGATAATTACAATTTTTATTGTTTTGAAAACGCACCGTCACTAGGGGAATTTATATGAGTTGCCGTACACAACTATCGAGTTGGCAGGCTTTAACAACAGCATCAGAACAACTGAAGTCACAACATCTGAAATCATTGTTTGAACAAGATGCGACGAGATTTGAGCAGTTCTCTCGTCAGATCCCTGGCTTGTTGTTTGACTTTTCTAAGCAGCTTATTGATTCAGACACCTTTGCACAGCTGATCAAGCTAGCTGAGCAATGTGAATTGGCCCAGTGGCGTGACAAGCTGTTTAGCGGTGAAAAAATCAATATCACTGAAGATCGTGCCGTGCTGCATGTTGCACTGCGCAATCGTGGTAATACACCTATCTACGTTGATGGCGAAAACGTCATGGAACAGGTGAATACCGAACTTGAAAAAATGAAAGCGTTTAGTCACAAAGTGCGCAGCGGCGACTGGTTGGGCTACACGGGTAAAGCGGTTAAAGACGTAGTTGCAATCGGCGTTGGCGGTTCAAACCTCGGCCCTCAGATGGTGACTGAAGCACTGAGCGCTTATGCTGATGATACTCTTAATGTGCATTATGTCTCTAACGTTGACGGTGTTCAGCTGGCCCAGGTGTTAGATAAAGTGTGTCCTGAAACCACCTTGTTTGTGATTTCGTCAAAAACCTTTACGACGTCAGAAACTATGACCAACGCGCGCTCAGCGGTTGCCTGGTTCCTGAATGCTGCGCAAAACGAAGCTGAAATTGCCAAGCATTTTGTTGCTGTGAGCACTAACCTTGAAAAAACGCGTGCCTTTGGTATCAGCGACGAAAACGTATTCACCATGTGGGACTGGGTAGGTGGGCGCTTCTCATTGTGGAGCGCGATTGGCTTACCCATTGCCTTATATTTGGGTTATGACAAGTTCGAGGCCATCTTAGAAGGGGCCTACGAAGTTGATGAGCATTTTAAAAATGCGTCATTTGATCAGAATATTCCGCTGATCATGGCACTTCTGAGCGTTTGGAACACCAGTTTTCTCGGTTATCAGTCTCAGGCTATCCTGCCTTATGATCAGGCGCTGCATATGCTGCCTGCTTATTTGCAGCAGGGTGAAATGGAAAGTAACGGCAAACATGTGACCTTTGCCGGGCAAACTGTGCCTTACACGACTGTGCCGCTGATCTGGGGCATGACGGGGATTAATGGTCAGCATGCTTTTTATCAGTGTCTGCATCAGGGGAATGTAATTGTCCCTGCTGATTTCATTGCGTCGCTGAAACCGCAGCGCAATGTGGCCAAACACCATGATATTTTGCTGTCTAACTTTTTTGCACAAACAGAAGCCCTGATGGCCGGTGTGAATGAGCAACAAGTGCGCGCTGACTTGAGTGCAAAAGGTAAATCAGAGGCCGAAATTGAAAGCCTGTTGCCGCATAAGATCCATGAAGGAAACCGACCTACTACATCCATGATTTTGGATGTAGTAGATGCAAAAGCGGTTGGGCGTCTTATCGCATTGTATGAGCATAAAATCTTTTGTCAGGGCATTATACTTGAGGTTTGCTCATTTGATCAGTGGGGTGTTGAACTGGGTAAAGGTCTGGCAAGCGCCATTGAAGCAGAATTGACGCAGGATGGGGTGACACACCCACATGACAGCTCCACAGCCGGGCTGATTGCGTACTACAAACAAAACAGATAACAACCACAAATGCGTGCTTGTGGTGTGCCTGATTTAATTTGGGCACGAGTGAAAAGAATACCTTTGAACGGGTAGCGCTGGAGTGCTTAGGGCCTGTATTTTTGTGAGAGGAATTACAGTGCCCCTAAGGCTCATTTTTTCAAATTTATTGGCCTTGTCATAACCTATAAGTGACAGGCGGGTAAACTGGCTTTAACAGCCAAAGAGCAGTGACGGAGCAGACTCTTATTGGGGATGTATGGCGTAGTCGTCACGACGAACTGCATACATGGTTCAAACGGGTTACCCGTTACCATCCCCGACCTCACTGCGGCACAGCCCCATGGTTTCCAGACTGGTTCCATGTGCTGTGCATACGAATTCAAATCCAGCAAGAAAGCAGAGTTTGCTAGTCTGAATGGACTGGAAAACGGTTTTAACTAACGAGCGTGTGAGGCACTTTGGTGCTACGCGCCTAACCTTGTGAGACATAATTATGCTTAATCCTTTTGATATCGTAATTTTTGGTGGGGGCGGCGACTTAGCGTTACGAAAGTTGTTACCTGCAATGTATCGTGCGTATCAAGAAGGTAATTTACCTGAAGGCTCACGCGTACTGCCAACTGTCCGTGCAGAAGAACAAAAAGAACAATACCTTGCCACGGCTGAGCAAGCACTCCAATCCCACCTCAGCGAGGGTGAGTTTAATGTTAAAGACTGGCAGGCTTTTGCCCAGTTTTTAGTGCCTGTCGTCGTTAACGTGACCGAGGCCGATGATAATTGGGACGTTCTTAAAGACATTCTTGATGCTGACGGCGAAGAAAAGTCGCGTGTATTCTATTTATCTTTGCCGCCTGCGGTATACGGTACCTGTTGTGAGTTGTTGTCACGAAAGGACCTAATCACGGACAATTCTCGCGTAGTCGTTGAAAAACCCATTGGCTATTGTGGTAAATCGGCTGAAGAAATTAACGGTAAGATTGCCCAGTTCTTCGATGAGAACCAGATCTTCCGTATCGACCACTACTTAGGTAAAGAAACGGTACAGAATTTGATGGCACTGCGTTTTGCTAACGCCTTGTTTGAAAACCTCTGGGATGCAAAATCAATCGACAATATCCAGATCAGTATCTCTGAGACGGTCGGTCTTGAGAGCCGAGCTGGTTTTTATGACAAAGCCGGTGCCCTGCGCGACATGGTGCAGAACCATTTATTGCAGCTTTTATGCCTGGTGGCGATGGAGTCTCCGTCAAAGCTGAATGCGAACAGCATCCGCGCTGAAAAGCTCAAAGTACTTGAAGCATTGCGTCCTTTGGTTGGTGAAGATGTTGACGATAACGTGGTGCGTGGCCAGTACGTGCCGGGCGACCTGAACGGCAAACTGGTACCTGGTTATCTGGAAGAGCTGGGCGAAGGGTCCAGCACCACAGAAACCTTTGTGGCTATTCGTGCACATATTGATAACTGGCGTTGGGCTGGTGTGCCTTTTTACCTGAGAACGGGTAAGCGCATGAAAAAGCGTTGTGCGGAAATTGTGGTTGAATATAAACCAGTTTCTCACAATGTTTACGGTCCAAGCGTGGGCCCAATTCAGCCTAACCGCCTTGAGATCCGTTTGCAGCCAGAAGAAAGCATCCAGCTGACACTCATGTCTAAGCGTCTGGATAACCTGGAAATGCAACTGGAACCTGTGACGCTGAATATTGAGCTGAGTCAGCAGTACAGTAAAGGTTTCCATTCAGATGCCTACAAGCGTCTGATGTTGGATGCCGCGGCAAATAATCCGGCCCTGTTCATTCATCGTGATGAAGTACGAGAAGCCTGGCAGTGGATTGACCCTATTATCGCGCGTTGGCAAGAAAAAGGCACCCCTTCACTTTATCGTGCCGGTTCATGGGGCCCTGAGGCCGCTGATGAGCTGCTGGAAGAAAATAATCATGCCTGGTTTAACGTGGGAGAAAAAGCATAATGGCACAGCTGAACGAACAGTTTTTTGATAGTAAAGACGCCATGACCGCAGAGCTGGCAGCGCTTTTGAGCAGCACGTTGAGTAATGCGATTGCCAACGATGGCCGTGCGACTATGCTGGTATCGGGTGGTTCGTCACCAGCGCCTGCATACCGACATTTGTCAAATTTGCCCTTGGCCTGGGATAAAGTCACTGTGGCCATGGTTGATGAGCGTTGGGTTGATGCCGACCATGAGAAGTCTAATGAAGCCTTCATCAATTCGACACTGTTACAAAACGAAGCAAGCTCTGCTGAATTTGTAACTATGAAAAACGCCGCAGCGACGGCACAAGCAGGTCAGGGTACATGTGAAAACGCTTATGCGGCATTAAAAGCTCCATTTGACATCACTATTCTGGGGATGGGGCCGGACGGGCACACTGCGTCTTTGTTCCCACATGCTGAAGGACTGGAAGAGGCATTGCAAACGACTGATCTTGTGTGCGCCATCAATGCAAAGCAAAGTGAAGTCACGGGCAGTATTACAGAGCGCATGAGTTTGACGCTGGCTGGTATTGCTAATACTAAGCATGCCGTGCTCTTGATCAGCGGCGAGGCAAAACGCGCGGTATACGAAGAAGCCAAGCAACCAGGTTCTGAGCTCGACATTCCGTTGCGCGCGGTACTAAACCACCCTGAGCTAACGCTTAGCGTGTTTTGGTGCCCTTAATTAGCCAAACAGAATTGCAACATACAAAGCACGCCTCGGCGTGCTTTTTTAATGGATTGAGTTCGGAAACTTGAGCGTGTGTTTCAAAAGTAAAAGAGAGGCTCTATTGCCTCTCTTTTTCTATTAATTACAGGGAATTGATGAACACCAGCGCAATGGCCAGCGGGCAGACAAAGCGGATATACCAGGGCCAGATCCGCCAGAAAACAGATGAAGCGACTTCCGGGTGGCCTTCCTGAATTTCGCTCAGTAACTTCTGACGGTGCCAGATCCAGCCAACGAAAATACAGCACAGCATGCCAAGCAGGGGTTGACCGAATTGTGTGGTCAGCTGCACAACCAGACCAAACAGAGCCGAGAAGTTCAGAATGATTGTCACGCTCACGGTTGCGATGATGCCGCCAATGATCCAGGTCGCCTGCGTTCTGGCCAGTGCAAACTTTTCAACCGCATAAGATACCGGGGCTTCAAGCATCGAAATAGAGCTGGTGAGCGCTGCGATGCTCATCAGAGCAAAGAAAGCAAAGCCAACAAAGACACCCACGCCGCCCATGCCTTCAAACAAGGCTGGCAACACCTGGAATACTAACGTGTCTTCAGACAGCAACTGACCGCTTGATGAGAAAATTTCGACGCCCTGAGCCTGTGCGACATACATAGCTGGAATGATCAGCAGGCCTGCTACAAAGGCAATAAACACATCAATAAGCGTGACGTAGGCGCCCAGAGAAACAAGGTTTTCCTGTTTACTGATGTATGAGCCATAAATGATCATGACACTGGTACCCAGCGACAGCGAGAAAAATGCCTGGCCGAGCGCACTGACCAGCAAACCCGGGTCCAGTAACGAAGAAAAATCAGGTACTAGATAGGCTTTTAAGCCCGTCGTAGCTCCTTCCTGAGTTAATACGTAAGCAATCAGGGAAAATAAAATGACCAGCAGCGCAGGCATCAGACGTTTAGACCATTTTTCTATGCCATTTTCGACGCCTTTACTAATGATAGAGATAGTCAGAGCCACGAAAATGAGCGTGAAGCTGAGATCTCTTACCAGAGACTGCTCTGATAGCCACTGTGCAGCACCAGCAGCGCCAACTGTGGTCGCGATCGGCTCCAGAGTGGCACTGAGCATCCAGCCTGCCACGATGGCATAAAAGCTTAAGATCAACCCGGCACAGATTATGCCGCCGAACCCGACGAAAAATGCAAATTTCTTTTGCACCGGGTTGTTGCCCAGTTTTTGTAAAGAAGACACCGCGTTTGCCTGACCATGGCGACCAATCACCAGCTCAGCCATCAATGCGGGATAAGCCAGACAAAACGCCAGGATCAAATACATTAGTACAAAAGCGGCACCGCCGTTACTGGCGGTTTGAGTTGGGAAACCCCAAATATTTCCCAGGCCAACAGCTGAGCCCGCTGCTGCCATTATGAATCCGAAGCGAGAGCTGAACTCTCCGCGCACACTGCTCATATTCTTATACTTCTCATTTTTAAAGACGGCGGCAACAATCTACTGTAATTAAAAGGAAATAAAAAGACCTAAATTGCTTTGATCTAACACAAGTTTTTGCACAAATCCTGAGCGTAATCCGAAAAATCCAGTGCTGTGTTCGCCATTAGTTAGTATCTAGCTGATTTATAGCACAAATCTAACGCTTGTCAGTCAGCCTTGACAGTATTTCTCGGTGCTTTACAGGGAAACGTCAAGGTGAATTTAGCGCCGCCAAGCAGGTCGGATCTGCTGACACTGGCCCGGCCATGATGCCAGTCGACCACTTTTGCAACAATGGCCAGGCCCAGGCCATAACTCTTACCGGCCCGGTTTCGATGTCCCTGCTCCTGGAAAAAAGGATCGAATACCTTAGCCCAGTTTTCTTCCTCGATACCTGGCCCATCATCTTCAACGCGTATTTCAATCTGATGATCCAATTGCTGGGCGCTGACGATTATCTGCTTGTCGGCAAAATCGCAGGCATTGCTCAGTAAATTAGAGATGGCTCTGGCCAGCCAGTGCGGATCGGCATCCATTTGCAAGTGTGCAGGGACCGAGACGCTGGCATTGATTTGTTTGTTCGTCAATTTAGGGGCCATCTGCTCAACGACATTGCGAATATAGCTGTCCAGCTCTGTTGGGGCGAACTTGAGCAGGTGTGATTTTTGTTCAAGGGTGGCAAAGGCTAAATAACTGGCCAGCATGTTTTCCATCTGATCAAGATCTTTCTCCATGCGATGCATCAGAGCGTGGACCTGTTCAATGTCATCTTCCTCAAAAGCGGCATCAAAGCCAAAGCGTAAACAGGCAACCGGGGTGCGAATGTCGTGAGACAAGCTTGACGCCATGAGTTTGTTCTCAGCCAGTAGCTTTTCTATCTGGTTGGCCATGCGGTTAAAGGTCAGTTCCAGATCTTTGATATAGGTAAAGTGATTTACTTCGATACGGGCACTTAAATCGCCACTGGCAAACTGTTTAGCGACACTCACCAGCACGGTAAGTCGTTTGGCAAGTGGCGCCAATATAACCCACATAAAGGTACAAATGCCGGCATAAAATGCCAGTGTCAGAAACACATCTGAATCATATTGCTCGGGAGGCTTTTCAAGCCTCAGTTCAAGGTAGTCTGGTGCCAGTGACGGGGCTGATTTGAGCAGGTAATAGCCCATATCATCCTCAAGCAGTAAGCCCTCCGGTTGCATCATCTGGTTTTTGAGCTCCACAGGTAATGCCAGAGAGTCCCCGGAACTGTAAGTAATAGGTAGGTCAAAATCTTTGCTTACCTGCTCCATATAGGCTGCCCGCAGTGTCTCTGGTATGGATGCACTTTGGTTGGTAACGCCATAAAGCAGCTTTGCCTGCCAGGCAAAGGCGTCTTCTGCGGGCTCTGCCTGCTGGCTTAGGGTGTCAAGTAACCAGCCTAGCACCACAATTGAGATCAGCGCACTTGCGAGCAGATAAAGATAGAGCTTTCTCATCCGTTACTCCAAAGATAAGTACCATTGCATCAGGCTGGGGAGAAGAGAGGTTTGGGCCCGCGCCATTGTGAGCGGGCCATCAGGTAGCAATGTGGCTTACCAGGCCGAAGGCACAAGCAGATAGCCTTTTCCCCAGATTGTTTTGATCTTTTCCGGATTTTGAGGATCATCGCCAAACTTTTTACGCAATGCCGAGATAAGCACATCGACGCTGCGGTCCAGGCCATCGTATTCACGGCCTTTAGTTGCCTTAAATACTGCATCCCGAGACACAACCTCACCAGCGTTACTGGCAAGAAAGTGCAGCAGCAGGTACTCGGCGCTGGAGACATTGACTTCCTGATCTGCCACGATGACTTTGCGTGCCTGCGTATCAATGCGCAGATTCCCGACATTGAGCATCAGCGCATTGGCATCTGAGTTCGATTCATTATCTTGAGCAACACGCATATTAGCCTTGATCCGCGCCAGCAAAGCGCGTGGCCGGACAGGCTTTATGACATAATCACTGGCACCGACTTCGAGCCCAATGACTTCGTCCATCTCTTCGTCTTTTGCTGTCAGCATTATGATGGGCTTGCTATAAAACTGGCGCAACTCGCGACACACACTGATGCCATCTTGCCCGGGCAACATGATATCCAGCAACACCAGATCTGGCTCATGTTGCTTGACCATACCGACAACCTGATCGCCGCGATAACAACACTCTGTGGTGTAACCCTGATTGTTCAGGTAATCGGCAACCCACTGAGCGAGTGACTCGTCATCTTCAACCAACAAAATTGTGCCGTATTGCTCCATTTGACTTCTCCTTTATTGCGCTTGCCTTGCATGTTGCCGGCCAAGACGTTCATTATTTTGCTTGAATTATGTTCTTGACTGCAATTATAAGTACGAATCACGTAAAAAGTGTAATTAAGTGTGTGTTCTTGTTTAATAACCTCAGTTAAAGCAAGACATTAAGTTTTTCTATCAGACCTTTGCTGAGGTGGTGCATCATATCGCTGGTCAATGCGCTCACCTCTGTTTTGTTACAGGCACCGGCGGTTTTGACCAGAGGAGATATTTGCGACTCTACCTGATAGGGCGGGATTTTCACGCTCTGGTTATATCGGGCGCGACGCGCTTCTTCCTGATTTTGCTCAACGATAAAGGAAATGACGGCGTGCTCATTGGCCACTTTTTCAGTTTCTGTAAACGTGTATTGTAGTGGAATACCCTGATACCCGGCACTGTTGATGGACGATTTGGCAAACCATATCACATCGGAAGACGATTTATGCGTCAGTCGCATACTTAAAGATGCAATGATATTACTGCATTGTTTGCTTGGAATGGTCTGAGCAAGTTGCGCTATATAGGGATGCGGATCTTCGGGTTTGTTTAGTACATAGACTTTGTCTTTACCAAATGACAGGTCCAGCTGTTGAACCACCAGGTGGTAGTCGCTGCTTTTTTGTGCGACTACGGTCAGACCTTTGTCTTTTAACAGTTGGATAATCTGCTTACGCAAAGTATCCGTCATGCTCACTTTACTGGTATCTATGTATACCGTATTACCACTTTTAACTGGGTGAGCGGGCAGCTGCACGGATTTGATCCGGGCAGACTCGAGTTCGGTACTGTAAGATATCTGATAAACCGACTTGGTTAATAGCGGCTTTTTCGGCACGTCCAGTTTGGGCGCCATTGGCGGTGTTGCAATACACCCTGTCAGTCCGGCCAAGGCAATAATTGAAAGCAAACAGCGCATGACTTATACCTCTAAATTTAGTTTTATAGATCAGCACTTAGCTGCATTAAAACACGACAAATTCTTTGGTACGCTCCATAGGGTGAGACAGAAAAGTTTCTGTGTTCAGCCTGGATTGTCTGCGTGAGCAGTACCAAACTTCATGATATTATGTGCAGCGTGTTAATGAATCGGATCATTATGAAGTCACTGCATCACCTTATTATTCTTGCTTTCGCACTGACGACCTGTGTCGTTCAGGCTGACCCTGGCCGCGAGCAGCAGCGCTGGGAGCAATTTGTAAACGCATATTCTAAGCAACTCAAACAAAAACTAAAAGAAAAATCGATACCGGGCGCTGCTTTGAGTATTGTGCACCGCCAGCATGGCGACCATATTGCCGGGTTGGGGAAAACCAAAGTAAGAAAAGGGCGTCAAGTTACAGCCAATACCCGTTTTCGTCTGGCCTCGGTGTCTAAAACCTTTGCCGGCTCACTCACCGCTAAGTTGGCAGCGCAAGGGATACTAAACCTGGAAGATACCGTTGCTCAGCATCTGCCTATTTTCAGTGAAAGTGCCTACGGCAAGGCAAAATTATATCACTTACTTAGTCACTCCAGTGGTCTGGTGCCTAATGCCTATGACAATCTGATTGAGTCTCGGATGACGTATGACAAAATTTATCCTCGACTGGTCGATGTAGAGCATATTTGCCGACCCGGGATTTGTTATGGTTATCAGAACGTCATGTTTAGCCTGATAGGCGATGTGATAGCGCAAACCACACAGCTGAGTTATGAAGCCTGGCTGGAACACTTTTTCTTTGCTCCGTTAGGGATGAAAGATGCAGGCTTAGGACACGCACACATGACTCGCGATGATAATTTTGCCGCGCCTCATGTACGTGGCACTAAACGTTGGCATACTGCAAAACTCAAACCGCACTATTACAAAGTTGCCCCTGCCGCGGGTGTGAACGCCAGCGCCGCAGACATGAGTCAATGGCTTAAGGCACAACTGGGGATTTACCCATCGGTATTATCGCTGGACGCGCTGACCATTCAGTCTCGTCCTTATACCCGCACTAAGCGGGAACTACGCAGAAGGGTATGGCGTAATTATGTCGAGCAGGCGCATTATGGCCTAGGCTGGCGTATTTACAGCTTTTCTGGTGAACTTATGTATTACCACAGTGGCTGGGTTCAGGGGTACAGAACGGATATTGCGGTGTTGCCGGAACTAGGAATTGGGTTTAGTTTGCTGCTGAACGCTGAAAGTGGCGTTATCAACGGCCTGAGTACAGAGTTTATTCGTCAGGCCATTGAATTTAGCAGGGCTGCCAAAGCACAATCTGATACTTAGACAGCCAGCCTTTGCTACTGGCGAGGCAGCTGGATTTTTTTATCTTCGCTTTGGCGATACAAAACGACGATGTGGCCAATCGCCTGAACCTTGTGAGCACCTGTTTCACGCGCGATGGCGTCGAAGATCAGTTGCTTGGTTTCGCGATCATTGGTGGGTACTTTTACTTTGATGAGCTCGTGGATGTCTAAACATTGCTCAATCTCTAACAGAACTCCTTCTGTTAGCCCGTTACCACCGAGCAAAACAACGGGTTTTAGGTCATGTGCTAACCCTTTTAGGTACTGCTTCTGTTTATTTGATAATGTCATATTGATACAATTTACTAATTAAGGCTTGAATTACCGCTATTCTAACGCCATCTAAAGAATATTACTAATGAGTTGCAGTTAATATGGCAAATAAAAAGCACTCAGCGAGCTCTAAGCGCTGGTTAAAGGAACATGTTGAAGATCCGTATGTTCATGAGGCACAAAAACGGGGCTATCGCTCTCGTGCCGTTTTCAAACTTGAAGAGATCCAACAGAAAGATAAGTTGTTCAAACCGGGCATGCATGTTGTTGATTTAGGTGCAGCACCGGGGAGCTGGTCTCAGTATTTGGCTGAGCAAGTCGGTGATAAGGGCGAGGTGATTGCCTGCGACATCTTACCTATGGACTCACTGCCAGGCGTGGCATTTTTGCAAGGTGACTTCCGTGAAGAAGCTGTGCTCAATGCCTTGTTAGACAGAATTGGCGGCAAAAATATCGATGTGGTATGTTCGGATATGGCACCCAATATGAGCGGCAACACTGTGATTGACCAGGCGGGAAGCATGTATCTGGTTGAGCTGGCATTTGACATGTGTCACCAGGTGCTTAAACCCAACGGTGCTTTTGCTGTGAAGGTATTTCAGGGTGAAGGCTTTGATCAGTTTGTGCAGGACGTGCGTAATGCTTTTAAAGTGGTTAAGATCCGCAAGCCAAAAGCGTCTCGTCCTCGCTCCCGTGAAGTATATATAGTGGCGACGGGCTACAAACTGTAGTACAGTTGAAACGCTTTTAAGACGAATTTGAATTATTTTAGATACAAGAGGTTAACCCCTTGAGCGATATGGCGAAGAACTTAATACTCTGGTTGGTGATAGCAGTCGTGCTAATGACCGTGTTTCAGAGCTTCAATGGTGGCGAACAAGCAGATCGCCAGACTAGTTACACTCAGTTTGTGAACGAAGTACGTAGCGGTGTTGTCCGCGACGTCAACATCGACCGGACAGCTGGCACAATTACAGGGATCAAAAACAATGGTGAGCGTTTCCAAACCATTATGCCATTGTATGATGATGACCTGATCAACGATTTACTTAAGAACGACGTAAACGTAAAAGGGGTTGCACCAGAAGAGCAATCTTTCCTGGCGAATATATTCATTTCCTGGTTCCCAATGCTGTTGCTAATTGGTGTGTGGATTTTCTTCATGCGTCAGATGCAAGGCGGTGGTGGCAAAGGCGCCATGTCATTTGGTAAGAGCAAAGCGCGTCTGATGGGCGAAGATCAGGTCAAAACAACGTTTGCCGACGTTGCGGGCTGTGATGAAGCAAAAGAAGACGTTACTGAACTGGTAGACTTCCTGCGTGATCCGTCCAAGTTCCAGAAGCTGGGCGGCAATATTCCTAAAGGCGTGTTAATGGTAGGTCCTCCGGGTACGGGTAAAACCCTACTTGCTAAGGCGGTGGCCGGTGAGGCAAAAGTGCCATTCTTTACCATTTCAGGTTCTGATTTCGTAGAAATGTTTGTTGGTGTGGGTGCATCTCGTGTGCGCGACATGTTCGACCAGGCTAAGAAAGCTGCGCCTTGTATTATCTTTATCGATGAAATCGATGCGGTAGGCCGTAAACGTGGCGCCGGTATGGGTGGTGGTCACGATGAGCGTGAGCAAACGCTGAACCAGATGCTGGTTGAAATGGATGGCTTCGAAGGCAACGAAGGTATTATCGTTATAGCTGCGACAAACCGTCCTGACGTACTTGACCCGGCATTACTCCGTCCAGGCCGTTTTGACCGTCAGGTTGTGGTTGGCTTACCTGATGTACGTGGTCGTGAGCAAATCCTGAACGTTCACATGCGTAAAGTACCGCTTGACGAAAACGTTGAGGCATCAGTGATTGCGCGTGGTACGCCTGGCTTCTCGGGTGCCGATTTGGCAAACCTGGTTAACGAAGCTGCGTTATTTGCGGCCCGTGGTAACAAGCGTAAAGTCAGCATGGCTGAGTTTGATGCTGCGAAAGACAAAATCATGATGGGCGCAGAGCGCAAGTCTATGGTGATGTCTGAGAAAGAAAAAGAAATGACTGCCTATCATGAAGCGGGACATGCCATTGTAGGTCGTTTAGTGCCAGAACATGATCCGGTTTACAAAGTATCTATCATTCCGCGTGGCCGAGCGCTGGGTGTCACTATGTACTTGCCGGAGCAAGACAGAGTAAGTCACTCTAAAGAGCATCTGGAGTCTATGCTGTCCAGCCTGTATGGTGGCCGTATTGCAGAAGCCATCATCTATGGTGATGACAAGGTAACAACGGGAGCCAGTAATGACATTGAACGGGCTACTGACATTGCACGTAAGATGGTCACGCAATGGGGCTTAAGCCCTAAATTGGGCCCGCAGATGTACATGGAAGAGCAAGGGGAAATGTTCATGGGTGGCGGCTCATCACGCATGGCAGGTGTGTCTGATGAAACAGCTAAGCTTATCGATGCAGAAATAAAAGATTTTGTAACCCGTAACTACAATAGAGCGGAGCAAATTCTGAAAGACAACATGGACATTCTGCATGCAATGAAGGACGCATTGATGAAGTACGAAACAATCGATGCAGGCCAGATTGATGATCTGATGGAAAGAAAAGAAGTACGTCCACCCAGAGATGCCCATGACCGTAAACCAACAGACAACGGTAATACGGGCGCTTCGGCCGACACCAGCAATGATGTTGAAAAAAGCGAAAATCCCTCGGCGCCAGGGTCTGAGCTTGATGACAAGCTGTGATCTGAGCTAAAATAAGCGTGTTGATTAACCCCGGCTATAGCCGGGGTTTTTTTATAGGCTAAGCACCATGTAAGCTCACATAATGAGCAAGAATATCTCTCACGCTTTTCTGTGCTCAGTTGCACTATAGCGAATTGATTTAAGTAAGCAGCCATTCATACAGCGGCAGTTAGGCTCTTACCAGCGAGCACTTACTATCTTAATGTGGCAGTTTTTTATAAAATATGCTTATATACAAGCAATTCAACAGGCGAAATATGCTTAAGCTTAGACTTCCTCGTGGTCGCACACTTGACCTTTCTACACCCCAGATAATGGGCATTGTGAATGTAACTCCTGACTCTTTCTCAGATGGCGGCAAGTATTCCAAGGCTGACAGCGCTGTCAAACATGGTTTATCTTTACTTGAGCAAGGCGCTAGCATGCTTGATATCGGTGGTGAGTCTACACGACCAGGGGCACCTGATGTGGCACTGGAGCAAGAGCTTGAGCGCGTGATTCCTGCCATAGCAGGCCTGCGAGCCCAGTCTGATTGCATTATTTCTGTTGATACCAGTAAAGCCGAAGTGATGGCGGCTGCGATTGAAGCGGGTGCCGACATAATCAACGACGTTCGGGCGTTGCAGGAGCCTGGCGCATTGGATGTCGCTGCACGTTATCACGATGTACCGGTCTGCCTGATGCATATGCAAGGCCAGCCCCGGACTATGCAGCTTGAGCCGAGTTACCAGGACTTATTCCAAGATATTCGTGCTTTCTTCGAGTCACGCATCGCTTGCTGTGTAGAGGCTGGGATAGTGCGTGAGCGCCTCATAATTGATCCAGGTTTTGGTTTTGGCAAAACATTGGAGCACAACTTTTCGCTGTTAGGGCAGTTATCATATTTTGCTGAACTAGAACTTCCTATTCTTGCCGGGTTATCCCGCAAATCTATGTTTGGCAAATTACTAAATCGGGATACAGATGAGCGCTTGGCTGCAAGCCTGAGTGGGGCACTGCTAAGTGCTCAACAAGGTGCGCAGATCATACGTGTTCATGATGTAAAAGAAACCAATGATGTGCTGCGGGTTTGGCGCGCAGCAACCCATGGAGTATATAAATGACAACTAGAAAATATTTTGGTACGGACGGTGTACGTGGCATGGTAGGGGAATTTCCCATCACGCCTGAATTTGCGCTCAAGCTAGGCTGGGCGGCAGGTAAAGTGCTGTCTAAGTCTGGTACCAAAAAAGTAATAATTGGTAAAGACACACGCATTTCTGGCTATTTGCTGGAAACTTCTTTAGAGGCCGGTCTGATCGCTGCGGGCATTAATGTCGTGTTACTTGGCCCAATGCCAACACCTGCCGTCGCCTACTTATCGCAAACTTTCCGTGCTGAAGCGGGCATTGTGATCAGTGCGTCACACAACCCTTATCACGACAACGGTATTAAGTTCTTTGGTGGGGACGGCAAGAAACTGCCAGACGAAGTTGAGTTAGAAATTGAAGCTATGCTCGATGAACCAATGACTTGCGTGGCTTCGGATAAACTGGGCAAAGCAAGACGACTTGAAAACGCCGACGGTCGTTATATTGAATTCTGTAAAGGCCAGTTCCCGAATGAGTTATCGCTAGAGGGACTGAAAATTGTCTTAGACTGTGCCAATGGCGCCACTTATCACATCGCACCAGCCGTGATGCGTGAATTGGGTGCAGAGGTGATCTGTACTGCGTGTGAACCAAACGGGGTTAATATCAACGAAAAGTGCGGTGCAACGCACGTTGATGCACTAAAACGTCATGTTTTGGAGCATCAGGCGGATGTCGGGATTGCTTACGATGGTGATGGTGATCGCGTGATGATGGTGGATCACAACGGACGTGTCTTTGATGGTGACGACATTGTTTACATCATTGCGGCTCAGGCTCAGCGTAGCGGACAATTAAAAGGCGGTGTGGTCGGTACTGTGATGTCGAACATGGGTCTTGAAAATGCATTGAAAGAAAAAGGCATTCCGTTTGAGCGCAGTAAAGTTGGCGACCGTTATGTCTTGAGCAAGCTCCAGAAACACGGCTGGACAATTGGCGGTGAAAGCTCTGGCCATGTGCTGAATCTGGACCTTATCCCGACAGGGGATGGTATTGTGTCTAGCTTACAGGTACTGGCTGCCATGGTTGCACAAAACCAGACACTGAAAGACTTGGGCGCCGGGTTTGTGAAATATCCGATGAAAATGATCAACGTGCGTTATGCCAAAGGCACCGATCCTGTTTCAGCAGATGTAGTTAAGCAAACCGTCAAAGAGGTGGAAGCTGAACTGGCAGATAAGGGTCGAGTACTGCTGAGAAAGTCAGGAACCGAGCCGGTTGTTCGTGTCATGGTTGAAGCCGAGCAAGAGAAGCAAGTTATTGACTTTGCCACCAAAATCGCTCAAGTCGTTGAATCTGTGAGCAACTAAACCAAAATCCACATTTTTTTCTTGTAACTTAGGGTGAGTGGCGTTAGTATCTCACCCGCTTTCTGATGCGGAGTACTACATGGGACAAAGAAAGCCAATCGTCGCAGGCAACTGGAAAATGAACGGCTCAAGCGAGCTGATAAAAGAAATTGCCGCGGTGAGTACGCAAGTCTCAGGCGAACAGCGTGAGGTATTAATCTTTCCTCCGGCGGTTTTGCTTTCAGAGGCAATATCTGCAGGTCTGAATTGCGGCACACAAACTGTGTCGGAGTTTGAGTCTGGTGCCTACACGGGTGAAACACAAGCTACACTGGTTAAATCTTTAGGCGCAAACTACACCTTGGTAGGACACTCTGAAAGACGTAGTATCTACGGCGAATCGGATGAAGATGTCGCGAACAAGTTCGCTCAAGCTCAACAAAGCGGCCTGACGCCTATTTTGTGCATTGGTGAAACCCAAGCGCAAAGAGAGGAAGGTAAAACAGAAGAAGTTGTTAAACAACAGCTTGAAGCTGTAATAAAAAAATTAGGCATAGCATCACTGGCAAATTCTGTGATAGCATACGAGCCAGTTTGGGCTATAGGTACCGGTTTAACAGCCACACCAGAGCAAGCCCAGGCGACACACAAGTATATACGCGACTTGTTATCTGGTTATGATGAACAAGTTGCAAACGCACTGCGCATTCTTTATGGCGGCAGTGTTAATGAAAGTAACAGTGAATTATTATTCGCACAGGCAGATATTGATGGTGGCCTAATCGGCGGAGCAAGTCTCAAACCTGAAAGCTTTAAAGCTATCTGCGAAAGTGCAAAGGGATAAGTAAATGTACGAGATTCTTTTGGTTATTTATTTGGTTGTCTCGCTGTCTTTGATCGGAATGATCTTGATTCAGCAGGGCAAAGGCGCTGACATGGGTTCATCTTTCGGTGCTGGCGCGTCGGCAACCGTATTTGGTTCATCAGGTGCTGGTAACTTCATGACCAAAACAACAACAATACTTGCAACTGTGTTCTTCGTGCTAAGTATTGTATTGGGAAGTATGACTGCAAGCCAAATCAAGCAGGCTGATCAATGGGAAAATCTGGAAGCACCAGCAACAACCGTTGCTCCGGCTTCTGAAGATGTACCTGCGTCAGAAGAGTCTCAAAACAACTCAGACGTCCCGAACTAAAAAACACTTAGCGAACGTGGTGGAATTGGTAGACACGCCATCTTGAGGGGGTGGTGAGCATAGCTCGTGGGGGTTCAAGTCCCCCCGTTCGCACCAAACTCAGAGCCAGCAATGCACTGGCTCTCTCATAATCAAAGAGAACATAAGCGTCAAGCACGCATGCATTACACCGAATTGCGAATGTGGTGGAATTGGTAGACACGCCATCTTGAGGGGGTGGTGAGCATAGCTCGTGGGGGTTCAAGTCCCCCCATTCGCACCAATCGGTACTTCAAAGTCCTGTCAGATTCATAAATCTCCTAAATTTAAATTACTTAGCTGCTCTATTCTGCTTTTATTGAGTTACAATGAAAGAAATAAGTTTGTTCTCCTTTGTATGCATTTTTCTGCTCATTTCATTTCCCGAGTATTCCATAGCGTTAAGTCCGTTGAGATAGGCGCGAACGGAATAAAGATAATGCGCTCTGGCGGTGAAGAGTTACTGACCTGGACGCAACAATGTCAGCCACCTGTTGTGCTTGTCGATTGGCTGGGTACGCGTCTGGTGTGTCACGACGGCAATAGAGTATTGACCGTTCGACTGAAAAAGTCGCTGAGTCCAGAGGTGCAACCCCAACTAGAGACACTTTGGGTAAACACGCACAAAGCCCGCCTGCTAAGTTCGATTACCTCTATCGAACAACTTTTACAATATCGTTATCTGTCGATACGCTACTGGGCTACAACGCGCTCCGTCATTAGTGAACTGGCAAAGTACTGGAGTGGCTGGCAAAGTCAGTTTGCTCTGCCTGAGGTCGTCCAGCAAGCCCAGTATACAGTCGCGGAGCTCAATGCGTGGCAGGAAGCCGATCTGGCGCAATTCAGAGAAGCTTATGTTCAGGCTCAGCTTTCTCGTTATGCAACCTTTTTCGACGCCATATGTGGTCAACCACTTACTCAGGCGCAGCGTCGCGCCTGTGTGGTACAGGATGAACGTCAGCTATTGCTAGCGGGGGCCGGAACTGGCAAAACCAGTGTGATGGTCGCCAAAGCTGCTTACCTGTTACACTCGCAGCAGGCCACGGCGGAGCAAGTGCTGATGCTGGCGTATGGTAAAGAGGCTGCAGCTGAAATGCAGCAGAGGCTCGGTCATAGTAAGGTGAATGTGGAATGTGCCACTTTTCATAGCCTTGGCCTGGAGATCATTGCGCGCTCAGAGGGCTGTAAACCAAAACTGTCTGCACTCAGTCAAAATGACACCGCCAGAGCGCAGTTTATAGCCGAGACTCTGGCATCGCTCTGTCAGGAGTCGCTTTATCAGCGTGATTTACTTGCACTACTTAAGCGCCAGTTCGGCGCGGCTGAGGACTGTGACAAACTGGATCTGGATTCTCATCCGGTGCAAAAGCTTATTCGTCAGTTTTCTGAGGCGCTGAGTTTTTACAAGCAGGCACTGTTTCTGGGCAAAGTTCAGTCACTTAGTCAGGAGTTTGAGCTCTGGAACAGCTGTTTTCGGCCAGTGCTCACCGACTACCAACTCTATTTACAAAAAGAACAATGCATCGACTTCGATGATATGATCACTCGCGCGATTGAGCTGGTTCGCAGTGGCCAGTTCAAAAGCCCCTGGCACGTCATTTTGGTCGATGAGTTCCAGGACATTTCTCCATTAAGAGCTGCTTTACTGAAAGCTTTACTGGCGCAAAACGATAAGTATGCCCTGTTTGCCGTGGGCGATGACTGGCAGGCGATATACCGCTTCAGCGGTGGTGATATCTCCATGACAACGCATTTTGCCGAGCACTTTGGTGAGGCGACCATTCAGCAGCTCGATATGACTTTTCGTTATCCTCAGCAGTTACTGGATATTGCCAGCGAGTTTGTTTGTCAGAATCCGAACCAATTAATGAAGCGGGTTAATTCGAGCAAGGTGGCAACCTGCCCGGCACTGATAGCGCGCCCGGACAATGACAATGCGTTAAGCACAGCAATAGATGGGTTTATGGATCTCACGGCTGAGCCTTGCACGGTACTGCTGCTGGCACGCAATCACAAGTATTTGCCCTCAGCAGAAGCACTTGCCGCGCTCTCACAGCGCTTTGTGCGTGCCCGGATAACGGCACTGACCTTTCATGGTGCTAAAGGCAAAGAAGCGGATTTTTGTATTCTGCTGGGATTACACAGCAATAGTGTGCCTGCCAGGCAGCAAAGTGCCGCTATTATCGAGGCGCTATTGCCTGAGGCTGAGACATTTTTGGATGCTGAAGAGCGCCGGCTGTTTTATGTCGCACTGACCCGTGCGCGCAAGCAGGTGTGCTTACTGGTACCTGACGATCCAAGCCCGTTCATTGAACAAACACTGGCATTGCTGGACTAATACGCCAGGCAGGAATTTTCTTATCCTGACGAGAAAATAATTTTGTTGTACTTTGTATCCGCAGCTTTTCATAATTCGCGCTTTGAAACACGAGCAACAACAGAGAGCCCCAATGCGCGGATGGATTATATACAAAGACTCAGCGACCCTGCTAAAACCTGAAACTTATGAGATCAAACGACTGCTGCAAGTCGCTCAGGAAGAGAATATTGATCTGCAGGTGTATTCTCCCGATCAGTTCGATCTGCTGGTATCCCGGGAAGACGATCAGAGTGTTCTGATCGATGGCGAGCCGGTCTCATTGCCCGACTTTGTGCTGCCGCGTATGGGCGCAGGCACAACCTACTTTGCGCTGGCGATCATTCGCCATCTGGAGCGCCTTGGTGTGCATTGCTTTAACAGCTCAGAAGCCATCGAAACGGTTAAGGATAAGTTGTTTGCGCAACAGATCCTGGCACAGCAGAATTTGCCTACGCCGAAAACCATGTTGGTAAAATTCCCGGTGAATATCGACCTGGTAGAAAAGCAAATTGGTTTTCCTGTAGTCGTAAAAACGCTTTCTGGTTCGCAGGGCAGTGGGGTGTTCTTATCTAAGTCTCGTAGTGAGTTTGACGATTTGATGCAGCTTATTGAAGCGACCAGCCCGAAAGCCAATATTATTTTGCAGAAGTTTATTAAATCCAGTCATGGCAGAGACTTACGAGTACTGACGATAGGCGGCCGGGTGGTTGCCTGTATGGAGCGCAATTCTGGTGGTGCGAACTTTAAGGCCAACGTGAGTGCGGGCGCAAAAGGCCTGTCTCACCCGATCACCCCGGAGATCGAATGGCTGGCAACTCAAACGGCCAATATCCTGAACCTGGATATGGCGGGGATTGATCTGTTGTTTGATGAAGAACATTTTAAGATCTGTGAAGCCAACTCAAGTCCTGGTTTTGAAGGGCTCGAAGCGGCTGTAGATGTGGATGTGGCACGGGAAATTCTGCACTTTATCCGCATTCGCTTAGGGATCTTCGATAAGAAAAAACCAGTGGTTGTTGAGACCAAAAAGTCGGCTGCTAAATCACAACCTGCGGCAACGAGCGCTTAGCCTTAAGCCGTTTTAATGACTCAGATGATACCAGTCAGCACAGATTGGCTGGTATCTACAGCTTGTTGATTTCTTTTGCAACCTGATAGCCATCATCGGTGATGATTTGCTCCAGGGTGGCTACGCGCGCTTTGAGTTGTTTAATTTCATCCTGCATGGCCTGCTTTTCGGCCGCACTCATGCCGTCGAGTTTTTTCATTTCAAGGCGCTTAGCAAAGATATCGCGGATAACGCCAAAGCCCACTGCCACTAAAACAATTAAAAAAACCATGGTCGTGCCAGACATACCTGTAGCTCCCTTTTCACTTTGATGGCCCTAGGTTAGCAAACTATCGGGCAGAGATCTTGGCTTGATCTGTTTCAAGATGTGATTGAGCGAATGGGCACACAGGGCGCCCATTTTATGAAGGAGGGGGTTATTCGTAAGGTAAAGGATCGCTTGCCTGGTTAAGTGAAAAGGCTTCCAGGCGCTCCTGACAGGCGCCACATTTGCCGCACGCTTTTTCACGACCGTTATAGCAGGTCCAGGTTTTACTGTAGTCGAGTCCCATTTTCAGGCCGTCAGTGAGGATCTCAATCTTAGTGTTGTTCAGATAAGGGCAGACAATTTCAATTTCTTCGTAATTGGCGATACGACAGACGTCGTCCATTTTCTTAACAAACTCGGGGCGACAATCCGGATAAATTGCGTGGTCGCCAGAATGGGCACCGTAGAAGACTTTGCTTGCCTTGAGCGACACCGCATAGCCCACGGCCAGAGACAGTAAGATCATATTGCGATTCGGCACCACCGTGCTTTTCATGCTTTCTTCTTCATAGTGGCCTTCAGGAACATCAATATCATCAGTCAGTGATGAGCCGCCGATCAGCTGATTGATAGCGGAAATATCGACAATTTTATGCGCGACGCCGAGTTCATCACAGGCCTGGCGGGCAACTTCGAGCTCTTTCACATGGCGCTGGCCATAATTAAAAGACAGTGCATAGACCTCATAGCCTGACTTGAGTGCTTTGTTCAGGACCGTATATGAATCCATACCACCGGAATAAATAACAACGACTTTTTCGCTCATTGGTTTGCCTCGTTTATGTGCTCGAATACTCACTGACATTGCTCGCAATTTTAATAGAGGTTTATGTCAGGGCGCGATATACTACACGGCCGCTGAAAAAATGACAATCAGACGGGTCAGATAATGCCTGTTTTTCAGTGTTGTGGCTGTCGCCAATGTAAAATGTAAACCTTGTTAAATCGTCATGTATCCGGTTTGATCCCGGGATGTAAAGTGAGTTCGGAGCTGTTTTGTACAAGATCAATGAAGTGTTTGAAACCATCCAGGGTGAAGCCAGCCACACTGGCGTGCCTTCCATTTTTGTGCGCTTGCAGGGGTGTCCTGTTGGTTGCGCCTGGTGTGATACCAAGCAGACCTGGGAGGTCGATCCGGTTTATCTTGTGAGCCTTGAACAAACAGTCGAAAAGAAAGCGGACTCCGACTACTGGGCCAATGCGACACCTGAGCAATTACTAGCTTTGTTTGAAGAGCGCGGTTACACCGCAAAGCATGTTGTGATCACAGGCGGCGAGCCTTGTATGTACGACCTCAACCCCTTGTGTGACGCATTACATGCAAACGGGTACCATACTCAGGTTGAAACCAGTGGCACCTTTGAGATCCTGGTTCCGAAAGAAACCTGGGTCACGGTCTCTCCAAAAATCAATATGCGCGGAGGCTACAAAGTGCTGACCAGTGCCATGCAAAGGGCGGATGAAATCAAGCATCCGGTCGCGATGGAAAAGCATGTGGAAGAGCTGGAGGCCTTGTTTGAGCAAACCGGCGTGCAACCTAAGCTGGTTTATTTGCAACCTATCAGCCAGAAGGCCAAAGCCACTAAGCTGGCAATCGATACCTGTAAACAGAAAAACTGGCGCTTATCTGTGCAAGTACATAAATACATAGGGATCAGCTAACCGGTGCTGCTTTAGCCAGCGGTTTCACCTTTAGCCAAATCTCCAGCGCAATCACGTGGCTTGCAGGGTCTGCCTCGTTGTTGCGCTCAGCGGGTTGATTGTAGTGTTCGATTAACGGCGCATCGTCCGGCTCAAAGCCACTGGTTGGTAACCAGGCGGCATACAGTGCCAGCTGAAACGGCAGCAAATTCCCCAGCAAATCGTGATAGCGAAAAACAGCGTACTGACCCGCCGCTAAGGTGCTGAGCCTGAAAGGGCTCAAAACGGCTGATTTTAATCTGACCGGTATCACCAGCGCTCCGTCATACCTGGCTTTGTCCAGCGGGGTAAATAGCGGATTATCGTGACCGAATCCAAGTTTAGTCGTCGTTTGCGGGTCCAGATCATGTGTCTGAGCCCACAGCTTAAGTTGCTCCCAGCACTGCCAGATCCCGTCGAGGTGATAACCCCGAGGTGCTCTGAGTGTACACAGCGTCATCGAGTCTATGTTTATGATCCGCTCCGGAGTTGGGTTAAGCGCAGGTGGGTTTACTGACACCCTTTCAGCTTGCAGCTGCATGAGTAATTCTACGTTTATCTTTTGTGGTGTCAGGCTATTTGCCAGTTGTTTTCTTAGTCGCTCTGTTTTTCTTACACTGACTGGCGTAATGCCATAGTGCTCTTTAAAAGAGCGCGCAAAGTTGGCGCTGCCTGAGTAGCCGCAATCCAGCGCAATGTCCGTGACACTTTTATCTGGATGAAAAAACAGCAAAGAGGCGGCGCGCTCAAGCCGTACCCGGTTACTGTATTGCGTCAGTGATTCTCCCATCAGAGCAGAAAAGATGCGCTGAAAGTGATATTTGGAAAAATGACTGAGCACAGCCGCCTGTTCCAGCGTAACGGATTGGTCTGGATGGTTGTGGATGTAAGCGACCACGGGCTTTAACCGTTCGAAATACAAGTCGCGATGCTTGTTGTGCTGTTTAATATGCTGCATTAGAAACTTCCAATCGATTTAAGCGTGTCTTTTTGTAGTGAATCCAACACAGAGTGCAGGTGGCCAGTGCGGCGATAACGTCGGCACCGACAATCGCCATAAAGATCCCATTAAGCTCAAACCACAATGGCAAAGTCAGCAGCAAAGGTGTAAACACAAATAAGACTCTGAGTGCACTAAAAAAGCTGGCCCGGCGTGTATCGCCAATAGACTGATAAAAACCACTGGCGAGCAGCATAAAAGCAATGAGTGGTAAGCCCCACAGTGCCGAATGTATTATGATCTCGCCCTTTGCAATAAGCTCAGGCTGCTCGGTAAACCAGGTCATAATGCTAAAGGCAAACCCGACTAAAACAAGGATCAGTAGTGTTGCATAGAGCACCATCGACAGCAGTGCTATTTTAATCGATTTGCGTACACGGGCCATATTCTGTGCGGCAAAGTTGTATGCGCACAAAGTCTGAAAGGTGACCAGCATAGCAACCAGGGGCAGGGTCGCGAAGGCCAGCACCCGACTTAACATGCCGTATGCTATCAGCCAGTTTTCATCGGCTATCTTTATCAGTTGAATATTCATGAGCGCGGTTTGCCAGCCAAGACATAGCTGAGTGATCAGTATGGGCGCGCCGGTAGCCAAAATGGCTAGCCACTTACCTGGCTTAAATGCAAAGTGAATTTGGCTAAGTTTGTTTGAGCGCCTAAGCATAAAAATGGCCATGACCAATGCGGCGGCCTGTGATGTGATTGTGGCAATAGCTGCGCCCGACACGCCCCAATCGAATACGGCAATAAACACGTAATCCAGTAAGATGTTGAGCCCTGAGGCCGTTAACATTAACAGCATTAGCTTTTGCGGCTGTCCTTCAGCACGGAAAATGTCACCAAGTACAGGCAGCTGTATGGTAACAAAGCTAAATAGGATTATGGGGTGCAGGTAAGCATATGCATCAGCTTTAAATACCGCCTGTACGCTCAACCAGTCTAATATTTCCAGTGGGTAGAGCCAGCCTAAAAGCAGCAGTATTGTGCTCAGGGCGGCGGCGATTTGTAATGTATGGCCTATTATCAGTCCCGCCTTTGCACGCTGTTGGGCACCCAGCTGGCGCGTAACGAGCGTGGCCATACCGGCACTGAGCATGGCAGCCAGAGCGGCAATGCCCATTTGTATGGGGAACACCATGGCAACGGCCCCCAGTGCTTGCTCACCAACAAAATGGCTGATAAAAAGGCCGTCGATAAGGTTATAAAGACCAATGACAAGCATGCCAATACAGATTGGAATAAAGTGTTTAACAAACAAGCTTATTACAGGCTCGTTTGCGAGGCGCTCAGCGCCGTGAGACGCCTCGTCGTGGTTGACAGACATGGCTATTTTCCTGAACTAAATGAAAGTCAGGCTAGTCTATTGGCCTTCTTCCAGGAAAAATATTCAAATCTTGCGCAGTGAGCATCTTTGCTCAATAACATTCAGAGCTGCCCATTTCGATAATGCGATTGGTTTCGCCGCTGTTCTTGAATAAGTAAAGGCTTTTGTTGATGTCGTTGAGTACGCCCCGCCAGTTAGGCTTGGCCTTACTGAGCGCAAAATAAAGGTTATTGTATCGCAAAGCGGGCTCCACGTTTTCCAGCCCTCTTAACAAAGTCACCTTTTCTGATTTACTCAGATCTGAATAGCTTACGGTAAAGCGCAGTACTTTAGGGTCGCCAATGATCAGGTCAACGCGCTTGCCTACCAGCAGCTTTACCAGTTGCAGGTCGTCAACGGCCTCAACAATCACAAACTCATTATTGTCCATCATGGCGTCAAATTCCGGGGTATTCTGATAGCCACGCACTACCCCTATGGTTGCCCCTTTGAGTGCATTAAGGTTGCCCTCAAAGTTGTCTGCCTCACCGCGGCGTTTCAGCAGGGCGATTTCTCCGCCCGGGTAGGCGTTAGACAGTGCCAGTAACTCGCGGCGTGTTTTGCCCTGGTAGTTGTCTGATGGTGAGGCATCTTCGATAAAGTACTCGGGGAAAAGAATGTCTGCCCGGCCTGATTCAACAGCCTTAACGGCCCTTGCCCAGGGCAGGAATTCAACATAAACAGGGTAATCCTGATCGGCCAGTATCGAGATGGTAAACTGAAACACCCAGCCTTTATTACATAACTGATCGCCGATATAAGGCGGCCAGTCCAGCGTCACCAGATGCAACAGTGGCTTGTCGCCGCTCTTGTTATAGAGATAGCCGTTACGGTATTGCTCTCCCTGAACCATGATGTACTTTCCTTGCTTGAAATAACCAACGTTCAGGCTGGCAAAGGTGCTCAGAGAAGCGCTACACAGTAACAGCAACAATACGACCCTGGTGAGTGTTTTCATAACGTGTTTCCCGGTGCCCACAGTTAAGATAAAAGCGTTTAAAAATAAAGCGATGAGTTTGCTTTTTGGCTACATCTATTATTCATTAAGTCTAGACATTATCACGCTAAAAGGAAGGGAAGAAGACAATAAGGCCAGCATTTTGCTGGCCTTATTCTAGACAATTAGTCTGACAGGTACGGTGTGCTTAGATTACTGCACTAATTCCTGTTCCGAAAATTCATCGGCGAACAGTGGGCTCGACAGGTAGCGCTCTGTCGCACTTGGCAGGATAACCACGATGTTTTTATCCGCATTTTCCGGCTTCTCAGCAAGGCGTTTTGCTGCAACGACCGCTGCACCAGATGAAATACCCACTAAGATACCTTCATCTTTCATTAGCTGATGTGCCATGGCAATCGCATCTTCGTTAGATACTTGCTCAGTCCCATCCAGCAGTTCAAGGTCCAGGTTACCAGGAATGAAGCCTGCGCCAATGCCCTGAATTTTGTGTGGACCAGGTTTCAATTCTTCACCTGCCAGCGCCTGAGAGATAACCGCTGAGTCAACAGGTTCTACCGCGATAGACTTAACGTCCAGGCCTTTTTCTTTTTTCAGGTAACGCGTTACACCTGAAATCGTACCACCAGTGCCCACGCCTGCAACGAAGTAGTCAATCGCACCGTCCATTGCTTCGAAAATTTCAGGACCTGTGGTCTCTTCATGGATTTTCGGGTTAGCCGGGTTTTCGAACTGTTGTAGCAGCACATATTTTTCAGGGTCACCAGCGAGGATTTCATTGGCTTTTTCAATGGCGCCTTTCATGCCTTTGGCACCTTCGGTCAGTACCAGGTTTGCCCCAAGGGCTTTAAGCAGTTTACGGCGCTCAAGGCTCATTGTGTTTGGCATAGTCAGTGTCAGTTTGTAACCGCGCGATGCAGCAACAAATGCCAGTGCAATACCTGTGTTACCTGAGGTAGGCTCGATAAGTTCTTTGCCTTCGCTTAGCAAGCCGGCTTTTTCAGCTTCCCAAATCATGGAAGCGCCGATGCGGCACTTTACGCTGAAGCTCGGGTTACGAGATTCAATCTTGGCAAAGACATTGCCACCGGTTACACGGTTAAGTTTAACGATCGGGGTGTTGCCAATAGACAGGCTGTTATCTGCAAAAACGTTCGACATAATTTTCCCTTGAATGAGCTAAGGATATTTAATACTAGTCACACTTTACTGGGGTTGTAGCAAAACGAAAGGAAAGAATGGCTATAAGATATATTAAAAAGGCTTATGCCTTGATGGAATAAAAAAATAAATATGTATAATAAAAGAGCAATATACAGCCAAGCAGATTTTGCATCTCTGATTGGCTGTATGCAGCGGGCTTTACAGCAACCAGGCGTAGCTGAACTTGGCAAAGAACGTCTTGTTATCTTTGCTGATTTTGCTCAGGTCGTCATCCTGATAGCCATTGTCTGAGTAGCCTGCAAAAAACACGGTTTGCGGGTTCAGTTTATATGCGTAGAGCAGTTGCGTACTCAGGCGTTTGTACTGACTGTCTACATCGTCGATATAGTTGGCCTGATTGCGGCGAATATCCGTTTTGATGAAGGCCAGTCTCAGATAGCTGTTGATGTTAAACTGATAAGTAAAACGTATGTCGCTGAGGTTTGCGGTAAACACCTCCATGCCATCAGCGGTGAGTTTCTGATAGGTGTGACGCAGGCGCACCTCAAAATGCTGGCCAAGGTAAAAGTCCAGTAAAGGGCGGATATAACGTTCATCTGCCATACGGTTATTGGCTAAATCGACACGGTTGCCTGTGCGTAGCGTCAATCCACTGAACACGCCCGGCGCGGGCTTACTCTCCAGATAGATCCACTGAGTGTTTTCGCTAAACAGATCGGTATTGCCGTCAATGGCCAGGCTGGATTCGTCATGACGTAAACCGGTACGCTTACGATGATCAACGCCAAAGTCAATGGTACTTTGCAGCGGACCACTGATGGCTATGTTACTCTGAATTTCTTTTTCCAGCAGTTCGCCATTTTCATTGTGGCTGATATCCCAGTCGGTATACCAGCGGGTGCGGTTCCACCAGGTCTGTTCATCACCATACCAGCGGTATTCAAAGCCGGTGACGAATTTATTGAAATCGACCTGAGATAAAAAGCCCATGTCGGCGCGCAGTGCAGCGTCATAGTTGCGATAGCTGGCAAAGGCTTTCCAGTGCTTCTGGTTATGACGATAGTCGAGCATATAGCCCAGACCCTGGTTGTCATCCTCAAGTTGAGTACGCAACACACTTTCGTCTATTTCACAGTTTTCCAGCGTTTCGTCGTCGCACAACTCTTTTACCATGGCCGGGTCGTAGTCGGTTTTTGAAGTCAGGATCTGTGCTTTAAAGGTATCGTTTGCGGTGGGCTCGTACTTACCATCCAAGCTGAGCAACTGATTCTTGTAGTCTTCACTTTGCCGGGTTGTGGTTAAGGCGCCCACAGACAGCGTCTCGTTGGCATCATATCGGTAGCGCAGTGCTGCGTTTTCACTTTTTTGCTCTAATGAAACCACACTGGAGCCCAAATTGCCCGGCACCATGACATTGGTAAACTCATCGTTAGTCACAAAAGCGGCATAGGTGTGGCCCTGTTTGCTGCCGGTTAATTTAGCACCATAATCGGGCGCGGCAATGTTTCGGGTATGTAGCAGGTTAATATGGGAGGAAAAATAGTCCGCATTGTCGAGAAAAAATGCGCGTTTTTCCGGGAAGAATAAGCTAAAGCTGTTGTTTACACTGAGCTGCCCATTGTCGGCTTCTACCTGAGAAAAATCCGGGTTCAGCGTGGCGTTTAAAGTGGTATCCGGTGTAATGGCCCATTTAACGTCCAGTCCTGGCTCATAGTTAGTGTCGTTTTCCCAGTCCGGGATAGTGCTGCCGTCTATGTCTCTGGTTTGCTGCTGACTGACCACCATCGCCGGGATCACGGCAAGGTTGCTGTTTTGTTTGGCACCAGAAAACCCGGTGAATGCTGGCATCTGACACACCCAGCACTGGTTTTCATGGGCAATTTGCATACTGGAAATCCGCAGTCGCTCACTGCGCGGATAAAAACGCAAAAATTCCATGGCCATGGTTTTGGTGTCCTGACTGTCGTCAAAGTTGAGCACACGCAGTGGGATCTCTACTTCAACCACATAGCCTGAGTCATTAATCTGGCCTGCGGAATCCCAGATACCGTTCCAGGAGCTGTCTTCGCTGCCACTGAGTACGTTTTCTATGGAATCCTGCTGGACACCAAGGGGATTAATAAAAAACTGATAAGCACTGCGGCCGTTGTTGAAAGAATCAATTTTTATGCCGACGAGGTCGTCGTTCCAGCCGCGATCCCGGTCGCGGAAAAACGCCCTGATCTGGGCTGGGTCGGGGTCCTTGGCATCAAAGGCCAGAAACAACGACTGACCATTTTCAAATACCCGTACACTGGTTGTCACCGGGCTTTGCGTATTTTCGTATGGCCAGGTGACGTTGTCTATGGCAATGAGCTTTGCCTGTTGCCATACGGTTTCATCTATTTTTCCGTCGATGTTCACGCTGGCATTGATATAAGGAATGGCAGGCTCGGCGGCAAGGCTGGGAGCACTGAACCACAGGCAGGGTGCAACGATTGAGAGTGAGCTTAAAACTTTATTTAACATTATTAGTGGGTTTGATAGCACAACTTTGATGGCGCATTAAATACCAGAGATACAGTGTGAACAATTGTTTAGCGTTTAACAGCAAAGTGGCCGGGTTGAGTGGTATTTTATTTATGTTTTGTGAACAGTTGGTCAAGTCATATCGCAGAACTATGTACCTGCATTGTCATTCCATGGTAAAAAGGCGAATCTGTTTTCAATCAGGCGTGTTGTATGTCTCTTATTTTAAAACTTGTCGCCGGTATTTTCGCCGGTGTACTGGCGGGCTTTTATTTGCCTATGCTGATGGTCGAACTGCTTTATACCGTTAAGGTCATCATCGGGCAGCTGATCTCTTTTACTATTCCACTGATCATCTTGTTTTATATCGCATCCGGTATTGCGGGATTACCCAAGGCGTCTGGCCATTTGTTAGGTAAGACTGTTGGCTTCGCTTACGGCTCTACGGTCATTGCCGGTACTCTGGCCGTCCTTCTAGTTAGTCTGGCTGTGCCCATGTTTGAAGGCAGTGTTGCTTACCAGGCTGCAGAGGCCACTAAAATAGAAAGCCTTATTAAGCTGCAAGTGCCGCCGCTGATGGGGGTCATGACGGCGCTGGCAACGGCATTTGTCTTCGGTATAGGGATCAGTCAGCTTCACCTGACTCAGCTTAAGCAAGTGGTTGATCAGGGGCGTGATGTGATTGATGCGCTGCTGGCTAAAGTGATTATTCCTGCACTGCCATTCTATATTGCCGGTGTATTTGCAGAAATGGCTGTTGCGGGTACCGTGGCAGATACGCTGAGCACGTTTGGCGTGGTGCTACTGGCGGCTGTGGCGATGCACTGGCTGTGGCTGGCATTTTTGTATATCAGCTCAGGCATCTTACTAAAGCGCAATCCACTTGAACTGATTAAAAATATGCTGCCAGCTTATTTTACCGCCATTGGTACTATGTCCAGCGCAGCGACCATTCCGGTTTCACTGCGTGCCAGTAAATCAAATAATGTGAAAGAAGAAGTGGCCAACTTCACAGTACCTTTATGCGCCACTATTCATCTGTCAGGGTCAACAATCACCATAGTGACCTGTACGATGGCCGTGATGCTGCTTTCACCTGAGATGACATTACCATCTCTGAGCCAGATGTTACCTTTCATTTTTATGCTGGGCATCGTTATGATTGCGGCACCGGGTGCGCCGGGTGGGGCAGTGATGTCGGCACTGGGTCTGCTGAGCACTATGCTGGGCTTTGATGAAAGTGCCGTTGCTCTAATGATTGCCTTGTATCTGGCACAAGATAGCTTTGGTACAGCCTGTAATGTAACCGGCGATGGTGTTATTGCCCTGTGGGTAGACCGTTTCTCAGAGCAGGACCTGAGGTTGCATGGCAATTCATAGCCAGGCTCTAATACTAAAGGCTGTTTTTACCTAAAGTAGAAACTCGAATTGATTATGCTTTGCAATTTTCTGTGTTACCCTTGCAAAGCATAATGCAGGCATTATGCATGCATAATCAGACGATTATATAGACGACATTTGGCAGTTATTGCCGTTACCAAGGCTAGTGTGAGGGTTACCCGTTGATTAACGTACTTTTAGTTGATGATCATGAACTTGTCAGAACCGGTATTAAGCGTATTCTGGATGATGTACGCGGGTTTAAAGTGGTCGGAGAGGCTAAAACGGGTGAAGAGGCGGTCAGTTATTGTCGTCAGAGTGAACCTGATATCGTATTAATGGATATGAATATGCCAGGTATTGGCGGTCTGGAAGCAACCAAGAAAATTTGTCGCTACTGTCCGGATGTAAAAGTGATTGTGCTGACTGTGCATTGCGAAGATCCGTTTCCCAGCAAGGTTATGCAGATTGGTGCACACGGTTATTTAACCAAAAGTGCCGGCCCGGATGAGATGATCAATGCAATCCGTGCTGTGAATGCCGGTCAACGTTACATTGCCCCTGAAATTGCACAGCAAATTGCGCTGGCGCAGTTTAGCGGCAAAGTGGATGAAAACCCGTTCCAGTCATTGTCAGATCGTGAACTTCAGATCATGCTGATGATCACCAAAGGTGAAAAAGCGCAGGACATAGCAGACAGGCTCAACCTGAGCTCAAAAACGGTCAACAGCTACCGTTATCGCATGTTTGAGAAGCTTAACGTCAGCGGTGATGTCGAGTTAACACACCTGGCGATCCGCCACAAAATGATTGATATCGACAGCTCTCACTAGGTGAGCGTGTTGTTCTGAATAGAGATAATTCTCAGCCATGGCAGTGTTTGATAGTCAGGCGTTTCTTAAAACGCTGACCACGGAACCTGGTGTCTATCGTATGTATGACGAAGACCACCAGGTGATCTATGTCGGTAAAGCCAAAAACCTCAAAAAGCGCGTCAGTAGCTACTTTCGCAGCAATATACCGGATGCTAAAACCCGGGTTCTGGTGAGCAATATTCGTCATATCGAAGTCACTTTGACGAATACCGAAACCGAAGCCTTGCTGCTCGAAAACAACCTGATCAAAAAGTACCAACCCAGGTACAATATTCTGTTGCGCGATGACAAGTCGTATCCTTATATTTTACTGACCGATCATCGCCATCCCCGACTTGCGTTTCATCGTGGTTCCAGAAAGAAAAAGGGCGAGTACTTTGGCCCTTTCCCCAGCAGTGCTGCGGTGTCGGAAAGCTTGCGACTGATGCAGAAAATTTTCCCCGTCAGACAATGCGAAGACGCTTATTATCGGGCGCGCAGTCGGCCTTGCTTGCAATATCAACTGAAGCGCTGCTCAGCGCCTTGTGTGGCGAAAGTCAGTGACGAAGACTACGCCGAGCAGGTTGATATGGTACGCCAGTTTCTGAGCGGTAAATCACATCAGGTGATTGCGACTTTGGTCGGGAAAATGGAGCAGGCGAGCATGGCGCTGAATTTTGAAGCAGCCGCCAAGTTTCGGGATCAAATCGCGCTGCTGCGTCAGATGCAGGAGCAACAGTCTGTTGCGGGTAATTTCGCTGAAATGGATGTAATCGGCTTTGCACAGCTTAACGGCCTGTGCGCCATTCATATGTTGATGATCCGCGAGCATAAAGTGCTGGGATCAAAAACCTTCTTTCCAAAAATTCCCAAAGATTCAGGTCGAGATGAGATCCTCACCAGTTTTGTCGGCCAGTATTATGTGTCGACTGGCAGTCATGGCCGGATAGCCAAAGATATTGTATTGCCGTTCGACATTGCTGAGCTGGACGACCTGGCCGCAGCGCTGACACAGGTTGCCGAGCGCAAAGTTCAGCTCAGGGTGAATGCGCGCTCAGAGCGTGCGCAGTATCTGGAGCTTGCCAACAAGAATGCCCTGAACAGCATTATGGTGAAGCAAAATGCGCAGGACTCTATCGACAAACGGTATGCCAAACTAAAGGCGGCGCTGGGCGTGTCGGATATCAACCGCATGGAGTGTTTTGATATCAGTCATACCATGGGAGAAAACACCGTGGCATCATGTGTGGTGTTTGACGGGCAAGGGCCTAACAATCGAGAATATCGCCGTTATAATGTTACGGGTATTACGCCGGGAGACGACTACGCGGCCATGGCATTTGCATTAAACAAACGCTACGGCAAAGTCACAGATCCCGATAAAGTGCCCGATATTATTTTTATCGATGGCGGTAAAGGCCAGCTGTCCAGAGCAGAGTCGTTTTTCGAATCCTGGACACTGGAGAAGTTGCCAATGCTTATCGGTGTGGCAAAAGGCACCAGCCGTAAGCCAGGGTTAGAAACTCTGCTGATCGATGGCGGACGCAAAACCATTAACCTGGAAAGCGACTCTCCGGCACTGCATTTGATCCAGCATATTCGTGATGAGTCTCACCGTTTTGCGATAGCGGGACACAGAAGTAAGCGTCAAAAACAACGCACGCAATCCGTTCTGGAAGAAATTGAAGGCGTAGGCCTGAAGCGACGCCAGGCACTGCTTAAATACCTTGGAGGAATGCAGGGCGTAAAAGCCGCCAATATACAACAACTAAAACAAGTGCCCGGGATCAGCCCTCAGCTGGCTGAAAAGATATTTAACCATTTGCATGACAAAGCTTAAGCGTTCATGCGAACATAGTAAAAAAGAGTCTCTCTTAGTAGTTATGTGGAACATTCCAAACACGCTCACAACATTTAGGTTGTTACTTATTCCTGTATTTGCAGTGATCTTCTATTTGCCTTATTCATGGGCATTTTTTGCTGCCGCTTTTATTTTTTGGCTGGCATCGGTAACCGATATTCTTGATGGCTACCTGGCTCGCAAGCTGGAACAGTCAACGCCCTTTGGCGCTTTTTTAGACCCCGTAGCCGACAAAGTGATGGTGAGTGTGGCGCTGGTGGTGCTGGCAACGCATTATCAAAACATGTTTATGACCATTGCTACCATTGTCATTATTAGTCGTGAAATCGTTATCTCAGCCCTCAGAGAGTGGATGGCAGAGCAGGGTAAGCGTGGTCATGTGGCGGTGTCCTGGATGGGCAAGTTTAAGACCGCTGCACAAATGCTGGCCATTATTGGTTTGATTTGGCAGTTTGCGCCCTGGATGGTGATGCTAAGTTATGCATTGTTAGCCATTGCCACTTTGCTGACTGTGGTGTCTATGGTGCAGTATTTCTATGCTGCTCGTACTGAATTGGTTAAATCTTAGTATTCTTTGGCTGAATACAAAGCGTTTTAGATAAAAAATAAGCAAACGATTAAAAAGCTTCATTTTTTATGTTGACGCCTCCCGGAACTTCTGTAGAATGCGTCCGTGTTGAGAGGCAACAGCCTAACAAAAAGAGAAGTTCAAAACACTTCAATATGTTGAAAGTTTTGAATTTAAATGGGATTTAGCGTAAACGCTTTCAAACCCTTTCGGAGTGCGAGTATAGCTCAGCTGGTAGAGCGCAACCTTGCCAAGGTTGAGGTCACGAGTTCGAACCTCGTTACTCGCTCCAATTTCTCTTTGTCTGACTTAGTCAGAGTAGTGTGGCGGAATGGCAGAGTGGCCATGCAGCGGATTGCAAATCCGTCTACCTCGGTTCGACTCCGGGTTCCGCCTCCATTTTCTCAACAAACTCCACATGCGAAAGCAGCCCGATGCCCGGGTGGTGGAA
>NZ_PPUZ01000048.1:0-36336 GCF_004212645.1 Pseudoalteromonas rubra | reverse complement strand
ATGACGCTAACAGTGTTAAAAGTTTCTCATTTAGAACCTTTACCTAAGGTATGAGTTCGCAAACTTTTGCCTCGTTATCGACCCTATTTTCTTGCCTCAAAATAGAACACTTAATTAAGCAAATTGGTATTAGCATTCATTTTGTACCGATTAAACATCTATTTGTCGCAATGCTTTTGCAACCCTGTGTACAATCCGTTAGCGTGCAGGAGAAGTATCTTCGAGGATAATAATAATGACAAATCTAAATCGCCGGGATTTCCTTAAAGCTGCCGGGGTTGCGGCGGCCGCAGGCGTGGTCTCCGGGTGTGCGCAGAGCAAGACCGATCCATTGCAACATGTACCAGAGCGCCAGGGTAAATCAGTCATTGGACTGATAGCGCCTAAAATGGACGTGGTGCGTGTTGGATTTATTGGCGTAGGTCAGCGGGGCTATGGCCATGTTAAACGCATGAGTCACATCGACGGGGCCGAGATTGTTGCCTTGTGTGACACACATGATGAAGTGTTACAGCGTTCAGCCAATTATCTCACCGAGCGCGGAGTGAAGGCGCCTGCGCTGTATCAGGGCTCTGAATTTGCGTACCGTGAAATGCTTGCCCGGGACGATATTGACATCGTTATCATTTCAACCCCGTGGCGCTGGCATGCCCCAATGGCTGTGGATACCATGGAAAGTGGCAAGCATGCCTTTGTTGAGGTGCCACTCGCCCTGACGGTTGAAGAGATGTGGCAGTTGGTTGATACCGCCGAGCGGACCCAGAAAAACTGTATGATGATGGAAAACGTCAACTATGGTCGCGACGAGTTGATGGTGCTGAATATGGTGCGACAGGGCCTGTTTGGTGAGCTGTTACACGGCGAAGCCGCCTATATTCACGAGCTGCGCTGGCAGATGAAAGAGCTGGAGCATAAAACCGGCTCCTGGCGCACTGAGTGGCACACTAAACGCAATGGCAATCTCTATCCCACTCATGGTTTAGGCCCGGTTTCTCAGTATATGAATATCAACCGGGGCGATAGGTTTGATTATCTGACGTCTATGAGCTCGCCGGCACTGGGCCGCGCTGCTTATGCTGCGCGTGAGTTTGCGCCGGACCATCAGCGCAACCAGTGGCAATATGTGGCCGGGGATATGAATACTACTTTGGTAAAAACGGTTAAAGGCCGCTCTATCATGATCCAGCATGATACGACGACACCGCGCCCTTACTCCCGACATAATTTAATCCAGGGCACCAACGGCGTATTTGCCGGGTTCCCGAATCGCATTGCGCTGGAGCAGGGGGGCACCAAATCGTTTCATGAGTGGGATGAGGATATGAGTGCCTGGTATGCCAAGTATGACCACCCCTTATGGTTGAAAATGGGGGCCGAAGCTGAGCGCAACGGTGGTCATGGTGGCATGGACTTCTTAATGTTCTGGCGGATGATTTATTGTCTGCGCAATGGCGAGCCTTTGGATCAGGATGTGTATGATGGCGCGGCCTGGTCGGTGATCTCGCCCTTATCTGCATTTTCGGTCGCTAACCGCAGCGAGTCGGTCACTATTCCGGACTTTACCCGTGGAGCCTGGCAAAGTGCACAACCCCTGGGGATAGTTGGCGCCTAGCGAGCGTCGGCACAGATCATCCCGGTTAGGTATGATACAATCGACAGGCCCTTATGCAGGGCCCGTTTCAGATTGACACTCATACCCGGAGGTAGGTTTGCGCGCAACAATCATCACACAACTCACAGTGTGTCTTGTGTTACTGGTCACGGCAGCGATGGCTGGCTGTGGTGTAACACAACAGGCCCATCAGTCACCGCAAGCGCCTGGTGCGCTCAAGCAAACGCTCAGCGACTACATTAGCACTTATCAGGCACGTCGAGACTTCGAGCAATTCTTATCTTTTTACGCCGACGAGGTGCAGCTGGAAGACATGCACTATGGCTTTGCCGTAGAAAACAAGCAGGCACTGGCCGAGTTTTTTAACTGGTCAGCGGGAAACGTGCAAATCCTGGACGGTGAGCAAACCTTTACACTCAGCGAGGTGATCCTCGATGAGCAACAACGCCGTGCGGTGATCCGTGGCACTTACGTCCGCTTTGAGTATGAAGGGCGAGAAATGGGCCCCTGGCGCTTCACAACCGTGTTACACTTTAACGCTGATAACAAGATCACCTATCAGCAGGACTGGATCAATTATTGGCCCCGATCATTAACCGACGGTGGTCGCAATTTAAATCATACTGCGAACTAATCTTTTATTACTCTGGCGAGGACACTGAGATGCAACTCTCTGTTGAGATCAGCAAATATCCATTACATTCTGACTATATTCCTTTTATTAAAGACTTTATTGAGCGCCTCAATCAGCACCCACAGCTCAAAGTACTGACCAATATCATGTCTACTCAAGTCTTTGGTGAGTATGAGCTGTTGATGAGCACCTTATCGGCAGAAATGAAGCGCTCGTTTGAGCAGTTCGGTAAAATCGTATTTGTTTGCAAGTTCATCAGTGGCGATCTGTCGCCTCAGTCATGATGCAGTGGCTCATTGAAACCCTGGCCGGGTTTACCGCGATGTCGGTGTGGGAATACCTGGCCGTGATTTTATCCGCAGCGTATTTGTTACTGGCGATCAGGGAGAACTCCTGGTGCTGGCCAGCGGCTTTTGCCAGTACCTTTATCTACACGGTAATGTACTGGAATGGTGCATTGCTGATGGAGTCCTTACTGAACTTCTACTACATGTTTATGGCTGTAGTGGGGTGGTGGATGTGGCGCAGCGGCAGACAAGATACTTCACTGGCGATTGCCTCCTGGTCGCTCTGGCGACATAGCATCATCATTCTGAGCACCTTAATGGTGGCGCTGGTCATCGGCTATGTGATGGACAACTACACCCATGCTGAATTGGCCTACTTGGATAGCCTGACAACATGCTTTGCCGTGGTGACCACCTATCTGGTAGCCCGTAAAGTGCTTGAAAACTGGTTGTACTGGATAGTGATCGATGCTGCCTCTATGTACCTCTACTACCTCAAAGGCTATTACCCAACCCTGGTTTTATTCGGCTTTTATACCGTCATGGTCTGCTGGGGTTATGTGCGCTGGTACGAAGTGTATCAACAAAAAGAGGGCAAACCCCTTGCCGCTTTGTGATGCGCCGCTGAGGGAGTTGATCAAACACGCTTTTCCCTATCTGACAATTCGTACGCTGTGTCCGCTCAACAAAGGGCTAAGTAACAAAAATTACTACCTTGAGCAGGCCCAGCAAGGGTATTTACTCAAACACTATAGCAGTGCGCTACCGACTCTGGCACTGGAAGCGCAGTCACAGCTGGCTAAGTTTGGCGTCGCGCAGCCTGTGGTTGGCTTTGATACAAAGACCCGGCTGGCGTTATTTGAGTTTGTAATCGAGAGCGATGAGGTCATCTCTTTGAACGATCAATTGCTAGCGCAGCTGCACACGTTACATGGCTTTGAACTGCCCCAAATTGACCAGCTCGATTTATCTGGCGCGCTCCTGGAAGCAGGTCGGGTACTGGACTGCGCACCACAGCTTGCATTGTTAGATCAGCAGCTGGCTCAGTTTGAGGCCGATATCTGTTTTTGCCACAACGATCTGGTTAAGGACAATATACTGGCCACGCCACAGGGGCCGGTGTTTATCGACTTTGAGTATGCCCAATACAACGACCGATATTTTGATCTGGCGGCTTTGGGCGTGTCTTTTTCACTGTCCGTCGGTGAGGCAGAGCACATGCTAAAGCGCTATTATCGACAGGCAAACCAGCCATGTCCGGACTATGCCCTAGATAAGCTCAGCTGTTATGTGCGGGCCTATCTGTGGTTGTGCATTGCCTGGTATCAGCAACGACATTTACAAGAATACGTAGGCCCCTTACAGGCCCAGCTCGTGGTGTGGCAAAGTTAGTTGCTTCGTGCAGTTTAAAGGCCCGAGCGTTATTCGGGCATTAAACTAATTTGATGACGAAACAAGGGGGAAATGGCCAGTCGCTTGTTAAATACCTCCCAAACGTTGCGCCAGCTCTTTGTATTTTTCAACGTCGTCTTTATCAAAAATGGGTTCACCCTGATCATCCTGCTGTTTGGCAACCAGCAGGTTCTCACGTGCCAGTCGTCTGACACGCTCCACTTTAACATCTAAAAATTCAGCAACTTGTTCAGTGGTCATTAGAGTCATAATACGGTCCTCTCAGATGATGTCATGCCGATACGGGAAGACCAATTTTCCGCGCATCTGCAGGTCGTCATTATTGTTATTGTTCTAAGCATAGTTAAATATCGCGAATTTCGCTCTGTGTGAAGTCTTTTTTCGAGTTTTAGGCCATAAATTAAGCATATAGACAACAATGACTGGTATTTGCCACAGGATATGATTATTATTGGCAGCACTAAGATGTTGCTCTCGTGGTGAAATGGATATCACGTGGCCCTCCGGAGGCCAAGTTCTAGGTTCGATCCCTAGCGAGAGCGCCATTTTACCTCATGCACCACACCTTTAGACTTACCTGTTATATCCATTTTCGACGTTTAAACAGCACAGCAACGGCAACCGTTAATACCACCAAAGCAATCACAAAGATACTGAATGACCAGGGATTCTCTGTGCCCGGAATACCACCAATGTTGACGCCCAGCAGGCCCGTTAAAAATCCCAGCGGCAAAAACAGGGCTGCGACCACCGACATAATGTACATGCGCTGGTTGAGCTGCTCATTCAGCTGGTTGGCAATACTTTGCTGTAGCACCTGTGCGCGCTCTATGCTGGCCTCAAGCTCCTCGATATAGCGGCTCAGGGTGTTATTTGCTTCACCGAGCAAGCGGCGCTGCTCAAGGCTCAGCCAGCTTACCTTAGTATCAATCAAATCATAAATAGCCTGGCGTTGAGGCTTAATGTAGCGTTTTAAGGAGATCACCTGACGTCGCAGCAAGGTTATTTGATGATAATCAGGCTGACTCTCTTCTTTGTCCAACTGCTCTTCAAAGTCATCCAGTTGCTCTTCGACCTGCCATAGGGTGTCTTGCATACGATGGGTGAGGCGATCAATCAGCGCACAGATCAGATCACTGATGGTCGTTACTCCGTTGCCATCCAACAGCGCGTTGCGCAGATCTTCAATAGAGATTAGCACGCGCTTGCGGCAGGTGATCAACACGTTTTTACTGACAAAACAGCGCACCGAGACCATGTCTTCAGGGTTTTGTCTGGGGTTGAGGTTGACGCCGCGTAAAAACAGCAGCAACCCGTGATTGGCGCGAGTCACACGAGGGCGGGTTTCTTCGGCAAGCAGGGCTTGCCATTCCCACTCTTGCAAAAACTCCAGCTGGCTGAGAAAGCGTTGTACCGCTTCGCTGGTGTAGTCAAAGTGCAGCCACACAGGCGCCTCATCTTTGAGCGCCTGTGTTAAGTCTGTAACCTGGGTTGCGCCGCCCTGACCATCGAGCACGAGCGCATGAAGTAAGCCTTCCATTTTAATTACCTACACATAAACCTGTGTGTTTATAATTGGTCAACTTAGGGGTTTTGGCAATCAGTATTATACTATTTTGCCAAGCACCTGATTGACTGTGTGCAGCACTTCATCGCGGCACTGGTTGATAAAGAAATGCCCGCCATTGAAATAATGAATGTCAATTTTGTGCTCACTCAAATCCTGCCAGCCGTGCAGCTGCTCGGCACTGATGTCAATATCATCATGGCCATGGAATACCGTAATAGGGCATGGCAGCGCGGTTGCCTGGGCCTGATAGCATTCGGCAATTTGAAAGTCGGCTCTGAGCAAGGGCAGCAGCAGTTCCATTAGCTCTTTATGTTCCAGCAGCTCCTTGGGTGTGCCGTTGAGTTTATAGAGTTCCTCAATAAAAGCATCATGAGGTAAATGATAGGTCTGTGCTTTGCTTGAGCCTGTATGTGGGGCACGGCTTCCTGATGCGATAAGGTGAAGTGGCAGCGGCGCATTTTGCTCGACCAGGTGTTTAGTGACCTCAAAAATAACCCGGCTACCCAGGCTGTGGCCCATCAGCACATAGGGTTTCTCCGTCAGAAACGCCTGATGAGCTAATAATTCATCCACTTTATGCTGCATTTCAATGTGTGCAGGTTCACCCATACGCGCGCCGCGGCCCGGGAACTGCAACAGCACCAGCTCTACTTCGGGGTGAAGTTCGCCACTCCAGGGCATAAAAATGGCCGGAGAGCCGCCAGCATAAGGAAAACAGAATAGTCTGAGTTTAGCATTGGGATTCGGTTTAGGTATTACAAAAAGCTTGTTGTTCATGTTGTTATATCTTTTATTTAAAACGCAGCCATATCCTATCAGACGACATTCCGTCTGGTCATTTCATTTAGAAAATATTCATGTGTTTGCGGCGCTTTTCCATTGTGTAAAAGGATTGCAAGGACCAAGCGGCCTTTATTGACTCTTAACAGTATCAAGCGGATGATACAGCAAAATGTTATGTGCATACTTTGCACTGTCTTTCTTGAAATCATTTTATATTTCAACTTTTCAGTCAGTCCCTTGTAAGTTGATTCGATACAGCATGACTCACAATATGCATCAACAAATGCTGCTATTTTTTCTCCCTGCGTAGGCGAGCCTGGCTGGCGACTCGACCGGGCGAGCTGCCAGCTGTCTGTTTTAGCTTCTGATTACTATATATTAGCCTGTTGATTATTGATTATTGATTATATTGCAAAAATAGGGCTGCTCAGTTTGTCATGAGGCGATTAAATTACAGTGTGTTTGCTCTGTAACTAGGGTAGAAAAGATTTGAACATTAGCCTTGGTTGTGTTAAAAAATGTTGGCTTTTTAAATATTAAGTGCTACGTGTGCCATTTAACCCTCGCCACAAAGGTATGTGCAAGCAGGGTGAAATTCAAAAGTGTGCATTAAAAATAGTTTATTTCCCGGCAATATAAATGAAGCAAAAAGTTGCTTTTTAATGGGGAATGCTCAAAAGGAATTAGACTGTGAAATTATTCAACTCTCAGAATCAATCGCTGTTGCACGAACTACCGAAAATCTTCCCAATTTAGGCCCCCAAACTCAGGTCTGTCTAGACCAGTAACTGCACCGGGTGCAGGAGACGATATGAGCAAATATGTGAGTATGAGAATATTCATATCAGCTTGTATTTTAGTTTGATCATGTTGCATATGCCCAACGGAAGCATGATTTGATCTTGCAACAAGGTATATGAGTGGAATATTGAAGGATTAAGGAATGCCAGCAGTTTTCGTTGTAGGTGTGTTTGGTGACAAACGTTGAATTTTACCACAGTGGTAGTCAGCGAATTTGTTGCTCACCGTGATCAGAGTGTAGGCACTGCAAAGCACCCAAGCCTAATTAATTACTTGAAAGCACTAATAAACCACCTGTCTATTACGCTCAGCGCTGCGAACCTACTGGACATGCGCTTGATGGCGCTAACTCTGCTGAGTCTGGAGGTTGCTGCTTTTAAGCGAAATCACGTCACAAACTTAAATACCAAGTGCCATTTCGGTGCGTGCTCTGTGTCGGCAGGTCGTGTTGATATGGTGTCGGCTCAACGTGAGGTTTGGCACACAGACCCCTTTGAAGTCCTTGCTCACAATGGCGCCATTTATGTCCGTGGAACAACCTGATGAAAGGTGCAATAGCAATGTTGCATGCCTCAAAAACATCGACAACTTTGCACAAGCAATGGAGCGGGTAATTTCTCAATTGTTTTTATCATGAGTGAGGCTCAAAGTGTTGATTGAGAAATAACGTATATCATCAAGCAAACATCTAGTCATAGTGGTTTAACTAATATTAAGGAAGAGATTGCCAAGAGTGCTGCAAAGTTTTTTTTAGAACAGTTTTTTTAAGCAACTTTGACCACAATCAAAGACTTGTCTAGTAAGTAGATTTTTCCTTCAACAATGATGCATATATGAAGTATAAGCATATTTGAGCATTGCAGTGGGCTTTTTGATTATAGGACATGACAGTCTGTTTTTGGGCGAAGTTAACAGGACATTAGAGTTAAGGTTTTAAAACGTGGATATTAAGAAAGAGCGCAAACCCAAAAAAGTAATTTCAAATAAAGTAGTGATTACATGTTCACTCATGGCCGTTTTTCTGGTTTTACTTATATTGACTTTAAGCAAAAATGCCAGTGTTGCTCGTGCTGATATTTTAGTGTCTAAGGTAATGCAAGGAGATCTTGAAATAACAGTCAAGGGCTCGGGAAATTTACGTTCTGAATCTGTAAGATTTATTTCTGCACCATCAAGTGCAGTCGTCAAAGAAGTATTAGTTAAACCTGGCGAGGAAGTTAAAGTTGGTCAGGTAATTGCCTCGCTTGAAAACCTGGAGCTTGCTCAGGAAGTCGAAAATGCTGAATGGGTACTTTCGCAAGCAAAAGCAAACTATCGAAAAACGGGCGTAAACAACAAGATGGCCATGCTGGAGTTGCTAGATTCTGTCGCCGAGGCAAAGTCGAAAATACGGTTTGCCAAAATGGAGCTTGAAGCGACGGAGTTACTCGCGTCTAAAGGGATTGTTTCGAAAATAAGTTATGAAAAGCTGAAAGAAAACCTAAAACAGCAGCGAAGAACACTGGAGTTTTTAGAAGGGAAGCAGCAAATTCTGTCAGAAGCCCATGATGAACTTCTGAGTATTGCAAATGATGAAGTTGTTCAAAGAGAAAATGAATACAAATCTATAAAAGGGCGTTTCGAACAGCTAACTGTTCGAGCTCAATTCGAAGGCATTTTGCAAAGTTTATCAGTTGAGCCGGGCCAGAGCTTATCGTTGGGGCAAAAAATAGCCCTAATAGGCAGTTCCAATGAACTTATTTCAGTGATCAAAATACCACAAAACCAAGCTCAAAAAGTGAGCCTAGGTGACGTTGCCCAGTTAACCAATGGCCGTGATAAATTTACTGGTAAGGTGGCGCGCATTGCGCCTGTGGTTACCGACAACAGTGTCGAAATAGAGATTAACTTTGAAGACACGCCACCATCGAGCGTTCGGCCACAGCAGAGTGTTGACGCGAGTATCATCACGGGCACTCTCAAAAATGTCATGTACATCACTCGCCCAACTATCAGCAGAGAAAATAGCACCTTGAGTTTATACAAGCTTAACTCTCAGGGCGATATTGCGACGCTCACACCATTTAGAATGGGTAGCACAGCGGGCAATAAAATTGTTATCAGTGGCGACATTAAGCAAGGACAAGAAGTAGTGATATCTGATTTATCGCAACTGGCAAGCAAACAAAATGAAGAATTAAAAATATATTAAGGCAGGGAATTAGGATGAACGATTTGGTTATCGAGTTGCAAGGTATCAGTAAGGTTTATGAAACCGAAGACATCGAAACACATGCTCTGAGCGACATAAGCTTATCTATTTACAAAGGCGACTATATCTCTATCGCAGGGCCATCAGGGTGCGGAAAGTCTACTCTGTTATCAATTCTGGGTTTGTTAGATATCCCAACCAAAGGCAGCTACAAGATCGAGCGCAAAGAAGTCAGCAAAATGAATGCGGATCAGGCCGCTGAGGTTAGAAACGAAAAAATTGGTTTTGTATTTCAATCGTTTAACTTGATAGATGAACTTACTGTTTTTGAGAATGTAGCGCTACCATTGCGATACAGTGAACAGGCTTACACAGAGACTTTTATTACGCAAAGGGTGCAAGAATGTCTGGAGAAGGTTGAAATGTCTCATCGAGCTTCTCATCGTACCAATCAGCTTTCTGGTGGTCAGCAGCAACGGGTTGCTATAGCCAGAGCCATTGTTGCTGCTCCTGCTATCTTACTCGTTGATGAGCCGACAGGTAACTTAGATTCTAAGAGCGGCGACCAGGTAATGAGCTTGTTAAAGGAGTTAAATGAGCAAGGCACCACTATTTTCATGGTGACTCATGATCAAAGGTATGCAGACAAGGCAACGCGACAGCTGATACTGTCAGATGGCAAGTTGCTAGTCCCTGGTTGCAAAGATCAGGAGAAGCTGTCGGCATGAGAAACAAACGCTTTTACTTAACTCAGGCTATTCACAGTCTCCGCTTGCGGCTCGGCTTTGTAGGCAGTGTCACGGTGACTCTGGGTGTTACATTGGGTACCTTATTGGCAGTCCTGACCCTGTCCTATTACATTGTCTGGCAGGCATTGCCCTACCCGGAACAAGAGCAGATTATTAAACTGGACTATCAGCGTGTAGATCAAAATAACGAAATACAGTCTACCAAATACCTGTATCCAGCAGCCGTTGAAATGTATAAAACGTCGCGCCAGGAACAGTCTGTTGCGCTAATGGCCTTGTCACGCTATGGGCAAGAGGTGCTGGTATCACAACAAAACCAACCAAAAGTAAATACGATATACGTTACCCCTGAGTGGTTCTCTATCTTTGGTGCCAAAGCTGTGTTGGGACGCTTTTTCTCACAAGATGAAGGTATTGATAACTTTGTGCCGGGTGCTGTGATTAGCTACGCCACGTGGAAAGCGCTATTTAATGGCGACAGTAATGTGCTCGAGCAGTCGGTTATGGTCAATGGCAAAAGCCATCCAATAGTGGGTGTGCTGGATAAAAACTTTGTGGAGCCTGAGGTTTATCAAATCGGCAGGAAAAATCAAGTCTGGCTGCCTTGGGATTTTAATAACTCTGATTACCAGGGGTACTGGGGGCTGGCAGACAATGAGATTGTGGTTATGGCAAAAACTCATCCACAAGCAATGCCTAATCAAGTCGCAATGGCGCTTTCTTTAAATGCAGATGAGCTGTTCCAGCAATCAACAACAGGTATGAGCAACGCACAAAACTTTCGTGTAAATCTGGCCGCAGAGTCAATACAGCAAGTGATAAGTCAAAATAGTTACGGAACAATTATTTTATTGCTAGCGGGCGGGTTTGGCTTAGTTGCGATCGCCATTACAAATATTGCGAATCTAATGATGGCGCGTACAGTTGCACAGTTGAAAAAGCTCTCTATTGCGGCTGCACTGGGCGCGAAAAAGAAGCACCTTTTTTATACTCTACTGGCAGAATCAAGTGTATTGGTTTGTTTATCTCTATTGCTTGCGCAACTGATTGCGTTTTCGACCTTGATGTTGGTGAAGCAATATTGTGCAGAATGGATCCCCAGAACAGAGGAGTTGCAACTTAACTGGTTTAGCGCATTGATGGCTGTTTTACTGGCAGTTGTATTAGCGCTCGTTTTTGCTTGGCTTAACTCAAGACTTATTAACTACTCGGAACTTAAATCTGCTATTCAGTCCAGTGGTAAAGGCACTGGTGCCCAAATCTCTAAAAAAAGTCGCAATCTGCTTATTGGCTGTCAGATCAGCGTTGCAACTTTACTAGTCTGTATCAGTACGGCATTGATGATTGATTCACAAAAGCAACTCAATAAGCAGTTAGGTATTGATACTGAGCAACTTATGTTTATGGAGTTTTCCATTGCTACGCTTGACTGGAAAGGTTGGGGGCACTATGTGCCGGATGTAAAACGCCTACAAGATAATTTGATGGGGTTTGCGGAAGTTCAGTCAATGAGTTTTGCCCGTTCGCCCTTAGACGATTTACATCAGTTCCCAGTAAAAGATGTTCAGACAAATCAAGATTACTTTCCATTTCACCGCAATGTTGATCAACATTACTTTGATGTAACAGGGCAAACTGTGCTTCTGGGTAGAGGGTTTAGCAAAGAGGATATTGAGCAATCAGCGCCTGTGGTTATTGTTAATCAGGTATTTGCTAAACAGCTAGCTGCGTCTTACGAAGAAGCCATAGGTAAGAAAGTGACTGTAGAAGGCAGTAAACCGCTAGAAATAGTGGGTATAGTTCAAGATCTTCACTTACCAAACAAACATGAAGTACCAGCTCGATTTTATGTGCCTAATAACGGAAGCGGCATGTGGGCACTAATTAAGCTAGCGCCAAACCAGCATTTTGACAGAGCACAGATGATAGCTCAATTGAGCCAGGTAAATAGCCAGTTTGTGCTTACTAAGTATGAATCTGTAGATGAAAGCTTATTTAATGCGAACTTTAATACACTCTTTACTTTAGTCGCTTCTGCTGCATTGGCATTACTAACAATTGTACTTGCCAGCATCGGATTATTTGGCATTTTGAGTTACAGCACTCAGATACGACGAGTTGAAATTTGCACAAGAATGGCTATTGGTGCGAAGCAAAAAACCATTATAGCGATGGTTATTAAAGACAACTTAGGGGTAGTTTCAGCTGGTTTGGTGATTGGTACAATTGTGTGTATCGCATTTTTCAATCTATTTGGTGAAGACATTTTCTCGGCAACCCTTATTGCATATCTTCCAGCTATTTTCATGACGACCGTCGCGATAAGCGTACTTGTGATTATCGCCAGTTACACCCCATTGAAGCACTTTTTTAAACAGCCTATTACGCTTGGCCTACGTGGACTTTGATTTATAAAAATATTGTGTTTATCAACAATTAAAAAAGATAAATAAGGATATAAAATGGTTTTTAATAATGTCTCGGAAGTTAATTTTGACTCGTTATATTTGAATTTGGAAGGTTTCTTAACTGGGGTTAATGTCATTGCCAAGGTCGAAGGGATGAACTTTGCAGGATCGATAAAGTTTAAAGTGGCCAAGGCGATGTTAGATTCCTTAGAGCAAAGTGGCGATATAAATTCGAAGACAGAGATTGTGGAATCCTCATCCGGAAATCTGGGAGTTGCGCTTGCAATGATTTGCGCTCAGCGCGGTTACCCCTTTACTTGTGTTACTGATCCTAATGTGACCCGCCACAACTTAAACATTATGCAAGCATATGGTGCGAAAGTCGTGATGGTTGAGCAAGGGGCCGATGGCGGGTTTGTGAAAAACCGACTGAAAGTCATTAATCAAATGCTTGCTGAGAATGAAAACCTAATTTGGACTGATCAATATTCTAACTCTGCAAACGTACAGGCTCATAAAGAAACAACGGCAACTGCCATTTTGAATGACTTTCCTGATGCGGATTATGTATTCATGGGAGTAGGTAGTAGCGGTACATTAATGGGCTGCTGCGAGTATTTTAAGGAAAAAGGCTCTAAAGCGAAAATCATCGCAGTCGACCCTGATGGATCGGTCCTGTTTAGTGGTAAATCTAAGAGAAGGTTTATTCCAGGCATTGGCGGCAGCGTTATGCCAAAAATCCTAAACACCTCGTTGGTACATGATTATGTAACAGTAAAAGAAGTCGATACGGTCAAAATGTGCCGTGAAATAGTTAAGAGTAAAGGCTGGCTTGTTGGTGGTTCGACAGGCAGTGTTCTGCAAGGTTTAAGGCAGTATGCAGCTCACATTCCACATGGCAGTACAGTGATTGTTATTGCCCCGGATATTGGCAGCAACTATTTAGCAACTATCTATGATGATCAGTGGGTTAGAGGGATGAAGGCAATCGTTCGGGAGACCACAGAAGCAAGCGTACCAGTAGCCAGTGCATTGGCGGTTTAGCCTGTAAATCAAGCCATCAAACCACAACTTTCAACATAACGATAAAAAGTAAAAGACAACATGGATAAAACTAAATACGACGCAACTCAACCGGCAACGATGAAAATACTGGGGGCAGATCTGATCAATCGCTACCTGAGCGGTAACTTCGCCGCGTTGGAGCAGGTAATTATTAGTACTTATCAGCAGCATCATAGTGGCGGAACGATTAACCCGGATAGTTACTTTCTGCAATATCCGCAAAAGCCAAACCGGCGTATTATTGCGCTGCCGGCGCATGTCGCAGGAGAGACGAATTTATCTGGAATAAAGTGGATTGCCAGCTACCCAGACAACATTAACGTCGGGCTACAAAGGGCATCTGCAAGCCTGATATTAAATGACGGTGATACGGGCTATCCGATAGCATTTATGGAGTCGAGTATAATCAGTGCGACACGTACTGTGGTTAGTGCTGCGGCCGGCCTACACTTCTTAAAAGGCTCCCGTGAAGCTGGAAAAGTGGCCATTATTGGTAACGGCTTTATTGCTAAAAAAATGGTTGAAAGCTTGGTTAAGCTCGATTGGCAAGTTGACCAGTTCTTGTTGTTTGATTTAAACCCTGAGTATGCGAACTCATTACGTGCATATATTGACTCACTTGATGCCAACCTCAAAGTCAGTGTCATGGATACACTTGAGCAGGCTGTTTGCAGTTCAGATGTACTTATTACGACGACCACCGCCGGGAAGCCCTATATAACCGACCTTTCCTGGCTGGCACACAACCCAATTGTCATAAACCTGTCATTGCGTGATTTTTCTGCAGAAATCATTTTGGCTTCAAACAATGTTTTTGATGATGTTGAGCATTGTTTGAAAGCGAATACTTCTCCTCACCTCGCTTATATGCAAAGTGGTAACAAAGAGTTTGTTACTGGCCATTTTGGCCATCTGATCGATGGCAGCATTGAGCTGGACAACAATAAGCCAACAATTTTTTCTCCTTTTGGCTTAGGGGTACTGGATATTGCTTTGGGCAATTATGTCTTGCAAGCATCAAATGGTGATCCTGAGGTCACGATAGTTGACAACTTCTTTGGTGATCATAGCCGCTGGTAAATATCGATATTTTTGATGATTAATATTAAGGAGTAGTATTCATCATGCACAGTATTTCTGTAGAAAATTCAAAAACTCACCGTATTATTTTCCAAGATGTGCCAGGTATACTGGGCGAACAGGTGGATAGTGATCTTTATGGTGAACGTCATAGTGAGATGCTTTCGCCGACAATTTTTAATGCACTAGCGACGGCTGATTTATCTTCTAGTTCAGCTATTTACCATTACATGGTGGCGATGCAAATATACCAAACATCGCAAATGTTCGACGTTTCCCAAGGCTACAGCTTCGTAAAAGTACCGAATCAAGATGCATTTGTATTGCTTGAATTTGATTTGTATGAGGTACAAAGCTGGAGGCAGCTATTTAATTTGGTTGACGACGCACTTGTGACGGCCACTGAGATCCCAGGTGCGCTATTCACTGTTGAGCAAATTGCGCAATCGAGCTGGATTGGTACACCTCTATTTATCTGCCCGGATAGCACCACCCTTACTGAGTTGAGTAGCTTACCATTTGCAGCGCTCTGCTTAGCCGTTGAGTTGCAAGGTGAAGACGCAAAAATTGTGTTCCATGTTAATGGCGGTGTGGTTGCGAAAGTGCAGCTAAGCCAGTATGCGAGTTGCTTTGCACAATTATGTCTGCAATCAGCTTTGCATATCGATGAGCAAATGCGCCCTGAAGCGATGTGGTCGGTGCAAAGTAAGCAAGCCTTTATTGAATTGACTAACCCTAAGTCTTTTGAGCTGTCTGGTGTTCAAAACTTACCTGCGCAGTTATCCCATTGTGCTCAAAGTGTCCCGAATAAAGTGGCTTTGGTATGCCAGGATGAGACCTTGACCTTTGCTGAATTAGCGGTACGCGTGGAGCGCATGATGGCCGCACTCATTGATTCAGGAGTGAATACGGGAGACAGTGTTGCGTGCTACTTGCAAAGAGACATGGATTGGGCAGTTCTGAAAATAGCAACTATGTCTTTGGGCGCGATATACGTGCCAATAGACACAAGTTATCCGGTAGAACGCATTGGACATATGCTGTCTCAGGCAGAAGCGAAGGTATGTGTCTACAAAGGCTTAATTCCACAAGAACTGGGCAATGCACTAGGGGGAGTTAAGCAGGTCGCCTACACCAGTCTAAACTCTGAAACTCCCTGTTCTTTGCAAGATTGCGCAGTAACTTTTGCGATTGATTCCGTTGCCTATATTCAATTCACTTCTGGCACTACTGGCATGCCAAAAGGCGCAATGGTTGAGCACAAAGGTATGATTAACCATATCTTTGCCAAAATAAATGATTTAAACATTCAAGCACATGATGTAATCGCCCAGACCGCTTCACAATGTTTTGATGTGTCTATTTGGCAGTTGCTGTGTGGGCTTTACAGCCAGTCAACGACCGTGATCTATCCGGATAGTGTTGTGTGGGATCTAACGGAATATATGGAGTACACCAGGCAGCATCAAGTGACGGTATTAGAAGTCGTCCCTTCATATCTGGACTTACTCATGGATGAGCAAGACTGCGAAACACAAAAGTACTTTGATGACTTGTTGTTTCTGATGGTCACAGGAGAGCGTGTCACCGTCGGTCAACTTGCTCGCTGGTTCAAGCATTATGCAGATATACCCGTCATAAATGCTTATGGTCCAACAGAAGCATCGGACGATATCACGCACTACAAAATCGACAAGCACTGCTCTTTGGAGTCAGTCCCTATTGGTTTTCCTATCGCAAATGCGTGTATCTACGTGCTTGGCAGTGAGCAGCAGCTATTGCCTTATGGCAGCGTAGGAGAAATCTGTGTTGCGGGGCTCTGTGTTGGCCGTGGTTATATCAACAGGCCAGAAGAAACTGAGCGTGCTTTCATTATCGATCCAATTCAACCTCAGTTGCAACAAAGGATGTATCGAACTGGAGATATCGGCCGCTGGTTGGCGGATGGAAGCTTGGCTTATCTGGGTCGAAATGACCAGCAAGTTAAAGTGATGGGGGTCAGGATTGAATTGACAGAGATTGAGCAAAAGCTGTCAGCCATCGATGGTATTAAAGACGTTGCTGTGTTGTGCCTTGAAAGCAACATTATAGGTGTCTATTCCACGGTTTCAGAGAAACCTCTGAATGAGCGGGCTTTACGTGGCGCACTGCAACGAAAACTACCGAGCCATTCGATCCCGAGCAAGTTGCTGCACAGAGCCACAATGCCACTCAATGCAAATGGTAAGATTGATAAAAAGATATTGACCTCAGAGTTGATGGATTAGGCATCAATGATGATTAAATCTTATCCTTTTCTTACCCGCTTAGTGGTTGTGATCATCGTGCCTGTGCTGTTTGCTGTTTGGTATTTGATAGACGCATTATTACTGAACTCAATCCCTGATACTCAGCGCACGTATTCACTCCAGTGGCAAGAAGCAACCGTCAAATTACAGCGCGATGAAATGGGGGTTGCGCTGGTCCATGGCCAGAATATGAATAGTGTTCACTTTGCAATGGGCTATGCCCATGCTCAGGACAGGCTTTGGCAACTTGAGTTGCAGCGTCGTATCAGCCAGGGCCGTCTTGCCGAACTGTTTGGTAAATCTGCTGTAGAACAAGATGTGTTTTTCCGAACGCTGGGCTTGTATCGTGCCGCTCAAAGTGCATTTGATGGTTTAAGCGACGCTGCCAAAGCATCATTAACAGCCTATGCTGCAGGCGTTAATCAGTTTTTGCGCGAAGGTCACACCCTGCCCATTGAATTTAATACTTTTGACTTAACGCCTGAACCATGGAGTGAAATTGACTCCCTGGCATGGGTGAAAGTTTTTGCCTTAAATTTATCTGGTAATTACAACGCGGAATTGCAAAGGCTGCTAGTTACAAAGTACCTACCGGAACAGTTTCATGAGACATTCTTTCCAGATTTGAAGCGTAACACAGCATATCTTGCGTCGTCTAAACGTGCTGAGCTTATGTCTTCAGACGACATTGCATCTTTGCTACAAGCGAATGTGTCGCTCGCATACGCTTGGCAGATAGGAGGTCCAGCTGTTGGGAGTAATGCGTGGGCTGTATCGGCAGAGCATACTGAGTCTGGACAACCGTTACTTGCCAGCGACCCCCATTTGGGACTGCAACTGCCATCTTTGTGGTATGCAGCAGTACAGCAAACGAGTGAGTTATCATTAAGTGGAATGAGCTTGGTTGGTTTACCTGTGATCATTTTTGGTCGAAATCAACATATAGCCTGGGGTGGCACGAATATGCAGGCGGATGTTCAAGATTTACACATAGAGACATTGAAAGCGGATGACCAAAGCTTTTATCGTTCGCAAGGCATCTGGAAGCCACTGAAAATTCGCATGGAGCAAATCAATATTAGAGCCGACTTTCCCGCATTTCTAAAGCAATCAATCAAGCCGATAAATCTGATGGTCAGAGAAACCGAAAATGGCCCAATTGTAAGTGAGCAGCTAGGTGTATCAGAAGTCGCGATCAGTCTGAGGTGGTCGGCACTGGATAAAGAAGATCTTACTTACCAATCATTTTTTGAGTTAAATCACGCATCAAATTGGCAATCTTTTCAATTAGCACTACGTAACTATAAAGCACCAGCGATGAATCTTTTATACGCTGATTTTGAGGGAAATATAGCGCTTCAAGGTGTTGGTGCGCTGCCTGTACGCCGCGTTGGTAACGGTGCTTTTCCAAGTGCTGACATTGCATACGATGACATATGGCAAGGGTATGTTCCATTTGAACAAATGCCAAGTATTTTGAACCCTGAAAGTGGTTATGTCGCGAATGCGAACAATCATATCAGCGGCACGGGGCCCCATATTAGCGAAGATGTTGTGGATTCCGCCCGGATGGAAAGAATTGACTCAATACTACACAAAAACATCGCACAGTCGAAAAAGCTTGGCTTTGCAGATATGGCGGCCATGCAGCTGGATGTAGTTGACTTGTCTACCAAAAAGCTTGCTGGTGTGATGGCCAAGGTCCAGCCTTCCACTAAAAAGCAAGCCCAGGCAATTGCGCTCATTCAGCGTTGGGATGGTGATACAAGTGAACACAGTGCGGCGACCACTGTTTATCATTTATGGCTGAAGAATATTAAAAGCCAATTGTTTAGTGAGCAATTAAGCAAAGTGTGGAGCTCTGAGAATGAGTCAGACATGCTTATGTCGTTGGCTGCACGCGTTTCAGCGGATAAGGTCGCGGAGATCATAACTCATGATAACCCTTGGTGTTCGGTTAATGACGATACCACTAAAGCGAGTTGTCGCGCCAAAGTGTCTGAAGCACTGGCGCATGCAATAGACGAAGCTTCTTTACTAATGGGAAGTGACATTGCGCAATGGCAATGGGGCGCGTTTCAGCGAGTTGTATACAAGCACCAGCCATTTAGCCAAGTGAATGGCCTGAAACAATGGTTTGAACGTGACTACCGTGCGGGTGGAACCGGGAATACGTTAAACGTATCAGGTAGCCGATACGAGGAGAAACAAGGGTATAGCAAAGAGTTTGGCGCAGGGTTTAGGCAAATTATTGGCTTTAATGCGGGGCAGCTAGAGCATCGACTGGCTCATGCCGGTGGGCAATCGGGGCAAGTGATGAGCCCGCATTATGACGATATGTTGCAATCGTTTGAACGCGGTGAATATATCCAGCTTCCCATCTTCGAGTTGGCAGGAAACAAATAATGGGATTTTTGAATTTACTCTCTTTAAAAGCGCCAAACCGGTTCTTTTTAGCGGTGGTTTTAGGTGCCATTGCTGGCGTACTTTACGCGTTACTAATTCCCCTTATTTTGAGCGCGATTGCGCCAGCAGATCCTGCTTTTGCTACTATGCAAACAGAGGTTCACACCGTCTTTGGTATTAAGATCAGTAATTATGCGCTGGCCGCTGTGTTTTTCTCGACTTGCTTTGGGATCCTGTGTGCCAGTAGTTTGTCAGAAATAATGTTGCTTCGTATAGGCTCTGACTGTGGCCGGGACATTCGTGAAAATATTTACCGGCAAATCAGCCTGGCACCCATAGAAGCGATTGAGCGTATTGGCCTGTCTAAATTAATCGCATCTATCAATATCGATGTCCCTAGAATTATCACTGGGGCAAGGATCATGCCGTTGATTTTCGTGAACTTAGTAACGCTTACCGGGATGTTGGGCTTTCTAATATACCTCAATATTGAAGTATTTAAGTTTGTCATGATGGCCATTCTTTGCGGCGCACTGATATATCAGCTGCCTATTTCAATCGGAAAGAGGTTTTTTAGTCGAAGCCGGGAAGCAAATGATGCGGCACAGGAGTCCGTGAGAGGGCTTATATTTGGTGCAAAAGAGCTGAAGTTAGACTCTGATAAACAGGCATATTATTTAAAAAACGTGCTGTTAAGTCATGAGCAGCAGTTAGTCAGTACTGAGAAAGTAGCTTATACCATCACCACAGCGACTGTGGGGGTCGGGGAGCTGCTGAGCTTCTTTGTCATTGGTTCAATTATTTTTGTCTTTAGCAACTACTACCCGATTGATACACAGACCTTGGTCGCCGTGATAATGGTGCTTTTATACGTGACTGGTCCAATCGGGCTCATATTAAACAGTCTTCCAAACTTGGCAGTTGCTGCCGTTGCTTATAACAAAGTCAACAATCTGATGGCGGATATTCCTAAGGAGCAGAGTGCGATCTGCGAAGGGAACCCAGCTGACTGGCGTAAGTTGACTTTGTCACAAGTTGTCTACTCCTATCAGGGACAAAGTGATGAGCAAGGTTTTGAAGTTGGACCAATAGACTTGGAGTTTCAGCCAGGGAGTTTGACCTTCATTGTGGGTGGCAATGGTTCAGGAAAATCAACGTTAAGCAAGTTGCTCACTATGCTTTATCTTCCGCACAGCGGTGAAGTGTACTGTGATGATGAGCTGGTGACGGTGGAAAATATTAATAATCTTAGGAAGCAGATATTTGCTATTTTCTCTGATTACTTCTTATTTAATCAGCTGTTAATTGAAGTAACTGAAGACGTCGCAGCGCAGGCCAATATGCTGCTAAAAAAGCTGCATCTAGATCATAAAGTTACCCTCAAAGATGGTCACTTTTCGACAACATCCCTATCGGACGGTCAACGCAAGCGTTTATCTTTGTTGGTTGCCATTGTAGAAAACAAGCAGTTGTACATGTTTGATGAGTGGGCTGCAGATCAAGACCCCGAGTTCCGGCATTTGTTTTACACCGAAATCCTTCCAGAACTAAAAAGAAAAGGAAAAACAGTCGTCGTTATCAGCCACGATGACCGCTATTTCAACGTCGCAGATCAGTTGGTTGTGATGGAGCAAGGCAAAGTTGCGACCATCAATCCTCATAAAACGGGTCTGGCCTCCTAGTTACGTTATTGGGATTTAAGAATATGGAATCTAACCAAGCGAGTTGGCAAGGTCCGCTGACTCAAAATCAGCAAGATATATATTATGATCAGCAAAATTACCCCGATTGTCCGCTTTACAATGTAGGGGGTTACATTTCACTGCCTGCCATTGATGTTGCAGTTTTGCAACTGGCGCATGAGCGCGTGATAGCAGCACATGATGTCTTTTCTTTACGAGTCGGGCAGAACAACGGGCAGTTATATCAATGGACTGGATCAGACGTAAATTCGACACTGACGCTGATTGATTTTTCAAAAGAGTCAGAGCCTGAGCTTCGTGTGGAACAATGGTTAGAAGCGCTGTTTCAAAAACCACAAAAATTAGATAATCGGCAGTTGTTCAGTGCTTATTTGGTGAAATTAAATAAGCACAGCTTCTACTACGTAGGTTTGGCTCATCACATTATTATGGATGGGTGGGGGTTTTCAAACTGGGCACGTGATCTGGGGAAGTTTTATAATGCAATGATTGCCGATCAGTGTGTCGAGCTTGAAACAACGCGTTGGCAAACTGTTGTGGAGCAAGATCAAGCATATTTGCAATCTGACAAGCTGCATATCAACGAAGCTTTTTTTCGTGAATCACTGGCAGCATTTCCGGGAAGCTTTTTAAGCGCAAAATACCGGCCGCAGTTTCAAAACCAAGCGGTGATACCCGGCGGCCGGAAGAACATTGTTATTGGCCGTGCACGCCATCAGAAGTTAGTAAGTGTTGCCAAAACGCTTAAAGTGCCGGTGTCCCAGCTCTATTTCGCAATTATAGCGCACTACTTCTCACGGGCTTATGACAAGTCAAAAATTTGTTTTGGTTTCCCTGTACACAATCGAAAAGGACATGCCCAGAAGCAGTTATTAGGCACCTTTGCCAGTGTAAGCCCGATTATTTTGGATCAGCAAGAGTGTGATGAGCTATCTGCATGGTGCCAGCATATTGCTGTTTCGATTCGAAAGGTATTGAAAAATCAGAGTTTTCCAGTCGGTTTGATTCGAAAGCGTATTTTGAACTTAACCCCAGATTCGCATTTATACGATGTCACCTTTAACTATTTAGATTTGAACAGTGCTTTTGAAATAAACGAGCATGAGGCCGCACTACATTATTGCAGTCATGGCCATGAGCAGTTACCAATTAAGTTTACAGTGTGGGATCACGGCTCAGTACAAGATGTTGTGTTGCAGGTTGATTTCAACCGAGCTTATTTCAATGAATGGGATGTTGATTTACTGGAACAGCGGTTGTCTTGGCTTTTTGAACAGGTAATTGAAAGTCATGGAAAGGTTTCACTCGAACAATTATGTGTACTTCCTGAAGATGAAAAAATCTTGCTCAACGAGCAGTTACAAGGTGCTGAATATAAAGGCACGTCAAGTGTTACGTTATTTGACCATGTTCGTAAACAAGCAGAGAAAACCCCTGAGCGAGTAGCGCTGTACGATGGCACAACGGCTTATTCTTATGCGCAATGTGTCGCAAAAGCAGAGTTGTTAGCGGGCGTGTTACATAGCCAGCATTTGGTGGCTGCCAATCAACTTGTGGGTGTTTGCATGGCGCGTCACGTTGACTTGGTTGTGGCTATCTTAGCTATCCACAGGCTGGGCGCGGCGTATGTACCATTAGACGCGACTTATCCTGCCCAGCGTATTGAATACATGATCAAAGATGCTCAGTTGGCGCTGATCCTCGTAGATGATAGCAGCTTTGCATTAGACAGCCTGGGAGACGCTAAACGTCTTAGGGTAAGCGATCAGGTATATGATACAGCTGTGACGGAGATACCCGAGACTTCACCGGGTCACTTAGCCTATATCATTTATACTTCGGGCTCTACAGGCAAGCCAAAAGGGGTAATGATAAGTCACCTCAATGCACTGTCTTTACTCAATTGGGCGCAGCAGCAATACACAGAAGAGCAGCTAAGTTATGTACTTGCCGCCACATCAGTTTGTTTTGATTTAAGTGTCTTTGAGATTTTTGCACCGCTATCGGTTGGCGGTACAGTTCGGCTTGTTGACAATGTGCTGGCGTTAGGTCAAATCCACGATGCAGAGCAAATTACTTTGCTGAATACTGTACCATCAGCAATTGAATCGCTTTTGACCACACAAGAATTGCCCCAGTCATTACAGATCATTAATTTAGCTGGGGAGCCGTTGATCACTGATACAGTGAGGCGCTTGAAAGCAAGACTACCCGCGGTAAGAGTATTTGACCTATATGGGCCATCTGAAGACACAACGTATTCGACGTGTGGTGAGAGGTTTTCTGACATATCAGCGAATATTGGCCGGCCACTCCCTGGCACATTGACATATATATTTGATAGTAAAGGTAGGTTAACCCCGGTCGGCTGCGAAGGAGAGTTATATCTTGGTGGACCAGGTTTATCCGATGGTTATCTTGGTAAACCAGAGTTAAGTGCGCAAAAGTTTTTCTCCATGCCTTCGCCAATAGATGGCCGCTTGTTAAGGCTATACAAAACCGGTGATCAGGTACGCTGGCAAGCTGATGGCACACTGCAATACCTCGGGCGCTTGGATTCACAAGTGAAAATACGCGGTTTTAGAATAGAGCTTGATGAAATAAAAAATGTGCTCAAAAACGTATCCGGCGTTGCTGATATTCAGTTGTTAGTTGCTGGCGAGCGCCAGGAAGCGAAGCTGGTGGCATTTGTCATATTAGCCAAAACGCACGAACATCAGGCACAGTGGGTGCTGGAGCAACTAAGTCGAGCTGCTCAGCGCCAACTACCTGATTATATGGCACCAAATCATATTCAGTTATGTGATGAATTTGCGCGGTTACCGAACGGGAAACTAGATCCAGCAGCGTTATTGGCAAAGTTCTGTCAATATTCGGACGCGATAGTGGAACCGACCACTGAATTAGAGACACAGTTACGAGCCATCTGGTCTCAATTGTTGCAACAACAAGCAGAGACGATTAGTACAGAAGACAACTTTTTTCGATTAGGTGGGAATTCCCTGTTATGCACACAGATGGTGCATTTGCTCAACAAACAAATTCACATCAAGGTCAGTCTTGCTGAGATTTTTTCGGCACCGACAATCAAGTCCCTGGCATCTCAGATCCAAAGCGATATAGCGCAAACAGCACCAAAATCATACTCACTGAGTACTATGCCAAAACCACAGCATGATGTTCCTCTTAGCTATGCGCAGTATCGTATTTGGTTTATGCATGAAATGCACGATGTCAAAGATGCGCTGCATATCCCCATCAAAGTTGAAATAGCCAGAGCGCTAAATTTAGCTCAGTTACAACGGGTGCTGAATCGATTGGCTGAGCAACATCTCATTTTAAGCACTTCTTTTGTCAGCAACGAAGATGGAGATCCACATCAACGTGCCATAGCCGTATCAGAAGTGCCGCTGCGCTTTATCGATTTGCGCTCTCAACCCGCATATTTGCAAGCCAGCCTGTGTGAAGCCGAATGCCAAAAAGATGCAATGCGCGAATTTAATTTGGCTGAGCCGCCTTTGCTTAGAGCTATGGTCATCCAGCAAGATGTCAAACACTACATCATTCAGTTTACTTTTCATCATATCATTTGCGATGGTTGGTCTGGCTTGCAGTTTTTGGATTTGTTTTTTGCTCAACTTGAAGCTGAAGCTGCGAATGCACAGCATGAATTGCATGTCCCTGAATTTAAGTATACTGACTATGTGCTGGCGTCTCGTGCATTTCTCTCTACACCGGCAGCGCAACAGCAAGTTGCATTTTGGCGCAATGAGTTAACTGATTTTCCTCAGCCTCTTGCTTTACCTTGGCGTCACAAGGGCGGACAGCAAGGGGAGAGCACGATGGCTGATGAGGTGGGTTTAACCTTGCCCACCCAGTTATCTTCTGCGATAAAGCTGTTTGCGCAACACCATAGTTGTACTGTCTTCAATGTCATTCATACCAGCCTTGCTATTGTACTATCCAGGCTTACAGGGCAACGCAAGCTCTCCATTGGTGTGCCTTGTAGTGGCCGCCATATTGAAGGAACTGAGTCGATGCTGGGGGTTTTCCTTAACCTGTTGCCACTACAAACGTCATTGCCAGATAACACAACATTTTCTGAGTTAGTAGCAGCAAACAGTACATACACTTCAAGTGTTTTTGTGAATCAGGATATTCCTTTTGAGACGTTAAATGTCTTGGCAAATGAGCTAAATCAAGACCGTCGCGGCGCACCGTTATTTAATGTCATGCTGAATATGCTGAACCTTCCCAATACATTGAATGCATATAAAGATGTGACATTGGTAACGGATACGCTGAGTAAAGTCCCCAGTAAATTTGATTTAACCTTATATGTTACTGAGGAAGATAATGCACAGGGAGAAACGACATTTCGGTTTTTTGCATCCTTTGATGAACAACAATATCGCGCTGATTTGGTGCGTAATGCGTTACTTAAATTGGTGTTCTTTATTGAGCAGGCGATTAAAGAGCCACAGCAAGTTTTCTCTGATATTAAGTTAGAGGCTATGGATGGCGCAGTTAGTGCACTCCAGCCAGTATCACTACCTGCCGAATCATTAAATGATGCGTTCGCACGTATGGTTGCCATGCATGCACAGTCACCATCTCTGATGTTTAGTGGAAAAACATTTACGTATTGGGAATTGGACAAACTTAGTGACCACTACGCTTACTTATTACAGCAGCAAGGTGTTAGAAAAGGCGATGCTGTGGCTATTTTTGCACAGCGAACGCCAAACTTTATTGTCTCTGTGTTGGCGGTTTTAAAAGCCGGGGCTTATTTCGCGCTGTTGTCTGAACAGCAAAGTGAGTACGTATTAAAAGCACAGCTCAACATCATTAAGCCTGCTGCGTGGCTGGTGTGTTCAGATAAGAATATATCTTTAGCACACACTCTAGGGTTAGCACACAAAAAAGGTTTATTGGTTGAGTTGCGCGAATTGCAAGCACCATTTTGTCAGTTAGACGCTGTGAGTTGCGATGCAGATACATTGGCGTATATCGCGTTCACGTCAGGCACAACAGGTGAGCCAAAAGCTATCTACGGTCAACATGCAAGTATTTCTGCATTCATTCCTGTTATGCAGCAAAGGTATCAATTTGACTCGACAGCTCACGTAGGCATGCTGTCCAGCTTGACTCATGATCCTGTATTGAGGGACATCTTCTTTGCACTTGGTAGTGGTGCGTGTTTGCATATTCCGACCGAGGCGACCTACCGCTCAGCAGATGTACTGACCTGGCTCCGAGACAATCGCATCAATATGGTGAATATGACGCCAAGTTATGCGCGCCAGTTCACTGCTTATTCGCATTGTGATTTACCACAATTGACTCACGTCTTTTTTGGCGGAGAGCCTTTGACTGACTCAGATGTGAAACAAATTAGAGCTCTGTGTGAACATGTGCGGGTCACCAATTTATATGGCGCGACTGAGTCTGGGCGGGCGTTAGCAGCTTTTGACATCGATAGTGACTCAAACGAAGCGTGTTCGCCACAATTTTGTGAACATGGTGTTTACCCTGTCGGGCAAGGGTTAGCAGGTGTACGGCTTGTCATACTGAATGAAAACAACCAACTATGTAGTGTTGGTGAGGTTGGACAGATCGGTATTTTGAGTGAGCACCTACCGCTGGGGTATCCGGGCGCGGCACAAAGTAGCAAGTATCTGAATCTTGAGCAGGGACGAGTTTATTTAACTGGAGATAAAGGCCGTTATACCACGCTCAACATGGTGGAATGTTTGGGGCGCGAAGACCAACAGGTTAAGCTCCGAGGATACCGAATTGAATTAGAAGAGATAACCTTCCACTTGAAGGCCCATCCGAGTGTAATGGACGCCTATGTGTTTGTTTCTAATTACAACAGTGATACTGCAAGTTTGATCGCCGTCATAACCTGCAAATCACAAACCTTCCATAATAACGATGAGTTAAATGAGGTCAAAGGGTTTCTCTCGAGTCGGTTGCCCGTCTATATGTTGCCTGCTTCTTTCGTAATGCTGGATCATTTTCCGATGACCTTAAACAACAAGGTTGACCACGCTGGGCTCAGGAAGAAGGCGCTAGCGCAACTCGCGCATCAGCAACATGGTTCTAACAGCCCCGCAAAGACGCCTCTGGAGCACGAATTACATTCGATATGGTCTGAGCTTTTTGAACAGGAGTCACTCTGTGTTACCAGCAATTTTTATGCGTTAGGAGGGAATTCATTGCTGGCAACAAAGTTGATTGCACGTATTCAGCGACAATATGAATTGGAATTTACTTATCAGGACTTTCTCACTGATAGCAGCATCCGCATGGTGGCAAAACGAATAGAAGATTTTCTTAACAGCAAAGCCGTTACTCAAAGCAACAGACAAGATAAAAAAATAACATTAAGCATTTAATTTATATCTTAATTGTTTTTATATCGAGCTTTTATTTATAGGTATTATTTTTAAAAGTCTATTGGTTTTGTTGGCGGTTTGGGTGTTTTGTTTGTTTTATAAAAATAAGGAATTAATGAATAAATGGAAATGAGGTTTTAGATATGTCACAACTGAAAGAAAATGAGAATAACTCATTGCAGTTTTCCTGTTCGCTTGACAAAGCTACGATACAGTCCGGGTTAGATAACAATGGTAAGTTATCGGGTTGTTTTAAAGAGTTAGCATTAATGCAGCTAAAAGACCCTGGGGTAGCGAAAACAAAATTGAACTTTAAATCAGAAGATATTCCTTTGTTTATGCAAAGTTATGGTTATGTCGTGAGCCCATGGCCTATTGTGATAGATCAGCATGTACAGGCTAAGTTACAAGAAATGTGTGCGACTATGCCGGGGATATTTAATAAAGTCTTACGTCAAGTTGCGAAGCAAGACCGAGCATTTTTGTTGGAATACCTCAATATTAATGAACTTCAGCTTGATTTAGCGTTACAAAGAGACATTGATACCAGAGATATTGTTGCACGTTGGGATGCCATTTTTTCAAATGGCCAGATTAAGCTAATTGAAATTAATGTTGGCTCAATGATTGGTGGCTTGCACATGGCATGTCTGTCGGATCAAATGCTTAATTTATTAAAGCAATATTCTGTCAGCAAAAACTGGGATCTGGTAGATCGTAATGGGTTTGATAAATTTTTTAATAGTGTGAACCAATCTATAGCCAGGCTCAAAGGACGTAATGCAACAGGGAAGAGTGCTTATTTCTTACCAGTAAAGGCGCAGCAAGGGTTCGACGTAGAAACAGTAGAGTCCCTGAAAGAGTTTCTCAAACGAGAGTACAAACAGCAGCTACCCGAGCACCTCCAAGAAACTGGCGACTTATTCTTTTGTAACGCGATAGAAAAGTTAGACTTTCGTGCAGACAAAAAACTCTATTTCGATGATGTTGAATTGGATGCCATTATTTTATCAGCCGACGGTGATGAGCAAATTCCCAGAGCCCTTTATTCACTATTAGAGGCTGGTGTTGCTGCTGGTGGACAATATTATTTTCCTGATTCAATTTCATATACTTTGCTTGGAATAAAGCTCCTTTTTGGTCTTATTCAAGAGCCTAAAATTCAGCATTTATTAACAGACGAAGAGCGTCTGATGATAAGCAAGTTCATTCCATTCACAACTCGACTATGTTCAGATTTTAGCTTTTACAACGGAAAGTTAACGCCCGTAAAGCAAATCATTGAGCAAGAAAAAGATAGGCTTGTGATCAAAAAATCTGTCTCTATGCAAGGTAAAGACGTGATGATTGGTCGAGCAGTATCACAGCAAGAGTGGCTATCGTTTTATCAACAGTATAAAGATGATCCTGACTGGCTATTACAGGAAATGTGTATTCCAGATAAATATATTAGTGCAGACCCTGTTAATGGTGTCGACACTTACAAGATGAATTGGGGCGTATTTTCATTCGCTGGAAACTACTCAGGAACCATGATTCGAGGCATGCCGCAAAGCGGAAGTGACATAGTTAATTCTGCACAAGGAGCTGTAGAGTTCGCAGTGCTTGAAGAGCAAAAGTATAAAAATAAGATTACACTTTAATTAGGAATAGTAATGGATAACATCAGCAGTATCTTAGCTTTGTGTGCAAAGCAAAATGTCAGTTTGTCTCTCAATGAAGGAACCATTGATGTCTCTTTTGATGATATGCCTACAGATGAGTTATTAAGTTTACTTCGTGAAAATAAACCTGCATTGATCACTTTCTTGCAGGAGCAGCAATTTGAAAATGAAAGTAAAAAATCTATTCCATGTTTGTATAAACAGCAAGCACCTTTGTCATTTGTGCAGGAAAGGTTATGGCTTTTACAGCAGGCAAACCCAACGAGTGCGCAATATAACATGCCAAGTGCATTTTTTGTAACTGGAGAGTTCAATGTTGCAGTGGCAGAAAAGGCCATGCATGTGCTCATTGAGCGGCACGAAATTCTGCGTACCAATTATCATCAGAGCCTGGATAATGAAGTTTCACCGTACAATCTGGTGCAAAAAGTAAATCAAGATTTCAAGTTTTCCATTTATCGTGAAGATTTCAGGTGTGAAGTAGGTTGCGACAATACGAAACAAATCATGGAGAGGATCCGTTACCACAACTGCAAGCCATTTGATTTAAGTAAAGATCTGATGATCCGAGCGGTATTGATAGCATTGGAGCCGGTGCAGGATGCTGCTGATGCCATTTTACTATTCAATATGCATCATATTGCGTCGGATGGCTGGTCGATGGAGCTACTAGTAAAAGAGTTCATGGCTATTTATAGTGGCCTGGAGCAAGGCGTAAACCCAGCACTAGACGCACTCGACATTCAATATTCAGACTATGCTGTATGGCAAAGGGAGCAGGGTCAGAGCCAGCAACAAGCTTCACTTGATTACTGGCAAAAACACTTACAAGGAGCGCCTGAAACGCACAATTTACCGCTGGACTACAGCGGTATTAGCCATAATCGAGGTACTGCCGATCTGCTCGAAGCTTCTCTGTCAAAAGAAGAAGTTGAAAAGCTACAAAGCCTAGCGCAAAAACATAATATGACTTTGTTTATGGTGTTACATGCTGCAATGGCGCTGACATTAAGTTGCCATAGTAATGCACATGACATTGTCATAGGTACCCCGATTGCGAACCGTCAACGCCCTGAACTACAAGGCATGATAGGGTGTTTTGTGAATACCTTAGTGTTGCGGACTAATACTGACTTTGCAGATCTGGATAGTTATTTAGAGCACGTCAGAAATATCCATATTCAAGCTCAGAAACATCAAGATGTTCCTTTTGAGGAAGTGCTACGTTGTGCCAATATCAAGCGCAGCCGGGAGCATAGCCCTTTAGTACAAGTACTAATTAATATGGAGTTTGATACGCAGACTGAAATCCAGTTAGGGCAAGCGACACTGCGTAAAGTGGCTGATACTGATAAAGACACACTTAAGTTTGATCTGGTGCTGAAATGTAAGCCTACGGAGTCAGGGCTGAGTATTCGCTGGCTTTATAATAAAGGCATGTTTAAATCAAGTCGGTTTGAGCAAATCAATGGCCATTTTGTCAATCTGTTACGCTCATTTACTCAACAAAAGCAGGCGCTTACTAGCGCTTCTATGCTTTCCAGTGAAGAAAAGTCCCTGATTGAGCAGAACGCAAATGGGGAGCTTGTTGATTATCCAAAAAATGAATTAATTAATACGCTGTTTGAAAAGCAAGCGTGTGACTTTCCTGATCAAATTGCGCTGATGTTTGAAAGTGAGTCCATGACCTATCAACAGTTAGACAGCAAAGCGAACCAACTAGCACATTGGCTCAGAGCTGAAGGTGTTAAGTCAGGTTGCCTGGTTGGAGTGCATCTAAACCGTTCACTTGCATTGCCAGTTGCTTTACTTGCGATTATGAAAGCTGGTGGGGCGTTCGTGCCTATTGATCCGGAATACCCTGATTCTCGTGTTGAGCAGATCCTGGATGATACTCAACTACAGGTGATCATAACCGAGTCAGCACACGGTGACAGTCCGAAGTACAACAGTATTACTAGAATTGACACAGACGCTGCCGTATTCGAGCAAAAACTTCAGCATTATCCGGCAACTTTACCCGAGGTTATTGAACCACACGACTCAAGTAGTCTTGTCTACGTCATGTATACGTCAGGGTCAACAGGCAAGCCAAAGGGTGTGATGATTGAACATCGATCGTTGCAATGCCGCTTGTACTGGATGCAGTGTGAATTTCAGATGACGCACAGTGACAGGTTATTGCAAAAAACACCGATCACATTTGATCCTTCAATGTGTGAGTTGTTTTGGACTCTTTGTTATGGGGGCACACTGGTATTGGCTAGGCCCCAGGGACACAGAGATCCTGTTTATCTCAGCGAACTGATGGCCGAGCAAAACATTACGATCACGCACTTTGTTCCTTCGATGCTAAATGCATTTCTAGAAAACCAGTTTGCATGCCTTGCTAAGAGCGTTCGTTTACTGATATCCAGCGGCGAAGCTTTGTCAGAAAGCACAGTACAAAGAGTGTTTGTACAGAACGCTACCATGCGATTTGTTAACTTATATGGCCCAACTGAAGCGACTATTGATGTTGCATGGTACGAGTGCCACCCGGAGTCAACAGGCATTATCCCAATAGGCAAGCCAGTTTATAACACAGAGCTGTTGATATTAGACAAGCATTTGTCGTTATGTCCGGTGGGTGTCATCGGAGAGCTTCATATCGCAGGAGAGCTGCTGGCACGTGGTTATTGGAAAAACACGGCGCTAACAGATGCCGCCTTTATTGCCCATCCATATCAAGCAGAGAAGAAGCTATATAAAACAGGCGATCTGGCGAGAGTTGATAACAATGGCAATATTGAATATTTAGGCCGAATTGATCAACAGGTAAAGATACGCGGAAACCGAATCGAGCTCAGTGAAGTTGAACTGTGTATCGGCCAGATCCCAACGATTGAATCGAATGTTGTAAAGGTATTCAATCACAACGGGAATACAGAGTTGGCGGCGTTTATTAAGACTAGCCAGCCCGCTGAGTTGGCCGATCTGAAACGAAGTGTGATGGGTCATTTAAAGCAAAAGTTGCCAGGTTACATGATACCCAACCACATCACTCAAGTTGCGCAGTGGCCGTTGACTACCAGTGGTAAAGTGGATCGTAAGCAATTACATGTGGACACTCAGCAAAGAACTTCAGAAGCCGTTGAACAGCCAACAAGCACATTAGAAAAAGTATTGCATGATATTTGGACAAAAGAGCTGAGCGTTGAGCAAATGAGTGTCAACGATGACTTTTTTGAATCCGGGGGACACTCCATCCTCGGCATGCGTATTATCAATGAGCTGCAGCAGCATTTGAATCAAGTGATCCACATAACCGCCATTTTTGAAGCACCAACCATCCGCACTATGGCCGAATGGTTACAGGAAAAATATGCCAATGCACTGGTGAAACAAGGTTGGCTAGAAGTAGACGACTCTGATACACAACCAGATGAGACAGAGTTAACAGCGAGCGACTTTGAGCAATTTAGTTCACTTCTGCCAAGCGTTGAACATAAAGGTGTCGCACAGCAGAAGATTGATGAGAAAGTAGTTTTTATATTGGCACCACCAAGATCTGGCACAACTTTGTTGCGTGTAATGTTGTCCGGTCATGCAATGTTGTTTTCACCTCCTGAACTCGAATTGCTGTGGTTTGAAACGTTAGGGCAGCGAGCCGAATACTTTACGGGTCGCCAGAGTTTTTGGCGTGAGGGAACGCTTGAAGCGTTAAAAAACTTAAAACAAATAGATGGATTTAATGCGGAGCAACTATTAACCCAATATGAGCAAGATGATATTAGTATTTCTGCTTTCTATCGCAACCTGATAGATCTCTCTGATGGACGAATTTTGGTTGATAAAACGCCAACCTATGCATATCGCTTGTCCTCACTCGAAATGGCAGAAAAGATATTCCCCAATGCGCATTATATTCATTTAGTTCGTCACCCTGCGGGTATGATCAATTCGTTTGAAAAGGCCAGCCTTGATCAAATACTGTATTTGAATAAACACGATTACTCATCTGCAAAGTTGGCAGAGCTTGTGTGGTCAGAGTCTCAGAAAAATATCAATCAATTTTTAGCTAATGTGCCGTCACAGCGGCAGTTACAAGTGCACTTTGAGGATCTTGTCAGTGAGTCAGATAGTGTCATGCGTACTATCTGTGAATTCCTTGAAATTGAGTTTGCTGCAGAAGTGCTTGACCCCTATGCAAATCTAGACAGTAGCATGACACAAGGTAATCATGCGGGCTCTCGTATGCTGGGAGACGTCAAATTTCATCAGCATAGTAAAATTGAGCAAAGTGTAGCAACGCAATGGCGTCAAAGTATGTCCAATGAACAGCTTAGCGGGCTCACTCAATCTGTTGCAGGCAGGCTCGATATTCCTGACTTTAATGAGACTTTAACTAAGTATATGGACGGTCATACGTCTCGCCCTGAGCAGCTACCTTTATCTTATTCCCAACAGAGGTTGCTACTGATTGACCGAGTGCAAAATGGCAGTGCTGAATACAATATGCCAGTAGCATTTGACGTTGATGGTCAGTTTAACCTTGAAGTTGCGCAAAAAGCATTTAACGCTCTTATTGCGCGTCATGAAATTCTCCGCACTCAGTATCGCTATGATGGAAAATCCTATTATCAGGAAATAGTGTCAAATCCAAACTTTGAAATGGATGTAGTTGATTTAAGCGTTGATGAGCAGGTAGTTCAAATTGAAAAAATTAATCAAATTAAAGAGCAGTTCAATTCATATGCATTTGATCTAACAAACGAGCTCATCTTACGTGCTTGTTTTATTAGAACTGAGGGTGCTCATACTAGTTGTTCCGGCGTGTTGTTATTAAATATACATCATATCGCGTCAGATGGTTTCTCAATGGGCATATTTGCTAAAGAGTTTGTTCAATGTTATCGCGACCTTTATAACGGCGATGAGGTTAGTTTGGCGCCCCTACAAGTACAGTATGCTGACTACGCAAATTGGCAGCGCATCTGGTTACGTGGAGACACCCTGAATAAGCAAATGGCTTATTGGAAAAATCAATTACAAGACTTGCCTGCTGTACATAGCTTGCCATTAGATAAGCCTCGACGTGAAGTGAAGGCGGCACGAAGTCGTGTATATAGAACCAAGTTTGATAAAAACCAAACCAATATATTACTTGAATTTTGTCAAAGCCGAGGGGCTACTTTATTCATGGGGTTACACTCATTATTCAGTGTTTTGCTTTCTCGTTATAGCAATGAAACTGACATAGTAATCGGAACCCCAGTTGCAAACAGAGAGCAACATGAAATAACAAATAATATAGGCTTTTTTGTCAATATGCTGGTGCTGCGCAGTGACCTGTCGGAGCGCCCAAGTTTTAGTGAACTATTACACCAAAGCAAGCAGACTTTAACGAAAGGTTATTCGCATCAACAAGTGCCCTTTGAGCAATTAGTTGAGGCCCTTCAGCCTGAGCGTAGTGTATTGCACACGCCACTGTTTCAGGTGGCATTAGTACTCCAACCAAATGATGAATCTGTGTTTGAATTGCCGCAAGCGACATTGTCTGCACGTCAGAATGATGAGCGTTTTGGTAAGTATGATCTGGTGCTGAATGTCGGTGAAAGCGAACAAGGCCTGACATTAGGTTGGGAGTATAGTACAGCGCTATTCAATGAAGACACGATTGCAACAATGGCTGAGCACTTTCATAACTTGCTCCAGGCTATGCTTAATAAGCCGGATGTCTCGGTATTCGCCTTGCCCATGCTGAGTGAGTCTGAAGTATCATTACAGCAAACGCAGTGGAACGAGACCAAGTTTGACTACGATAAATCAAAGTGTCTCCATCAGCTATTTGAACATCAAGTGAAGCTAACACCAACGCAGGTTGCGGTTGAATTTGCCAATGAAAGTCTGACTTATGCGCAGCTCAATAGTAAAGCGAATCGACTGGCCAATTTACTCATTGAATCTGGTGTGAAACCAAACTCAAAGGTTGGAATTTATTTAGAGCGCTCAACGGAAATGTTGATTGCTGTCATGGCAACGATGAAAGCGGGTGCGGCTTATGTCCCCTTAGAGCCAAGCTATCCACGTAAGCGTATTGAAGTCATGTTAGAAGATGCGCAAATCAAGATTACGCTAACCAATGCTACGTTGGTGGATTCATTCCCGTCGTCAGCCGTCCAGGTTTTAACACTGAACAATGCGGTAACTGATGAGCGATGGCTGGCTGATTATAGTGATGACAATCTATCGACCGAAGTGGCAAAAATCAGTGCACAAAACCTAGCTTACATCTTGTATACATCTGGCTCTACGGGTCGTCCAAAAGGCGTGATGGTATCGCATCAAAGTGTCGTTAACTATCTAACACATGCTAAAGCACATTACCTGAACGATACGTTAGTGGGTGCGGTTGTAAGCTCTCCGTTAGCCTTTGACGCGACCTTGACTACGTTATTGACTCCGCTAACAGCGGGTAAAGTGGTAAGAATACTAGCGGCTGGTGATGGTGAGCTAGATTGCTTGGCGGCTCAGCTACAAGACACGCAAGATTGGTTATTTAAGATCACCCCTGCGCACCTAGAAGCACTTTCTCAAATGTTGTCTAACGCAGGCGAAAATACAGCTCAGCACCATATTGTGGTTGGTGGTGAGCAGCTATCTTATGCATTACTGGCACAAGTGACCGAGCGTTTGCTTCCCAACTGTACATTTACTAACGAATATGGTCCGACTGAAACTGTGGTGGGTTGTAGTACCTATACCATTGCGCCGCAAAGTGCTGAGCAAAAATTACCGCGCACTGGTGCAGTACCTATTGGTAAACCTATCTGCAATACTCGTTTATACGTGTTGTCACCGGATATGCAAGCGCAGCCTGTCAATAGTATTGGTGAGTTATATATTGGCGGTGATGGCGTAACCCTGGGCTATTTAAACCGATTAGAGCAAACGCAGCATAGCTTTATTACACACCCTGCAGTGCAAGGAGAAAGACTTTATCGCACGGGCGACTTAGTTCGCTGGGGTAGTGATGGCGAGCTAATGTTCGTCGGACGTATGGACAATCAGGTTAAAATCCGAGGCTTCCGTATTGAACTCGATGAGATAGAGCACGCATTATTGCAACATCCAGGCGTTAGCAATGCTGTTGTGATGGTCCAGCAAGAGGATACCGCGTGTTTGGCTGCTTATATCGTGGTGGATACACAAGCTGAGTTGACGCAGATCCAAGCTGAGTTGGCTAATACACTGCCAAAGCACTTTATTCCAGATCTATGGGTGTCGCTGGATGCCATG
>NZ_PPUZ01000047.1:0-57819 GCF_004212645.1 Pseudoalteromonas rubra | reverse complement strand
TAAGCTTTCCGTTTGGCTTTCCCTTCACTTGGCTCGTTGCTTTTGTGCGTTGTGCCCCGTGTCGGTGGATGCGCATTATAGGGAAATCGAAAATCAGCGCAACCCCTTTTTTGAAGAAAAGTGAGAAAAACGGTGCGTTCGAATGAAAATCATACCAAACAGTGCAAAAACGCATGTAAAACATGCAATATTGCGCTTTTTACGGGGCTGGAGATCTATAGAGCAAAGCTCTACACTGAACTCAGTACCGAGAGTAGCGGTAACAGCAGGTAAAAAAGGGATACTAAAATGACAAATAAATACAAAAGCAGAAGTTATAAAGGCAAAACCCCAAAATTAGCCGCCGGTGTGTATGTGGATGAAAGCGCCGTTCTGGTTGGCGATATAGAAGTAGGCGAAGACAGCAGTGTCTGGCCTTTGGTCGCAGCACGAGGAGACGTTAACTATATAAAGATTGGTAAACGTACTAACATTCAGGATGGCAGCGTATTACATCTTACTCGTTCAAGCGCTTCAAACCCGGATGGTTACCCTTTGATCATTGGAGATGATGTGACCGTTGGTCACAAAGTAATGTTACATGGCTGCCAGCTGGGTAATCGCATCCTGGTGGGTATGGGCGCGATCGTTATGGACAATGTCGTAGTTGAAGACGATGTGATCATAGGAGGGGGTGCTTTAGTACCACCAAATAAACGCCTGGAGTCGGGCTACCTGTATGTTGGCAGCCCGGTTAAACAGGCTCGTCCACTTAACGAGCAGGAGATTGCGTTTCTAAAGACATCGGCGCAGAACTATGTCGAGTTAAAGGATGACTACCTCTCAGAGCTGGACTAACTCTATTTCTCCTTGTGCCGAGTATGCTTCATCTTCTATAAGCTGCTCGGCTTGCATTTCGTAATCAAACTGGTGTGCTTTAAAATGCGTGAGCGCCAGCTCTCTTGGTAGCGCTGTCGCAATCACACAAGAAACCAGCATCCCCGATACCATCGCAGTGAATACCAAGCAATTGCGTGTGTCATCGAAGTGAATATCATCATTGATCAGTATCTGTTGATTCATAGCCTGCCCTCTTTCATTGCATTGAGCACCGGGGCAACCTCAGGCATTTTACCTCGCCACAAGGCAAACGCTTCAGCTGCCTGCCCTACCAGCATGCCCATACCATCCACACAGTGCGCTTTCGCATTACACTCGGCGACCCACGCCAAAAAGGCTGTTTGCTGATCGCTATAAAACATGTCATACGCCAGTGCGCAGTTGCTGACATGCAGAGGAGCGATGTCTGGCACCTGTCCTGTGACACTCGATGATGTTGAGTTAATCACCAGATCATAGTGCTTATCGGGGATGTCATGTAGTGCAACGCCCCGCACCTCGCCATACTCGCCAAATAACAGGGCAAGTTGCTGTGCTTTTTCTGCGGTGCGATTGGCAATCACCACACTCGCAACCCCGGCCTGCAAAAGTGGATAAACACAGCCACGCGCAGCGCCTCCCGCGCCAATCAGCAGGACTGTGGCACCTGACAAGGTCTCAATATGGCGCAGTAAGTCAGCAACCAACCCTGCACCATCGGTATTGTCGCCCAGTATTAAACCATCTGGTTGTGGCATCAAAGTATTGACCGCACCGGCTAACCTGGCCCGTTCCGTCAACTGGCCAGCCAATTGATAAGCGCGCTCTTTAAAGGGCAAAGTGACATTGGCACCCAGGCCACCTTGGGCAAAAAATTCCATTACTGTCGATTCGAATTCAGATAATTCAGCCAGTATGGCCCGGTACTCAATGACCGAATTAAACTGACCGGCAAATTGCGTATGAATGGCAGGAGATTTAGAATGCTTAATCGGGTTTCCAAAAACCGCGTATTTATCCATTGAACGGCCTAACAATATAGTGATGTTATATGAAGCAGTTAATTAAACGCATCTTTAATCAAGATGCAAGTGACAATCCATCCTCAGATGCAACCCATCAGGCTCCGACGCCCGAGAAAACACCTTATGAGATCATCGGTGGCGAAGCTGGCACCCGAGCACTGGCCAACCGCTTCTATGACATTATGGAAAGTGACCCCTACGCTAAACCTTTATATGACATGCACCCGTTACCACTGGATCGCATCCGTCAGGTATTTTTCGAGTTTCTCTCCGGCTGGCTGGGCGGTCCGGACTTGTTTGCAGAACAATATGGTCACCCCAGGCTCAGAATGCGCCATATGCCATTTACGATAAATAAAGAGCTGCGCGACCAGTGGATGTACTGCATGGACAAAGCCCTTGATCAGGAAGTCGACAACCCTTTGTTACGAGAAGGATTGCGAAAATCGCTGGCTCAATTAGCCACACACATGATAAATCACGACTAAAGTATTAATTTTATATTAAATTAGCGCAATAATTTTTTGCGCTAAGTCAAACTGCTCTGGTTACTAAACACGCATAATAACGGCTCTGCTTTTTTAAGGTGCGATGCGTGTGAAATCCATTCAACATAAAATTTATGCGTTACTTGCCATTACCGGCGTACTGGTGCTGATCGCCAGTATTTTAAGTAACTCCAGTCAGCAAAAACAACTGGCCGAAGAAACCGTCGAGACCAATATTCGCTTGTTGGCAGACAATTATTTCGATTCTATCAACACCATGATGCTCACCGGCACGATGGCCAATCGCGAGATCCTCAGCGACAAAATGCGCAATCACGATAACATTGAAGACGCACATATTATTCGTGGTGACAAAATCAATAAGCTGTATGGCATAGGCAATCCCAATCAACAACCCACCAGCGAGGTCGAGCGGGCAGCATTACGGGGTCAGGAAACCCTGGTTATTGAACAGCGCGATGGCAAGCGTATCATGACCTACCTCAAGCCGATGGTCGCAAAGGAAGACTATAAAGGGACTAACTGCCTGGGTTGCCATCAGGCACAAGAAGGCGACGTGCTTGGGGCAGTGCGGATCAGTTACTCTCTTGAAGATATTGATGACACGGTACACAGCAACACCTGGCTGAGCACAGGCTTACTGACGGGTATTTTTGCCACGACATTTGTCATTCTGGGGATTATCTTCCGCAAGATCTTTATTGTGCGCCTGAAAACGCTGGGCCGTACAATGCGCCTGGCAACCCAGAACAAGGACCTGTCGCTACGTATCGACGATACCATAGATGATGAACTGGGTCGGCTAGCCATCAACTTTAATAAGATGATGGCGTCATTTAAAGACAACATTGCTCAGGTGTCGGCCTCATCGCATGTGCTGATCCAGTCTGCCGAGCAGATCTACAACGCCGCCGATACAACCGAGCGGGCTATTCAGGAGCAAAAGCAAGGCACGGATTCAGTCGCTGCCGCTATCAATGAGCTGGAAAGCTCATCCAGTGAAGTGAAAAACACCACCCACTTTGCGTCTGAAAAATCTGACAGCAGTAACCACCTTGCCGAGCAAAGCATGGCTGTGGCAGAACGTACAGAGCAAAGTATTAACCAGCTGGCACGCGATGTGCGCCAGGCAGCAGAACAGGTTAGCCAACTTCAGACACAAACCCTGGAAGTCGGTAAAGTACTGGAAGTGATCAGCAGCATTGCCGAACAAACAAACTTACTGGCACTGAATGCCGCCATCGAAGCGGCTCGCGCCGGTGAAGCAGGCCGCGGGTTTGCGGTAGTTGCCGACGAAGTGCGTACCCTGGCCACCCGAACGCATGATTCAACCGACGAAATCAAACGCACCATAGACAAGCTACAAAACGAAGCCGCGCAAACGGTCAGTGCAATGAGCGCGTCTTGTGAGGAAGCAGATGACCGCGCCATGCAGGTTAAGCAGGTAGCGCAGGCACTTAAGGATATTTCGAATCAGATGCATGAGATCAATGCACTGAATGTGCAAATCGCCGATGCAACGGAGCAGCAGAACCTGGCCGCTGAGGAGATCAATCAAAGTGTGGTGGCAATTCGAGACAACGCTGAACAATCTCTGATTGATGCCCATGGCAGCAAACAGATCAGTGAAAATCTGCTCGACCTGGCCCGCTCTTTGGATGAGCAGGTGCGTAGTTTCCGATTGGACTAATGAACCCCAAGCATAAAAAAGGCGCCACCGGCGCCTTTTTTATTGGTGGGGTTGAACTAGTCATCTAGCGTAGACATCGCCAGCCAGTCTCTTGGACGCAAAAAGTGCTTGTACAACAAAGCCTCAGGCGCGCCTTCGGCTGGCGTAAAATCATATTCCCAGCGTGCCAGCGGTGGCATCGACATCAAGATAGACTCTGTCCGTCCACCCGTTTGCAGACCAAACAAAGTGCCACGGTCCCAGACCAGGTTAAACTCCACATATCGGCCGCGACGATATAACTGGAACTGGCGCTGTGCTTCGCTGAACGGCGTATCTTTACGCTTTTTCATGATGGGCACATAGGCATCCAGGAAACCTTTGCCTACGGCTTGCATAAAGGCAAAGCTGGTGTCGAAACCCCACTGGTTGAGATCGTCAAAGAACAAACCACCCACACCCCGGGTTTCTTTACGATGCTTGAGATAGAAGTAATCGTCACACCACTTTTTATAGTCATCGTAAACCTGCTCACCAAACGGCTCACATACCGCTTTGGCAACACTGTGCCAGTGCTTGACATCTTCGAGCACTGGATAGAAAGGCGTGAGATCAAAGCCACCACCAAACCACCAGATAGGATCTTCGCCTTCTTTCTCGGCGATGAAAAAACGCACATTGGCGTGACTGGTAGGGATATGCGGGTTTTTAGGATGGATCACCAAAGACACACCACAGGCATGGAAGCTACGCCCTGTCAGTTCAGGCCGGTGGGCTGTGGCAGAAGCTGGCATAGACGCGCCATAGACGTGAGAGAAGTTCACGCCCCCTTGCTCAATTACGGCACCGTCGCGCATGACACGCGTACGACCACCGCCGCCCTCTTCACGCTGCCATGCATCTTCAACAAATTTACCGCTGCCATCCGCCTGCTCCAGACCCTGACAGATTTCGTCCTGCAGGGCGAGCAAGAAGGCTTTAACGGATTCTAGGTTTACCTGACTCAACGCCATTAACTCCTTATGATCTTGCCACTTAAGGCATCACGGATCTGACTTGGACTGGTTTGCTTACCCAGCTCTCCCGCCTGATAAAATGCCACCCGATCACCAAATGCCGCCAGGGCTTCTGCCAAGGTCTTAGCCGGCTCTTCGCCACTGAAGTTGGCGCTGGTAGACACAATCGGTTTGCCAAATGCCTGACACAATTCTTTCACAACAGGGTGATCGGTCACGCGAATTGCGATACTCGGGTTGCCGCCCGTCACCCACTCTGGTGCGCTCGCTTTTACAGGTAACAACCAGGTCACCGGGCCAGGCCAGGATGAAAATATTTCTGCGCGTTTGTCCTGCGGGATTTTACTGTCATCGACGTACGGCAGGCACTGAGCAAAATTATCGGCAATGAGGATCAGCCCTTTTTCTACCGGGCGGTCTTTCAGTGCCAACAGCGCATGGACGGCTTGTTCGTTATCGGGATCACAGCCCAGACCAAAAATGGCTTCGGTCGGGTAACAGATCAGCGCCCCTTGTTGTAATGCTTCGACGGCATTTTGGGGTAACTGACGTTGCGTATCTTGTTCGCTCACTGAGGCTCCTCAATTGTATGCTGACAAACTTTCTGCGGGCATTGTAGCACAGCTTTTCCCCCCCGGTGTTTTTGCACCATGACGGGCCAGCCACAAGCCTCGCAAGGGTGTGCAACCGGCGGGTGATTCACACTGTACTTGCACTGTGGGTATGCATCGCAGGCATAAAAAAACTTGCCATACTTATTCTTGCGTTTGTGCAAGGTACCTTTTTGGCACTTGGGACAGGACGGGCCCGGCGTTTCTTCGGGTTCATCATCGTGGGCAATATAGTGACACTGAGGATAGCCAGTACACCCGATAAACATACCATAGCGGCCATTACGTACAACCAGCGGCTCGCTACACAAAGGACAGGCACTGTCTTCCAGCACCTTAATATCATGGTTATCATGATGCGCGATGGCGCGGATGTAATCGCACGCGGGATAACTGGCGCAGCCAAGGAAAGGGCCCGACTTACTGTGCTTGATCACCAGTTCAGAGCCACACTCAGGGCATACTTCGTACTCCCGCTCCAGGGCATGCTGCTCTGCATTAAACAACGAATGATCTATTTTACTCATAACAAGTCCCCGTCTACTTCACCCCAATGGCTGTGCGTTTGTAATAGTATCAAGGGAAAGTGATATAAGGAACAAAGAAGCGTCAGCCAGGCAATTCGCCTGACCTAACAAAACTGTGCCCCTCAGTGAATATAAGGGGTTAATGCAGCGGACCTGTGGGCTCTTCGAAGATCAGGTCCTCCATCTGGGCATAGGCATGTTCTTTACCTGGGACATTGAATAACACCATCAGGATCACCCATTTTAAATCGTCCAGGCAGATGGCCGGTTTATCCAGCGCACATAAGCGATCTATGACCATTTCACGGGTCGTGCAATCTATCACACCTATTTGCTCAACAAACATCAAAAAGCCCCGACATTCGATGTCCAGCATGGCACATTCTTGCTCTGTGTAGATCCGGATCGCGCTATCCGGGCGGGCATTTAAATAAGGAATTTCATCAGACTGCTGTAAATCGGCCAATTGCTCCAGCCAGTCCAGTGCTTTGTAAATCTCGTCTTGATTGAAACCGGCCCCGACCAGTTCATCAGTGAGTTCGTTTTGTTCGACGAAGATATCCGCTTCGCTGTGAATATAGTTTTCGAATAAATACATTAGGATATCAAACATAATTAACCCCTCGCTAATTTGATGTAGCCGTCTAGTACGCGTTCTACTTTGTCTTCAAGCTCAAGGTCCAGTAGTCTGGCAAGCACCTTCTCTACTGGCCACTGGGTCCTCTGCGATAAGGTATCTACACTGGTTACCTCAAAGCCGAGATGCTGCAATACGGGGCAGTGCTCCTGTTTTTGGTCACTTTCTACTATATATAGACCGTTTTCGGAGAAAAATCTTACCTCTTCGAGAATATCCTCTATCCGCTCTGTTAATTTTGCACCATCTTTGAGCAAATAATGGCACCCCTGAGACAAGGGATTACGGATTGAACCTGGCACTGCAAACACCTCTTTGTTTTGCTCCAGGGCGTAACGTGCGGTGATCAATGAGCCACTTTTTATTTCGGCCTCGACCACCAGCACACCCAACGAGAGGCCTGAAATAATCCGATTGCGACGTGGAAAGTGTTCGGCTTTAGGTTGGCTGCCCGGTAAAAATTCGCTCACCAGTAACCCCTGCTCGGCGACCTGCTGATACAAAGTATTGTGACGGCGCGGATAGACCACATCGACCCCGGTCCCCAGTACAGCCAGGGTGGCGCCCCCCTGGCTCAGTGCGCCCTGATGGGCTGCGCCATCCACGCCTCTGGCCAGCCCCGAAGTCACCGTCATACCTGCAGCACTGAGTGACCGGCCAAACTCCCTGGCTATCTCCAGCCCGGTGGCTGTTGCATTACGACTGCCCACGATGGCAATTTGGGGTTGAGATAATAAAGACAGTCGCCCTTTACAAAAGAGCATCAAAGGCGCACTGCTGATCTGTTTTAATAACGGCGGGTAAGCGGCGTCAAAGTAGCCTACCAGCTGAATGTGCTGCGTGATGCATCGCTGGATAAGGGTATCGATAAAGTGCCAGTCTGGCGCTTGCAGGTAGTGAATTGCATCCTGAGGCAGCCCCAATTCACGCAATCTGGGTGGTGAAACGGTGAAGAGTTCGGCGGGCGTGATGTGCTGAATAGCCCGCTCCAGTGTATTGCTACCCAGCCCGGGGCATATCCTCAGTGCCAGACTGTGCCGTAAATCCAGTGTTGCCATGCGCCCTCCCTGAGCAAAGTGCACTCCTGTGCTAAAACCATGAAATCATACTAAGGCAAGCTGCGGGATTAACGACTACTGACAGAATCCCCCACTCTGACGGGCTGACGTGTTTTGGTTACCATGGCATAACTGATATTGTCATACACTTTGAACAACATCAGCTCGCCGACCTGTTCATTTGGCATATGCCAGACGACGCTGTCTTCGTCGTTCTCTTCACCAAACCATTCGCTCACTTGCGTGATCACTTTGTCCAGGCTGCTGGCATCTTCGATATAACTCGGACCCGACTCCTTTTCAATCACTGTAGGAGACTGACGATGGATTGCAAGTACATTCCCTTCTTGCAGGTCATCTTTACGACCTAAGTCGATAACCACAACCGCCATGGTACTGAACTCACGCAACTTATTACTGCTCGCAATGATGTTGCCTGAAATGGCCTGCACCGGTTGGGTCATTTTAAAGTTAGCCGAATAACTTTGTCCGCTGGAGATGGGCATCAGCACGTCACTGGGTTTCACTTCACGACGAACCGATTCAATCTTCACTGTGCTCGGTTTGCCGGCTTCAATATTGCCGGTTCTGACCACCCGGCCGGTGCCGACCAGAATAGACTCATAGGCTAATATCGCGCCATTATCAGGATCCCGATAGGCATCTCCTTTACGATAAATGCCATAGTTAGCGCCACGCGGCAGATCCCCTTTGACATATAAAAGGTGCCCTTCGATGTTCATTTTGTAATTGAAGTTTGAACCCAACACCATCGGCAACTGGTCAAAGTCTGACTCCCCCATCGCCTGCTCAAAGCGCATAAAGGGTTCCATCACTGCCAAAGGCAAAGTCGGAATGGCCTGGTTTTTATCGCTGACAACACGAACCTGGGGGGAGAGTCGACGCACCCCTTTCGCCAGACTCAGGCGCGGGTTCCCCTCGCTATCATAATGTAGCGATAAAACATCTCCCGGATAGATCAGATGCGGATTGTTGATCTGGGGGTTCCACTGCCACAAAGCGGGCCACTTCCAGGGGCTGTTCAGATACAGGCTGGAAATATCCCAAAGGGTATCCCCTTTTTTAACAACATAACGCTCGGGCGCACTGGTTTTAACCGCCAGCGTTTGTGCTAGGGCAGGAAAAACAGCACTCGTTGCCAGCAAAAGGGCGGCAATATGAGATTTCATGCAGGCTTCCTTGAGTTATTTTTCGATATTATCCACCAAAACCTGTTAAAGGGGAACGTGAATGGCTAAAATAAGAGCATACATTACCCCATTTAATTCAAGTGTAAAAGGTATCTATGGCTAAGTTAGCAGTACTGAGTTTTCCAGATGAGCGTTTGCGCACGGTTGCCAAACCAGTTGCCGAAGTAAATGACGAGATCCGCCAAATCGTCGCAGACATGCTGGAAACCATGTATGAAGAAAATGGTATTGGCCTTGCCGCCACGCAGGTAGATATTCACCAGCGCATTGTGGTGATCGATGTATCAGAAGAGCGTGATGAACCGCGCGTGTTGATCAACCCTGAAATCATCGCAAAAGATGGCTCTACCATCAGTGAAGAAGGCTGTTTATCAGTGCCTTATTCCTACGCCAAAGTGGATCGTGCAGAAACCGTCACCGTTAAAGCACTTAACGAGCACGGCGAAAGCTACGAGTTTGACGCTGATGGTTTGTTAGCTGTGTGCGTACAGCACGAACTCGACCACCTGCAAGGCAAGTTGTTCATCGATTACTTGTCGCCGCTGAAGCGTCAGCGGATCCGTAAAAAAATCGAAAAAGAAGCCAAACTGGCGGCACGCGCTTAAGCGTGTCGTTACCGACGATTAATTACTACCTAACTGGGATCTTAAGTGAGCAAATCTCTGCGTATTGTCTTTGCGGGCACCCCGGATTTTGCTGCCAAGCACTTGGCAGCGCTGATCGCATCACACCATGACGTTGTCGCTGTATACAGCCAGCCCGACCGCCCTGCCGGCCGCGGTAAAAAACTCAAAGCCAGCGAAGTAAAAACTCTGGCACTGGAACATAACCTGCCGGTCTATCAGCCTCAGTCTCTCAAGTCTGACGATGCCCAGGCGGATCTTGCTGCCCTGGAAGCCGACGTAATGGTTGTGGTGGCTTATGGCCTGTTATTACCAAAAGCCATTTTAGATACGCCAAGACTTGGCTGTCTCAACGTTCACGGTTCAATCTTGCCACGCTGGCGTGGTGCGGCGCCAATCCAGCGTGCTATCTGGGCTGGCGATAAAGAAACAGGCGTCACCATTATGCAAATGGATGAAGGTCTGGATACCGGCGACATGCTGCACATTGCAACCTGCCCAATTGACCAGGACGAAACCAGCGCCAGCTTGTATAACAAACTGGCCGAGCTGGGACCCGATGCATTAGTGGAGACTCTGGACAAGCTGGCTGAAGACAAGCTCAGTGCCGAGCCGCAGGATGATGCGCTGGCAAATTACGCCAAAAAGCTTTCTAAAGAAGAAGCCAACATCGACTGGACAATGGATGCGGCACAAATTGAGCGTAACATCCGGGCCTTTAATCCCTGGCCGGTCTGCTACACCCAGATGCAAGGCCAAACCGTTAAAGTCTGGCAGGCAAGCGTGGTTGCACAGCAAGGCACGCCCGGACAGGTGCTCAGTGCCGATAAAGCCGGCATCACCATTGCTTGCGGTGAGCAAGCACTGACTATCACACAACTTCAGCCTCAAGGTAAAAAGCCCATGTCGGCACAAGACTTTTTAAATGGTCGCAGCGACTGGGTAACTCCTGGTAGCCAGGTGGGTGCCTGATGGCCAATGTACGCGCGCTTGCCGCGCAAACCCTGTTTCAGGTTGTTGATAAAGGCCAGTCACTGACTACCCAGTTGCCCTATGCCAGCCGTCAGTTACCAGTAAAAGACCGCGCCCTGTTACAACAGATCTGCTATGGCGTTTTGCGCTACCTGCCAAGCCTGGAGCACTATTGCCAGCAACTGCTGGAGCAACCGCTTAAAGGTAAGAACCGGGTCTTTCAGTTTTTGTTGTATGTGGGTATTTATCAGCTGCAACACATGCGCGTGCCTGCTCATGCAGCCGTCGCCGAAACCGTGAATGCGGCCAATAAGCTTCAGGCACCCGGACTTAAGGGGCTGATCAACGCGGTATTACGTAACTTTCAGCGCGCTCAGGAAACACTGGAAGCCAGCGCCGATGCCATCCCGGTATGCAAATACAACCATCCGGGCTGGTTTATCAAAAAGCTACAGGCGGCTTATCCAGAGCAATGGCAAAATATTTTGCATGACAACCAGCAGCAAGCACCTATGTGGTTGCGCGTTAACCAGCGCCAGTCGAGCACCGCAGACTATGCCGCGCGCCTCGATGCTGAAGGCATTGCACATACGCTGGACCCGGACTTTGTGGATGGCATTTTGCTGACCAAACCTGTGGATGTGCAGCAGCTACCAGACTTTGCTCAGGGTGCCAGCTCTGTGCAGGATGCCGCAGCACAAATGGCTGCCCGTTTACTGGACCCACAAGATGGCGAGCATATTCTGGATGCCTGTGCCGCCCCCGGTGGTAAAACCTGCCACATTCTGGAACTGGCCGATGCCAATGTGATTGCCTTGGATGCCGATGGTGAGCGCCTCAAGCGCGTCGACGAAAACCTTAAACGCCTGCATCTCAGTGCCCAGTGTCTTGAAGCCAATGCTGCAACACCGGATACCTGGTGGCAGGGTGAGCAGTTTGATCGCATTCTATTAGATGTGCCCTGCTCGGCAACCGGCGTTATCCGTCGACACCCGGACATCAAGTGGTTGCGTCGTGCCACCGACATCGATGAGCTGGCAGCCTTACAGGCCAGCATTTTGGATGCCATCTGGCCTCTGCTCAAGCCCGGCGGTACGTTAGTGTATGCAACCTGCTCTGTGCTGCCTCAGGAAAATACCGAGCAAGTAGCGGCGTTTTTAGCACGCACTGCGGATGCTCAGCTCACCCCGCTGCACACACAGGACACGCCGGATAAACCCGGATTGCAATTGCTGCCAGGCCATACCGATGGCTTTTATTATGCACGGCTGACAAAACAATAATAGCGCTAAACTAGCTTATGAAAATCATCATCTTAGGCGCCGGACAAGTCGGCGGCACACTGGCCGAAAACCTGGTCGGCGAACAGAACGAAATCACCGTGGTAGACATTGACGGCGAGCGACTGAGGGAACTGCAGGACAAATACGACCTGCAAGGCGTGACCGGGCACAGTGCGCACCCGGATGTGCTCAGGCAAGCCGGTGCCGAAGATGCCGATATGGTCATTGCGGTGACCAGCTCGGACGAGGTCAATATGATCGCCTGTCAGGTGGCCTACAGTATTTTTAATACGCCCACCAAAATTGCCAGGATCCGCTCAGAGCAATACCTGAAGTATCGGGAAAAGCTCTTTCATAACGACGACCTGCCGGTTGACCACTATATCGCTCCGGAGCAGCTGGTGACCCGTTATATTCGTCGCCTGATCGACTATCCCGGTGCACTACAGGTACTGCAATTCGCCGATGGCATGCTCTCTTTGGTGGCGGTTAAAGCCTATTATGGTGGTATGCTGGTTGGCTATGCGTTGTCAGCACTGAAAGAGCATATTCCCAATGTCGATACTCGCGTGGCGGCCATTTATCGTCAGGGTAAAGCGATTAAGCCGCTTGGTACCACAGTAATAGAGGCTGATGATGAGGTTTTCTTCATCGCGGCAACCAAACATATCCGTGCGGTGATGAACGAGCTGCAAAAGCTGGAGCGTTCGTACCGTAAGATTATGATTGCCGGCGGTGGTAATATTGGTGCCGGTCTGGCTCGCTCACTTGAGAAAAACCACAGTGTTAAACTGATTGAACGAAACCACGACCGGGCCGCTTCGCTGTCTGAAATGCTCGACAATACCGTGGTCTTTTGTGGTGACGCCTCTGATCAGGAGCTGTTATCTGAAGAGCACATTGAGCAGGTTGATGTCTTTATTGCAGTAACCAACGATGATGAAGCCAACATCATGGCCGCTATGCTGGCCAAACGCATGGGCGCGCAAAAGACCATGGTGCTTATCCAGCGGGGCGCTTATGTCGACCTGGTTCAGGGTGGCGAAATTGACATTGCCATTTCTCCGCAGCAAGCCACTATTTCCGCCTTGCTCACACATGTAAGACGCGGTGATATTGTGAACGTTTACTCATTGCGTAAAGGTGCAGCAGAAGCCATCGAAGCGGTTGCGCATGGTGATGAAAACACGTCTAAAGTGGTTGGCCGGGCTATCCGGGATATTAAGCTGCCTGCGGGCACCACCATAGGTGCCATTGTGCGGGATGACGAAGTGTTAATCGCCCATGATGACACCATTATTCTTTCAGGCGATCATGTCATCATGTTCCTGATAGATAAAAAGCATATCGGCATCGTTGAAAAACTCTTCCAGGTCAGCGCATTGTTTGTGTAATTCGCACCAGCCCAGGGCTGACCTTAGGTCGGCCCGTGTTATTCCTCGTCGGACAAAATAGACAAATCAATCAGGTAGTCTTTTAATACCGCTTTTATGGTGGTATCCGGGCCCACCACCTGGATCCCCAAAGAAACATTCCCCTCCGCACTTTCAATAATACGACATACCTTACCTTTGATGGCTGACGCATTGTCGTCTTTGCCCTCAATCAGTACCTCACAGTTTTCTGATTCCAGATCGTCCGGCAGGTGCTCTTTTTGAATGTCGAACATCATGCCAGACAGTGAAATGTCTTTGATGATCCCAACTTCATTGTAGTCTGGTAATTGCAGAATGGCAGGGATCAGAGCTGGCACACGGGTTTGCGCGCGCAGCTGATAGGTTTGTACTTCTCGAGGGTAAAACAGAAAAATAAGCCGCGCGGGGTGATTACTAATGGCTTTAATGTTCTCTTTGAAGGCAATGATCTGACCATTGCTGTCTTCAGGCAGTGCCCGGACGATGATCTCCGTGCCTGTCTTCACATAATCTGCCGCCGCGCCGAGTCGCTTAGGGTTGGGATAGTTTAAAATAATATACTGATCTTCAAGCACCCCGATAAACTCTGTACGGACGCGCTTCCGGCTGGCCGGCATGACGATTTCGATATCGATCAAGCTGCCCGCTGGGATTTGCGTTAAGTGCTTCCTGCTCCGTTGCGTTCTACGCTTCAACATCTTGTAACCCTGCTAACTACTCTGCAGATAGTGTAGCAGCAAAACCTAATTAATATAATGCTAAAGTCCCATTAAAGGAACAGCTCTAACCTTGTTGCAAATAACCCTTCAGCAAAATTGCAGCATCTCTGAGTGTCATCATGCGACTTTGCACTTCCAGGGTGCTCAGCGCCAGATGTTGCTCGTAATGCTCAGTAAAAAACAACATAGGCTCACCATTGCGTTTGGTAATAAAGGTGATACCCAAGGTTTGCTCATGATGACTGTGAGCCAGCCGACCCGTATCCTCTTTCATTAGCAGCGGTGGTAAACTGCGCGTCTGCCATAATGCGTTTTCTGAAATAATGCCAATCATGCACTCACTGACTTCGACGCCATCATAGCGCAGCAGTGGTACACTATTGTGTGCAGACGGCAAATGGCTATCGTACTGTAAGCTCCCGGCACCATTCATATACTGGTTAAGCTGAGCCACACATTCAGTTAAATCACCAGCGCCACCAGCCAGATTCACCTGGCTTACAATCCCTGCTGCTATTGCTTTGTGTTTATTTTGTTGTGACATGGCAAACATACCGGCCACTCCTCATAATTTATTTTCAGGCAACTCCCACTTTCCTGTGTGGGCAACTTTAAAGATCGGGTATTAACCCTGACGATACAAATATGACACCATCGATAATGAAAAAATGCATTTTTTGCGTTTTTTGATATATTTTCTTAACTAAAATTAACCTAAAACAGTCTTTACACTTTCCAAAAATAGCACAAGCAATTGATATCTAAGCATTTAAGCTTGTTAAAAAGTTAATTTGAAAGTTAGGTGAAGTATATTAAATTTACAAATATACCTTTATCAGGTCAGTTTGTTTGAGTCGTAATCATCACATAAGAGAGTTGGGAAAGGTGCCTAAAGCCATCCATGGCGGTATATTCCGGCTCGGCGCCCCCGCCAGCTAATTTAGATTGGTGCAGAAAGCCATCCGTGGCGGTGTATTCCGGCTCGACCGTCCAACTGAGATTAGTGCCCAAAGCCATCCATGGCGGTGTATTCCGGCTCGGCCATCCACGGCCGAGCGTTCGGCACTCTCCGAGTGACGTTAAGTCACTCGTCGTCGCGTAGCGACCGTGCCTCACCCACGCCAGAACGTGGGGGTGAACAGAACCAGCAGGGTGAAGATCTCGAGGCGGCCGAAGACCATGGCGATGGTCAGGATCCATTTCGCAGAATCGGGAATGTCGCCATAATGTGCGGCCACATCACCCAGGCCTGGACCCAGATTATTAAGACAGGCCGCAGTGGCAGAGAAAGCCGTAATGTTATCCAGTCCGGTACCCAGCAGCGCAATCATGATGATCACAAATACCAGTGCATAGGCTGAGAAAAAGCCCCATACCGCTTCGACGACTTTATCGGGCAACGCTTTACGCCCCAGTTTAATGGAGTAAATAGCGCGCGGATGAACCAGGCGATTAAGCTCCCGGATCCCCTGCAGATAGAGTAAAAATACCCGCACTACTTTCATACCGCCGCCGGTGGAGCCCGCACAGCCCCCAATAAAACTGGAAAAAATCAGCAGAATTGGCAGGAACAAAGGCCAGGCGGCAAAGCTGTCGGTGGCAAAGCCGGCGGTGGTGCTGATAGAGACCGCCTGAAACAAGGCATGATCCAGGGTTTCATCCCCATTGCTGTATACCTGCTTGGACGACAGCACCGCAAAACACAGCACCACCAGCGCCAGCTGAATAAACAAAAAGACTTTGAGTTCAGGGTCTCTGAAATAGACTTTCAGGCTGCGACCCGCCACGGCTGCATAATGCAAAGAGAAGTTAGCCGCAGCAATAAGCAGGAAGAACACACAAATGGCATTGATCATTGGGCTGTCGAAGTAGCCTATCGAGGCGTCATAGGTTGAGAAGCCCCCAATGGCGATGGTCGCAAAGGCATGGCAAATGGCATCAAACCAGCTCATGCCTGCCCAGGCATACGCCAGCGTACAGGCCAGGGTCAGCGTCACATAGATATACCATAAATGCTTGGCGGTATCGGCAATGCGCGGCGTCATCTTGGAATCCTTGACCGGCCCTGGCGTTTCGGCCCGGTACAGCTGCATGCCACCGACGCCGAGCATAGGCAGTACGGCAACGGCCAATACAATGATCCCCATACCGCCGAGCCACTGTAGTTGCTGACGATAGAAAAGCACCGACTTAGGTAAATACTCAATGCCTGTTAGGACCGTCGCGCCTGTGGTTGTCAGACCGGAAAACGCCTCAAAGACAGCATCGGCAAAAGACAGATTAGGCTCACTTAAGAAGATCAGCGGCACGGCCGCGAAGGCACCCAGTACCAGCCAGAACAAAACCACGATCAAAAAGCCCTCTCTGGCTTTCAGATCGCCCTGCTCTTTGCGGTTTGGGTAGTAGGCCATCAGGCCAATCAGGACACTAAAGATAAATGCCAGAACAAACGGCACACCGCCGCCGTCCTTATAGATCAAAGACACCAGAGCCGGAGGCACCATAGTCAGACTAAAGAGCGCAACGAGCTGTCCGAGTATCTTTATAATGGTACGAAATTGCATGGCGCGATTCGCGAGTTATTGTAATTACACCCGATTGTCTAATACATCTCTCGGTTAGTAAACCGCGAAACACCGCTCAGGGCTGTTTGATCGTCAGCGAGACGGCACCGTGAGTGAGATCGTACACCGACGCTATGGCCGTTTTAGCTTCCCGGCTGTCTAGTTCAATTTCCCAGCGGATCGTCGCGCCGTACTGTTTATCTATATTCAGCACGGTGTACTGACTACTGAGGTGCTGCTCTATGTTTCCCTGCAGCGCGTAGTCCGACTCCCCCACCAGCGTACTTGCCGGGATCTTAATTTGCGTTGGCAGTACGGCCAGTGCATTATTCAGTGTCCCACCGTAAGCGCGAACCAGGCCGCCGGTGCCCAGCTTAATGCCGCCGAAGTAACGGGTTGTGACCGCGGTGATCTCGCCCAGCCCGGAGCCAAGTAATACGTTCAGCATCGGCTTACCTGCCGTCCCATTGGGCTCCCCGTCATCCGAAAAACCCAAGACATGGCTGCCACCCGGCGCACCGGCGATATGGGCCCAGCAGTTATGTCGCGCATCCGGATACTGCTCGTTAATACTCCGGATAAATGCTTTGGCATCAGCAATTGTCGGCGTATGGGCAATATGCACAATAAAAGTGCTTTTCTTAATTTCTTCGTGATGGGCAATAGAACTGCTGGGAATGGCGTATTCAGACATGAGTATTCAACAAAAACACAGGGAGCACTTGGCTCCCAGTTTAACATAGTTCAGTTTGGTACAGGGCAAAGCTTAATCCAGCGCCAGATCCCGAGTCATATTTTCCAGATGGTCATCATGAACAATAATATTGTCCTCAATGCGAATGCCGCCAAACGGCTTAAACGCATCAACCTTGTCCCAGTTTACATACTGTTTGTTGTCGGTCTGTGCCAGGTCGCCCAGCAGTGAGTCAATAAAATACAGACCAGGCTCAATGGTAAAGACCTGGTTGGCTTCAATCTTACGCGTGCAACGCAGGAACGGATGCCCTTCCGGCGGTGCCTGATGCGTACCTAACTCATCTGCCATAAAGCCACCCATATCGTGAACCTGCAAGCCAAGATGGTGACCCAGACCATGCGGGAAGAAAGTCGAAGTAATGCCCTGCTCCAGGATCCCTTCCACACTCAGACCACGCACAATATCAAAATCGATCAGCACCTGCGCAACGCGCTTGTGGCAATCCAGATGTAGCTCGCCATACAGTTTACCTGGCTGTAATGCCTGCCCCAGTTCAATCTGGTGGGTATTCATGACCTTGATCAGATCGGCAAACTCGCCCTTGCGCGCAAAGTCATAGGTACGGGTAATATCAGACGCATAGCCATTAAAGTTGGCACCGGCATCGATCAAAAACGACACATGCTGCTGCGGGGCGCGGCGCTCAAAATGGGTGTAATGCAAAATGGCACAGTTCTCGTTCAGTGCCACAATGTTGCCGTACGGCGTGTCGTTTTCCATATGCTCAGTGGCCTGCAGGTAAGCCTGCTGAATGCCATACTCAGACTCTTTGGCATAAAAAGCGTCACGTGCAGCCTTGTGGCCCAACACGGCAAGGCGGTTGGCTTCACGTAAACAGGTCAGTTCATAACTGGTCTTGTAGGCACGGTGAAAGTGTAGATAGTTCATCACCGGCTCTGGGTTCATCTGCGTAAAGCCCAGTGCCTGCGCCACTTCCAGATATTCGCCAATATACGCCAGACTGGCTTTGTCGTAGGGTAAGAACTGCTCAACCTGATCGGGCTGCAGCAGCAGTTGAATATCAAAGTAATCGGCCCAGAAATCGCTTGGCTCATCTGGCACTTTGTGCCAGAAATCCACCGGACGGTAGAAGATCAGCTTAGGCTTATCTGTGCCATTAACCACCAGCCAGCAGTGTGGGTTATCTATGACCGGTAACCACGCTTTAAATTGTGGGTTCACCTTGAACGGATAATACATATCATCCAGAAACTGGCGCTTGGCTTGCCCTGAGTGGATCACGAGTCCATCCAGGTTCTCACGTTCAATAATGGTCTTCGTACGCTGTTGCAGCGTTGCAATATGCTCGGCATACAAGTTTGCTAATTGTTCCATTGGTGTACCCATTTTAATTTAATTCGCTTGTGACTGAGTCTAACATAGCGCCACCGGTTAAAAGAAGTAAAGTGGCCCGCGGTCAGCCCCGCTTTCGCGAGACAGACCAACAAACTGCCTCTACTTACCGCCGATCTGCATATCCAGGATCCCGGCCAGAATGTTCCCTTCACGACCTAACTTAGTATGATAGACCTGCCGGTAAGCCATCACGTTTTTCACGTAATCACGGGTTTCCCGGTAAGGGATCAACTCGATCCATAACTCTGCTGGCATGGCCTCTTGCGGGATCCAGCGTTTCACCCGGTGAAAACCGGCATTATAAGAAGCCGTCGCGAGGATCTCATTGCCCTTGTTCTTGCCCTTCAGGTAATCGAGGTAATCCGTGCCCAGGCGAATATTGGTGGCGGGCCGCATCAGCTGCCGCGTAGATACCCTTGATTTAGCAACATATTTAGCCGTGCTCGGTAAAAGCTGCATCAATCCGTAGGCATCGGCGTGCGAGCGAGCGTCGGGGGCGAATGAACTTTCTCTTCGGGCAATCGCAAAGCTCCACGCCAGGTCCACATCATTGCGCTCACTGTAGCGCTCAAACAAGTCATCAAAGGCCATCGGAAAACGCAGGTCGACGTAGTTCCACGCCTTGATCTGTGCCAGGGTATAAATGGTGCTGTCATACCAGTCGAGCTCAGCGGCCAGCACCGAGGCCGCCAGCTTTTCAGCAGTACTGGAGGTGTTGGTCAGATAATTCCACTCGCGCCGGGCTGCGGTAAAGCGCTCCAGCTCGTATAAGGCTTTGGCACGCTTAAAGCCCGGCGCCTCAGATACTTTGGCGACGATGCTGGGCGGTACATTGAGCGGTTCGGCATTCAATTGCGCCGGTAACCCCAGTCGCGCAGCCGCCAGAAAACCATAGTAGTCACGCTCCATTGCTATCTGGCGCCACAGCGCCTGCGCTTTATCCATCTGCTCACGTTTGGCATAGCTGTAACCCAGCCAGTATTTTTGACCATGGCTGAGGTTTTCCATGCCGGTGAACAGCACCGCGATCCCTTCCCAGTCCTGCTCTTTGAGCATGTTGCTCATCAGCCACTGGCGCAGCTTTTTATCCTGTAACTCCTGAGGCACTTTATTGAGCCAGAACTTGGCCTGCTCATGACCTTTGGAGGCCAGCGCCAGAGCAAATCGATAGGCCACGCTATCTTGTTGCGCCTGACTAAAGGTGAACATTTCCTGCAATTTGTCCCAGGCCCGCAGTGCCAGTTTAGGATCGCGCCAGATCAACCGCCGTACACCATACACGGCAATTTCCGCCTCTTTGGCGGTGCGCTTTTTGTATCGGTATAACCCGGCTGCGGCGCTGGGATCGCGACGCACCTTAAGATACAGATCGGCCAGATAGGCTTCGTTGCGCGGCAACAGGGTTTTTAAATACTTCAGCAATGAGGCCTGACCGCCCTGCGCAGCATGGGTGATCCTTTGCCACACCAGCGCTTGTGTCCGATACCCGGCTTTTTGCCACTGGCTAAATAACTTGTCGCAGGCTTTCGGCTGTGATTTACCAACCACCCATAAAGGCTCCACCTGATCCAGAATGGCTTTTTCCGGCGCGCCCAGATCCAGCTGGAACTGCAAATAGGTGCACTTCAGCTCTGCATTACTGGTGTCCTGATAGTGCTCAATAAATAAGGCTTTTTTGTTGCGCCGCTTGAGGTAATTCAGCCAACTCTTACGTACCATCCAGTCCAGCGGCGTGTGATCGTACACAGATAAGAAGCGCCCTATCTCGTCCTGATATTTAAGTTTGGGGTGACGCTTATAGAAAGTCGCCTCGACATAAGGCTTGAGCGGATGATCGAGCTCGCCAAGCGAGCGCTTAAAGGCCTGATAATTACCACTCCAGGCCACCCGCTCTGCGTCTTTAAACGCCTGATGCGAGTCGGCAGCCTGACCCAGGTGACTCCAGGCACCACTGCACACCGCAAGGCAGGTGGCAGCAATACGACTAAACCATAATTTCATAGTGCTTTAACTTTCATTCTCTTGATTGGCAGTCAATGTTCTGGGGCGTTTAAAATGCATGAAAATAAGGCCCACTCCAAAACACCTTCCTTTCTCTGAGTTCCCTGCCCGGGCGCACTGTGTGCACACTGAACAGCCCTGTGATCTACACCAGACTATTGTGCGGCAACTTGCCCGAAGCTTAACGTCCGGACGAACCCGTCACCCGGAAAATATTCAGCCAAACCACCTTAGCATTGTGCCTGACCCTTTGCAGTAAACCTGCGGTAAATTTTTCATTGCAATTTTCTTTTAAAGACGCCACACTGGATGAAATGACAACTCATCGTACCAGTGTAAAAACACGGGAGAACATGTATGTTAATGAAACGCGAGTCCTTTGTAGTGGATTTCTGCAAAGGCAAAATCGCTGAGTTTAAATTTTGTATGCCAGGTTCGGTCAACAAATTGTCTCAGCAAACCCTGCAAGATTGTCATGCGGCGCTCAAAGAGTTGGCGCAACGCGATGACATCGACGGCCTGATCTTTAGCTCCGACAAAGACCACTTTATTGTGGGTGCCGATATCTTCGAATTTCTGCCTACCTTTGACCGCCCGGAAGCCGAGCTGGTTGAGTGGATCAAAGCAGCCACTGACGTATTTGACGCGTTAGAAGATTTACCTTTCCCTACCTTGTCTGCGGTCAATGGCCTGGCACTGGGTGGCGGCTGTGAGTGGGTACTTGCTACCGATTATCGTATTGCCTCTGACAGCGCCAAGATTGGCCTGCCGGAAGTGAAGCTGGGCATTATGCCGGGCTTTGGTGGTACTGTGCGTCTGCCGCGCCTGATTGGTGCAGACAACGCGATGACCTGGATCACCACAGGTAAAGAGAACCGCGCAGCCGATGCCCTGAAAGTAGGCGCCGTGGATGCGGTGGTTGCTCAGGACAAGCTGATGGACGCGGCACTGCGTACCATGGAACAAGCAGCTGCTGGCAAGCTGGATTGGCGCGCCAAACGTCAGGTTAAGCTTGACCCGCTGAAAATGAACCGCGTTGAGCAAGGCATGAGCTTTGCGATGGCTGAAGGCATGGTGATGGCCAAAACCAAAGGTCACTACCCGGCACCTGTGATGGCGGTTAAAACCATCAAGACTGCTGCCAATATGGGTCGCGATGAAGCGATGGCCGTTGAGAACGCAAGTTTCGCCAAGCTGGCCAAAACCGCTGAAGCGGCGGCGCAAACCGGGATCTTCCTGGCCGATCAGTACATTAAAGGCGTTGCCAAGAAGCAAGCTAAGCAAAGCCAGACTGACATCAAACAAGCTGCGGTACTGGGCGCGGGCATCATGGGCGGCGGTATCGCTTATCAGTCAGCGTACAAAGGCACGCCGATTGTCATGAAAGACATCAGCCAGGGTGCACTGGACTTAGGTATGGGCGAGGCGGCCAAGCTGCTGGGCAAAAAAGTCGAGCGCGGCCACATGAAGCTGGACAAAATGGTCGGCACACTGGCGCAGATCAAACCGACGCTTAATGACCGTGACCTGGAAGGCAGTGACATCATCGTTGAAGCGGTTGTCGAGAACCCGCAGATCAAGAAAACCGTACTGGCGGGTCTTGAGAAACAATTACCACAAGGCACTATCCTGACTTCAAATACCTCAACCATTCGCATTGATGAACTGGCTGAAGGTCTGGAGCGTCCTGAGCACTTCTGTGGCATGCACTTCTTTAACCCGGTTCCAAAAATGCCACTGGTTGAAATCATTCGTGGCGCGAAAACCTCAGACGAAACCGTTGCCGCTGTTGTCGACTACGCACTGAAACTGGGCAAGTCGCCAATTGTTGTGAACGACTGTCCGGGCTTCTTCGTGAACCGCGTACTCTTCCCTTACTTTGCCGGTTTCAGCCAGCTTGTCGTGGAAGGTGCTGACTTCACACAAGTTGATAAAGTGATGGAAAATGTTTTTGGCTGGCCGATGGGTCCGGCTTACCTGCTGGACGTTGTGGGTATCGACACAGCCAATCACTGTACCGGCGTGATGGCGGATGGTTTCCCAACCCGCATGGCACGTCAGGAAAAAGATCCGGTTGCCCACCTGGCCAACGCGAATCGCTATGGACAGAAAAACCAGAAAGGCTTCTACCAGTATGCACCGGATCGCAAAGGTCGCCTGAAGAAGAGCAAAGACGCTGACGCCGTTGCTCTGCTGAGCGAGATTTGTGATGCACCGGCACAGTTTGACAAACAAACCATCATCGAGCGCTGTATGGTACCGATGATCAACGAAGTTCTGTTGTGTCTGCAAGAAGGCATTGTAGCCTCACCACAAGAAGCCGATATGGCACTGATCTACGGCATTGGCTTCCCACCGTTCCGTGGTGGTGCATTCCGTTATCTGGATCAACTGGGTCTGGCAGAGTTCGTGAAAATCGCCGATAAGTACGCACACTTAGGCGAAATCTATCAGGTGTCGGAGCAAACCCGTGAGTGGGCAGCTGCCGGTAAAGTATTCTACAAAGTGGAGGGTCAGTAACATGGAACAGGCAGTAATCGTAGATTGTATTCGTACGCCGATGGGCCGCTCCAAGGGCGGTGTGTTCAAACACAAACGTGCTGAAGACCTCAGTGCCCACCTGATGAAAGGCCTGCTGGATCGCAATCCGGCAGTGGCACCGGATTCTATCGATGACATTTACTGGGGCTGTGTACAACAAACCCTGGAGCAAGGTTTTAACGTCGGTCGTAATGCCGCCCTGCTGGCAGGCATTCCACACACAGTACCAGCAGTTACGGTCAACCGCTTATGTGGTTCATCCATGCAGGCACTGCATGATGCGGCACGTGCGATTATGACTGGCGCCGGCGATACCTACCTGATCGGCGGTGTTGAGCACATGGGCCACGTTCCTATGACGCACGGTAACGACTTCCACCCGGGTCTGTCGACGTCGGTTGCACAAGCGGCCGGTGTTATGGGTCTGACTGCGGAATACCTGGCCACCCTGCACGGCATCAACCGTGAACAACAGGATGCCTTTGCAGTGCGCTCACATCAGCGCGCTCACGCTGCCACGGTTGAAGGCCGTTTTGCGCGTGAAATTTTACCAATGGAAGGCCACGATGCCGATGGTGCACCTGTGCTGGTTGAACACGACGAAGTGATCCGCCCTGAAACCACCATGGAAGGCCTGAGCCAGTTACGCCCTGTATTCAACCCGGCTTCGGGCACAGTGACCGCAGGTACGTCATCAGCTCTGTCTGATGGCGCTTCAGCCATGCTGGTCATGAGTGAGTCGAAGGCCAAAGAACTAGGCCTGCCAATTCGTGCACGCGTTAAGTCGATGGCGGTTGCAGGTTGCGATCCGTCTATCATGGGTTACGGTCCGGTTCCTGCCAGCCAAAAAGCACTGAAGCAAGCTGGCCTGAGCATTGAAGACATTGATGTGGCAGAGCTGAATGAAGCCTTTGCTGCGCAGTCTTTACCGGTACTAAAAGATCTCGGCTTGCTGGATGTGGCAGATGAGAAAGTGAACCTCAATGGTGGCGCGATCGCACTGGGGCACCCGCTGGGCTGTTCAGGCTCACGGATCAGCACCTCTTTGATCCACATTATGGAAGACAAAGGCGCGAAGTATGGCCTGGCGACCATGTGTATTGGTCTGGGCCAAGGTATCGCAACGGTGTTTGAACGCGTCGACGACTAACCCGCACCTTATTCCCTAACCGTTTTAACTTGGTGACCAAGGCAAGCTGCACACTGTGGCTTGCCTTTTTTAGTGTCCGGCGAAAGGTGTTTTGCACTGAGTGTTTATTTGTCACACAAGGCACGCTAGAATAGGTATTTTATTTTCTGGGGACACAGCCATGAACTTTGACAACACTGACCACACTCTTGATGCGATTGGCTTGCGTTGTCCTGAACCCGTGATGATGATCCGTGGTAAGGTAAGAAAAATGCAGGACGGCGAAACCCTGCTGATCCTGGCCGACGACCCGTCAACGACCCGGGATATTCCCAGCTTCTGTGAGTTTATGGATCATACCCTGGTGGCCAAAGAAGTAGAGAACCTGCCGTATCGCTACCTAGTGAAAAAAGGAAGATGACCTACCAGCTGGTGCAACAGCCCCACCAGCTCTATCATTTAATGAACTACCCGCATTCAGGCAGTCACAATACGCATGTCGCCCTTAGATATAACCCTTTAATCGCGCTGCACAATTAGCTGGGGAACATCACCTCTCAAGTCCAGCGCAATCCGATACCAGCCTTTTCTGTCTGGCATAAAACCAAAATAGTTGTATACCGTATCACAGTCTGCTGCCAGCGGTTTACCCAGGCTCACTTTGCCATCGTAGCGAAAGCCACAGTTGTAACCCGGCGTCCACTTTGCATCGGCAATTTTAAATTCGTAGACTTTACCCGGACTCATAAAACGTACCCGGACACTGTACAACCCTGTCTGTGTTTGCTTTAACCGATAGACTTCGTCGGCATCCCATAAAGTAAAATCGCCGCGTAAATACATGGGCCTGTCCAGCGAGGCAGCCATTTCATGACCACTTTGTACCTGCTGCTCAGCTGCTCGGTGTGTTGGCTTACCCGGTGCTGTGGTACAGGCACTCAAACCCAGTGCCGCTATCAAAGCAAAGATGTGCTGTTTCATTGTTAATCCCGATCACAAAAATAAAAGCCAGCACGAATGCTGGCTTGTTTTAAGATTGGCTGTCTTAGTTTTGTAAGACAGAGATATCCGCTGTGTTGAGGAACAAGCGGCTCAGCTGGCTAAGCAGTGCGAGGCGGTTTTGCTTAACCGCTTCGTCGTCTGCCATGACCATGACGTTATCAAAGAAGTTGTCTACCGCTTCGCGCAGGCTTGCCAGACGCGTTAGTGCTTGCTGGTAATCCCCTTGCGCATAAACCGGTGCCAGCTCAACAGTCAGTGCCGCTACTTCCTGCGCCAGCTGCTGCTCTGCGGCTTCTGACAACAAGGCCGTATTCACCTCAGCGTCGCTGGTGACATTGTTCTTCGCCAGAATGTTGTTAACGCGCTTATTCGCCGCCGCCAGTGCGTCTGCCTGCTCCAGCGTTCTGAAATGGCTTACCGCTTTCACACGACGGTCGAAGTCAACCGGCTGAGAAGGACGACGGGCCAGTACAGCCTGGATCACATCCACGGCAATGCCTTCATCCTGATACCAGGCACGAAAACGACCCAGCATAAACTCAAACACCTCTTCGGCCACATTGTCGTTAGTCAGTTTGTCACCGAACAGTGTGCGAGACTGCTCGACCAGCGCATGAATGTCCAGCTCGAGCTCTTTCTCAACCATGATACGCAATGCACCAATGGCAGCACGACGCAGGGCAAACGGGTCTTTATCGCCTTTTGGTGTCTGGCCAATGCCAAAAATACCCACCAGGGTGTCAAACTTGTCCGCCAGTGCAACGGCACAACTGATTGGGTTTGACGGCAAAGCATCACCGGCAAAGCGCGGCATATATTGCTCATTCTGCGCGACAGCGACCTCTTCGGCTTCACCGTCGATACGTGCATAGTGCATGCCCATCACGCCCTGTACATCGGTGAACTCCATAACCATTTCGGTCATCAGATCGGTTTTACTCAATAAACCGGCACGTTCAGCCAGTGCTTTATCGGCCCCCAATTGCTCAGCAATAAAACCAGCCAAAGCAGCAATACGCTCAGACTTGTCTTTTAATGTACCCAGCTGCTTTTGGAACAATACCGTGCCCAGTGACTCCAGGCGGCTCTCCAGGGTTTTCTTCTTATCGGTTTCAAAGAAGAACTGTGCATCCGCCAGACGCGGGCGAACCACTTTCTCATTACCTGAGATCACCACGCTCGGATCTTTACTTTCGATGTTAGATACAAACAGGAATTTGTTGATCAACTTGCCCGACTGATCCAGCAGCGGGAAGTATTTCTGGTCATCTTTCATGGTGTAGATCAGGGCTTCGGCAGGGACCGACAGGAACTCTTCCTCAAACGATGCCACCAAAGTTACAGGCCACTCAACCAGCGATGTTACTTCTTCCAGCAGGTCTTCATCCATCGCCACAACCGCACCCAGCTTGTCAGCCTCTGCGTTGATCTGCTCACGAATGAGTGCCTTACGTGCTTCGTAGTCGGCAATGACGTACGCCCCTTTGAGGGTCTCAAATGCGTCATCAGCGTGGTTAATGCTCACCCGTTCAGGATGGTGAAAGCGGTGACCCTGCAGCTGGTTTGAAATGGTTTTACCTAATACTTCGCCAGATACAACTTCACTGCCAAGTAACGCAGCCACGGTGTGTACCGGACGGATAAATTGCGTTTTGTTAGCACCCCAGCGCATGGGTTTTGGGATAGGCAGTTTAGCCAAAGACTTGGCAATGGCATCTGACAACAAAGCGCTCGCCTGCTGACCGGCTACGGTTGCACGGTGTAGCAACCAGGCACCTTTGTCAGTTTCCAGAGTTTCAGCTTCTGATACTTCGATACCACAGCCACGCGCCCAGCCCATCGCTGCTTTAGTCGGATTACCATCCGCATCGAATGCGGCTTTGGTTGCCGGGCCACGTTTCTCAACGACTTTGTCCTGTTGCTGGGTTTGCAAGTTCGCTACTTTTAAACCCAGACGACGTGGTGATGCGTACCAGCTAATGTCTTCAAATGCCAGCTCAAGGCCGGTCAGTTCCGCCTGCATATTCTCGGCAAATGATTCTGCCAGCTTACGTAAGGCTTTTGGTGGTAACTCTTCAGTACCAATTTCAACTAATAGATTTTCTGTGGTCATGATTAATCCTTACAAAGCGGGAATCCGAGTGCCTCACGGGCCTCATAATAAGCCTGGGCACACGCCTTAGACAGCGCACGCACGCGCAAAATATAGCGCTGACGTTCTGTAACAGAAATCGCATGACGCGCATCCAACAGGTTGAAGGCATGCGATGCTTTCATCACCTGCTCGTAAGCTGGTAAAGGTAATCCCGCTTCGATCAGCTTCTGGCTCTCCAGTTCACACTGATCGAACTGTTTGAACAACGCATCTACATCCGCATGTTCAAAGTTGTAGGTCGACTGCTCTACTTCATTTTGATGGAATACGTCACCATAGGTTACGCGACCCATAGGACCATCGGTCCAGATCAGATCATAGATGCTATCCACACCTTGTATATACATGGCCAGTCGCTCTAAACCATAGGTGATCTCACCCGTAACTGGTGAGCATTCCAGGCCACCGACCTGCTGGAAGTAAGTGAACTGAGTCACTTCCATGCCGTTAAGCCAGACCTCCCAGCCCAGACCCCAGGCACCCAGCGTAGGTGATTCCCAGTTGTCCTCAACGAAACGTACTTCATGAGTCAGAGTGTCGATACCAAGTGCCTCCAGTGAGCCCAGGTACAGCTCCTGAATGTTTTCAGGCGATGGCTTCAGTACCACCTGGAACTGATAATAGTGTTGCAGACGGTTGGGGTTTTCACCGTAACGGCCATCAGTCGGACGGCGACAAGGTTGTACATACGCGCTCGACATTGGCTCCGGGCCAATCGACTTGAGGAAGGTCAGCGGATGAAACGTCCCCGCACCCACTTCCATATCCAGTGGCTGTGCGATCACACAGCCTTGCTGTGCCCAATAGTCCTGTAAAGCCAGGATCAACCCTTGGAAGGTTTTGATATCGTATTTTTGCATAGTTGGCTTATTTTTGTATGGTACATGGAACCCAGTTTGGCCGAATCACTACGGGCCAGTTTGGGCTAATAATGTCTGAAAATTATGCTCAGTATACCGCGAGCGCCGCGCTGTTTTAAGCGTTATCACTAAAAAAAGCGCGTAAAAAGGCGCTCACAGGTAAGCTGCTCAGCCCCTCAATTTTGTGCCGTTTCCGTAGCGACTCAAACCCTGTTCGGTGACAAAGCGTATAACGTAAAAAGCCACTCGCAGTGGAGTGGCTTTTTGTGGACTAGTGACAAGTCGTAACTTGTTTATACATCCAGATTCACAACGCGCAGTGCGTTTTGCTCGATGAAGTCGCGACGAGGTTCTACCTGATCACCCATCAAGGTTGCGAATAACTGATCGGCCGCAATCGCATCTTCAATGGTTACACGGAGCATACGACGCGCCGCCGGGTCCATAGTGGTTTCCCACAACTGATCCGGGTTCATCTCACCCAATCCTTTATAGCGTTGTGTATACAAGCCACGTTTAGATTCGGCAATCAGCCAGTCCAGTGACTCAGCGAATGTTTCCACAGGATGCGTCTTTTCACCCCGCTGCACATAGCCGCCTTCACTGATCAGGTGCGCTATCGCCTTACCCGTATTTACGATGCGAACATAGTCTTTTGAAGTGATAAAGTCATAGTTCAGCGTATAGGCCTTATCTACACCGTGCTGGCGAATGTTGACTACCGGGTAATACATGTGACGCTCGTCATCGAAGCTGACTTCAGCACTGTAAATAGTGGCATCTTCATCATACTTGTCCAAGTCAGCGACAAATGTTTGTATCCACTCCGTCACCTTAGCTTCATCACTCAGATCTGCTTCACTCAGCTCATTCTGATACAAGAGACGAGACATCATCGCACGCGGATATTTACGCGTCAGGCGGTCGATAACATTCAGGGTTTTCTGATAATCATGCACCATGTTTTCCAGGCGGTTACCCGAAATGGCCTCTGCACCTTCGCTTGTATAGATGCTTGCGCCATCCAGTGCCAGGGTGGTCAGATAATCTGTCAGTGCGTGGTCATCTTTAATATAGCGTTCTTGCTTACCTTTTTTCACTTTATACAGTGGCGGCTGTGCAATGTAGACATAACCGCGCTCAATGATCTCAGGCATTTGACGATAGAAGAAGGTCAACAGCAGCGTACGAATGTGCGAGCCGTCGACGTCCGCATCGGTCATGATAATAATGCGGTGATAGCGCAGTTTTTCCGGATCGTATTCGTCACGGCCAATACCACAACCCAACGCAGTGATCAGTGTGGCAACTTCCTGCGAAGACAACATCTTATCGAAACGCGCCTTTTCAACGTTCAGGATTTTACCTTTCAATGGCAAAATGGCCTGGTTCTTACGGTTACGGCCCTGTTTGGCCGATCCGCCCGCTGAGTCACCCTCCACGATGTAGAGTTCAGATTCAGCCGGATCGCGTTCCTGACAGTCAGCAAGTTTGCCAGGCAGACCAGCTAAGTCCATGGCGCCTTTACGACGTGTCATTTCACGGGCTTTACGCGCCGCTTCACGAGCACGTGCCGCATCAATGATCTTGCTTACAACTGTTTTAGCATCACCCGGATTTTCTAGTAGATACTCTGTTAGTTTTTCAGCCATTGCTTGTTCAACGGCGCCCTTCACCTCACTTGAAACAAGCTTGTCTTTGGTCTGTGAAGAGAATTTAGGATCAGGTACTTTGACGCTCACTACAGCCGTTAAGCCTTCACGCGCATCATCACCTGTCGCATTGCTTGCTGTTTTAGCTTTCTTGTTAAAGCCTTCTTTTTCCATGTAGTTGTTTAGCGTGCGCGTCAGAGCACTACGGAAACCCGCTAAGTGCGTACCGCCATCGCGCTGTGGAATGTTGTTTGTAAAACAGTAAATATTTTCCTGGAAGCCATCATTCCACTGCATAGAGACTTCAACACTAATGCCGTCTTCGCGCTCAGAAGTGAAGTTGAATACATTTTGATGAACAGGCGTTTTTTTACGGTTCAGGTATTCAACAAACGCCTGAATACCCCCTTCGTATTTAAAGTGGTCTTGCTTGTTCTCTTCACGCTCATCACTCAGGATGATGCTCACGCCAGAGTTCAGGAAAGACAGCTCACGAAGGCGTTTTGCAAGAATATCGTAGTGGAAGTTAGTGTCTGAGAAAGTCTCGGCGCTTGGCCAGAAACGTAACTCTGTGCCTGTGCTTTCAGCTTCACCAATAACATCTAATGGCGCATCTGGTACACCCATAGTGTATTTCTGCTGATGCACTTTGCCATCACGGCGAATTGTTAGTTGTAGTTTTTCTGAAAGTGCATTTACAACAGAAACACCTACGCCGTGTAGGCCACCTGATACTTTATATGAGTTGTCATCGAATTTACCGCCGGCGTGTAGCACGGTCATGATGACTTCTGCAGCAGAGACCCCTTCTTCTGGGTGCAGTTCCGTTGGGATACCACGGCCATTATCGCGTACTGACACAGAACCATCGGTATGGATGGTAACGAAGATATCGTCACAGTGCCCTGCTAACGCTTCGTCGATTGAGTTATCAACGACTTCGAAGACCATGTGATGTAGTCCAGTACCATCATCAGTGTCCCCGATATACATTCCCGGACGCTTCCTTACCGCATCCAATCCCTTCAGTACTTTAATACTCGATGAATCGTAATTATCAGACATGGTGTATTCCAATTATTTTGTTATTAAGCGGCCATGTTCCACGTGGAACATCTCAACATTTCGTTTCATGGGTTCCACAATGGCCTGGATACTTTCGGAGTTTATTGCAGTAATAAACAGCTGTGACTGACATTCTGCAAGTAAGTGCGCGATACTGAGCATCGTATCCTGGCTTAACTCCGAAGGTAAATCATCGATCAGCAATATGGATTGCTTCTCGGTCTCGGCCTCAATCAAATTATTCTGTGCGATTTTTAACGCATAGAGGGTTAATTTTAACTGACCCCGAGACAGTATATTTTCAACGCCGTGACCATTTGCATAAAAATTAAAGTCGGCTTTATGCGGTCCCTTAGTTGTATAGCCAAGCTTGCTATCCCGCTCTAGCTGGGCATTTAGCACCTCGGCCAAGTCCCCTTTCCAGCCTGCGTCATAGCGCATTTCAAGGCCTTTAAAGATGGGGCTTATGACCCCTATCTTATCAAAAAAATGCCGCTCAAACCTACTTATATACGCCTTTCTGAACATATTTATTTGTTCCGCTAGGCGGACAAATTCTCGGTCCCAGGTGCGTATCTGAAGCTGGTACTGAACGGGCTTACTTTTGAGCAAAGCATTGCGCTGTTTGAGTACTTTATTGAAGTCTTTCCAGACACTATAAAACTGATGTTCCACGTGGAACACACCCAAATCGAGAAACTTTCTTCGCTCTTTTGGGCCGCCAAAAAACAACTCATAACTCTCCGGCGTGATCACTTGCGTCGGCAGGATTTGTGCAAGTTCGGCAATTTTACGACTAGACTGACCCTGGATCCTGAGCTGAGTCTCACCTTGCAAATCTTTGCTGATGCCGATGGGGATCGACAAACTGTGCAGCTGCTTTTTACCATGCACAACGCACTTGGTCTGCTCATGACGGATCATGAGTTTATGTTTGTTGGTTCTGAATGAGCGTCCGTTAGACAGGAAATAGATGGCTTCGAGCAGGCTGGTTTTTCCGCTGCCGTTTTCACCTAGAATGATATTGATCTGATCGCTTGGTGAAAAAGAAAGCGCCTCAATATTGCGAAAGTTATTGAGGCTAATTTGATTTAAACTCATTTAAGAGTACACACCTTAAACTACAGGCGCATCGGCATAACAACATACATCGCAGAATCGTCACTCGCCCCTTCAATCAGGGCACTGCTGTTGGTGTCTGCCAATGTAAATTGCACATCTTCGGTTTTCAGGGTGTTTAATACATCCAGTAAATAAGACACGTTAAATCCGATTTCCAGGTCATCGCCTTGGTACTCAACTTCAACGGTTTCTTCGGCTTGTTCCTGCTCCGGGTTGTTCGCACTGATCTTCAACATGCCATTCGACAGGTTGAGGCGCACACCGCGAAACTTTTCATTCGACAGAATAGACACACGCTGAAATGCACTACGCAGCCATTCGCGATTCGCATTCACCAGCTTATCGCCACCACGAGGTAGCACCCGACGATAATCGGGGAAGCGACCATCCACCAGCTTACTGGTCAATGTGAATTCAGGATCCAGAATACGGATATGATTACTGCCAAACTGAATCGTCAAAGGTTCATCGTCTGCCGGCAACAAGCGCATGATTTCTTGTACACCCTTACGCGGAATGATCAACTGACGTTGCGTATTCAACGATGCCGCTAACTGGTGCTGTGCAATCGCGAGTCGGTGTCCATCGGTTGCGACTGTTTTGATCTCGCTATTATCGACCTCTAAAGACATCCCGTTCAGATAATAGCGGACGTCCTGATTGGCCATCGAGAAATGCGTGGCTTCCAACAGTTGGCGTAGTTCAAGTCGGGTGATCTGAAACTCGACTTCACCATCCCACTGCTCTAGGTTCGGAAAATCCTCAGCCGCTAAAGTGGTCAAAGAAAAACGGCTTTGCCCACTCGTCAGCAATAACTGGTGCTCCTGACTGCTCAATTGCAGTAAAGAACCATCCGGCAAACTCTTACATATATCGAGTAATTTTTTTGCTGGTAGCGTAATACTGGCATCTGCAACTTGCTCTTCCAGTGTCACATTCGCCACCAACTCAATCTCTAAGTCGGTGCCCGTCATCGATAACACGCCGTTTTTCACTTCGACCAACACGTTGGACAAAATAGGCAGCGTGTGTTTTCGCTCAATGGCACCCGAGACCTGCATCAAGGGTTTTAAAAACTGTTCTCTTGAAATCGTAATTTGCATACTAGGCCCTTAAGACGACAATGTACGGATCAGGTTTTGATAATCTTCTTTTACTTCGTGGCTTTCATCACGCAGTGCTTTGACTTTACGGCACGCATGCAACACGGTAGTGTGGTCGCGCCCGCCAAAAGCATCACCAATCTCAGGCAAACTGTGGTTAGTCAGCTCTTTGGACAACGCCATTGCCACCTGCCTTGGACGGGCTACTGAACGGCTACGGCGTTTTGATAGTAAATCTGAAACACGAATACGATAGTACTCAGCCACGGTGCGCTGAATATTGTCGATGGTGACCAGCTTATCCTGTAATGCCAGCAGGTCGCGCAGTGCTTCTTTTACAAATTCGATAGAAATCGGCCGGCCCGTAAAGTTCGCATTGGCGATCACCCGGTTTAATGCCCCTTCCAGCTCACGCACATTAGAGCGCAGCTTTTTAGCAATGAAAAAGGCCACTTCATGCGGCAGATTAATATTACTCTGCTGTGCTTTTTTCATCAGGATAGCAACTCGGGTTTCCAGCTCAGGTGGCTCAATGGCAATGGTTAAGCCCCAGCCAAAACGAGACTTAAGCCGGTCTTCAACCCCTTCAATTTCTTTTGGGTATCTGTCCGATGTCAGAATGATCTGCTGATTACCCTCTAATAAGGCATTAAAGGTGTGGAAGAATTCTTCCTGCGATCGTTCTTTATTGGCAAAAAACTGGATGTCATCGATCATCAAAGCATCGACACTGCGATAGTAACGCTTAAATTCTTCAATGGCGTTATTTTGCAATGCTTTAACCATGTCCTGAACAAAACGCTCGGAATGCATATAAACAATTTTTGCGTCCGGCTTTTTATCTATGATGCCGTTACCAACGGCATGTAACAGGTGAGTTTTACCCAACCCGGTGCCACCATATATAAAGACAGGATTAAACGCCGACCCCGGGTTATCAGCAACCTGGGTCGCAGCCGCCTTGGCTAACTGGTTTGACTTACCCTCAACAAAGTTATCAAAGGTATAGTTTTCTTTGATGTTGGATTTCACCCCCGATTTAGGGGCAGGTTCAACTTTAGCCGTACTTGGGGCACCCGCCGGTGATACAGCCGGCTTGGCAACGCTTCCGGCCTGGGCGCTTTGGCCACTTTCGCCAGAAGCAGGGGCATGATTGACAGCACCAATTGGTTTACTGCCAACATCAAAACGCAGCTCGGGCGCTTCGTCACCACAGATCTCCGTCAGCAACTCGCTGATACGGTTTAAATACTTTTCTCTCACCCAGTCCAAAACAAACCGATTTGGCGCATAGATGGTTAAGGTATCTTCGGTACTTTCTGCTTGTAGTGGTCGCACCCACATATTGAACTGCTGAGAAGGCAGCTCATCTTGCAAAACATATAAACAACTTTGCCAAACCGACAGATACACGTCGCACTCCGAAATAGTTAATATTCCCGTACATAAAAACTCAGGATATCGCCAGATTTACCAACAAGGTTATACACAGCTAATCCAAAGGATCGACGGAAATGCTTGTTTATTATCATAAATACATAGGTGGAAGCCGGGTATTATGAAGGGATCTTATCCACAACATCAATATTGACTTTTTTAAAATTCAGGATCTTTCCTAGAAACAAATGCATCCATTTGTTTTTATTGGCATTTTATTTTTCACCTTGTTTACTGATCTTAGCAAAAATACGCCAGGATCTCATCTAAAAAACACGATCATTTTAAGTTTTCCAGAGGATGTTGTCACTTTTCACCCAGGTTGTGTGGAAAACCCCACTTTGATCCGATCTGAGTTGATCACACACGCATACACAGATCGGATCTGATCTCACAACACAAAATGGATCCATTATTTCTACGATTTTGATCCCACAGTGATTGCTATAAAGGTATAATGCGTGGCCTTACCCTAAGGGATAACAGAGCGAATGACTGTTTTTTGTTATTTCTGGCTAAAATCTATGCTTGATGGCGCGATTATGATTGACTTTCCTACGCCGCGGCATTAATATCTCGCGCTCGCAATGGCACCTGTGCCAGGATCGCGACCTGCATAGGATGTTTTAAACTTTAACCGATCGGATGGATTAGTTATGAAAAGAACTTTTCAACCTAGCGTTCTTAAACGCAAGCGTACTCACGGTTTCCGTGCACGTATGGCAACGAAGAATGGCCGTAAAGTACTAGCGCGTCGTCGTGCTAGAGGCCGTAAAGTACTTTCTGCTTAATATATAAGTGGAAGACTTTAGCTTCAGCAGGGAGTTACGTCTGTTAACTCCCTCGCATTACTCCCGAGTTTTTAACGAACCCGCTCGCGCAGCCACTCCTTATTTTACACTCTTAGCTAAACCCAACGATGTCGGACATCCACGTCTGGGACTTACCGTGGCTAAAAAACGCTGTAAAAAAGCCTGCCAACGCAATCGCATTAAACGTCTTGCCCGTGAAAGCTTTCGCCTAAACCGTCATAAACTGGACAATATTGATATTGTACTGATGGTCAAAACTGGCGTAGACGAGCAAACCAATGAAGAGCTCAGCAAACAACTGGCAAAATTATGGCGTAAAGTGAATGAGCGCTGTAAACCAGGTGCCCCTAAGCCACCACCACATAAACGCCAGGGTAAAAAGCGCCCAGCGTCTAAGCAACGAAATCCCAAACCGACTAAACAAAACGATAAATAAAAACGAGTATCACGACTTAGCCCGTCCCGCATCGGCTATGCTTGCTACAATCTATTCAGTGCCATCATAAGCGGCAGTGACTCAACGATTAATCGAGTTCAACTTATTGTGATTTCGCTAAAATCGCACGGTGCTCAATGGCTATTTTGACCCCGATAAGGTAAAGTTAGCTCACCTTTTAATCGCCAATTTCCCGCTGTTTCTTGGGGATTGGTTATCAGTTCTGACGGCATCATCATGAATCACTCCCCTTCCACACTATCATCGCGCCTGAGGCAGCAATGTATAAAGTGGATCCGGTGGCCATTTAAGGTATGCCAAAGACTGATCAAAACACTGCTATTAGGTGTGATCCGTTTTTATCAGCAATTTATTAGTCCGCTGTTGGGACCACACTGTCGCTATACACCCACCTGCTCTCATTATGCAATTCAGGCAATTAATTTACATGGAATTGCAAAAGGGAGTTGGTTAGCGCTTAAACGCATATTAAAATGTCACCCTTTAAGTGCAGGCGGGTCTGATCCCGTGCCTGCTAAATCAACGCAAGATAAACAACACGAGAAATAAGAGCTGTTATGGAATCGCAACGCACGTTTTTATTTATCGGCTTGCTGCTGGTTACCTTTTTACTCTTCACAGAGTGGTCAAAGGAACAAACCGCAGCCAATGCTGATACCAGTGCCGTCACACAACAAGTGGCCGGCCCCGCAAACAATGACCAGGCCGACGTACCGGCTTCCAGTCAGGCTGATGTGCCAATGCAGGCCACTGTGGCTACTCGCTCAGTCATTTCGGTAACCACCGATGTACTGGCAGTGAAAATTGACACCCGTGGCGGTGACATTGTTGAGGCGAAATTACTTCAGCACGCCGAAACCCATGGCAGCGACCAACCTTACCTGTTACTGGGTGAGTTTGAAGGCAAAGAATACTTTGCACAAAGTGGTTTGATTGGCCTGAATGGCCCGGATGCATCAAGCCAGGGTCGCCCAGTCTATCAAAGCGAACAAACCAGCTACACATTAAACGGTGAAGAGCTGCGTGTACCGCTGACGTTTGTTGACAGCAAAGGCGTGCAGTTCAGCAAAACCTTTGTATTCAAACCAGGTCAGTATAATGTCGCTCTGGAATACGATGTAACTAACCCAACGGCTGATCCAGTTCAGGTGCAACTGTACACCCAAATCAAGCGCACTGTTCAGGAAAAAGGCAGCATGGTTGACCAGACTTATCTGGGCGCAGCCTATGGCACCAGCGAAGAGCCTTATGAGAAATACTCTTTCTCTGATATGGCCGATGCCAACCTGAATAAAAATACTCAGGGTGGTTACGTTGCCTTTATTCAGCACTACTTTGTTAGTGCCTGGGTACCAGGTCAGGAAAAGAACAACACCATTTACAGCTCACTGCGTAATAACAACAGCATCATAGGTGTAAAAGGCGAAGCAACCAATATTCAGGCTAATGGCACTGCACAGCTCACCGCTACTTACTACATGGGTCCAAAAGACACTGACGCACTGGAAGCGCTGCATGAAGACCTGGATCTGACAGTCGACTACGGTTGGTTATGGTTTATCTCTCAGCCACTACTGAGCCTGCTGAAGTTCCTGCACAGCATTATCGGTAACTGGGGTCTGGCCATCATTGCGATTACCTTAATCGTAAAAACGTTTCTTTACCCACTTACCAAAGCGCAATACACCTCTATGGCAAAAATGCGTATGCTACAGCCGAAAATGCAGGCTCTGAAAGAGCGCTATGGCGATGACCGTCAGAAATTCGGTCAGGCAATGATGGAGATGTACCGTAAGGAAAAAGTAAACCCTATGGGCGGCTGCTTCCCACTGTTACTACAAATGCCTATCTTCCTGGCGCTATTCTATGTATTCCTGGAATCAACAGAGCTGCGCCATGCCGAGTTTATGCTGTGGCTGACAGACCTGTCTTCAAAAGACCCATACTATGTACTACCCATCCTGTTTGGTGCCAGTATGTTCCTGACTCAGAAGCTGCAACCTATGACTGTGACTGATCCTATGCAGCAAAAGATGATGACCTGGATGCCGGTTATCTTCTCTGTGTTCTTTATCTGGTTCCCGTCTGGTCTGGTGCTTTACTGGCTGGTCTCTAACCTGATCTCAATTGCCCAGATGCTGTATATCTATCGTGGCATGGAGAAAAAGGGCATGAAAGTCCGCGGTTAATACGCAATACAGATAATCAAGAAACGGTCCATCGCGGGCCGTTTTTTTATGCTCGCGATAACATCCAACGGCATATCCGTCTCACAGTCTCACAGTCTCACAGTCTCACAGTCTCACAGTCTCACAGTCTCACAGTCTCACAGTCTCACAGTCTCACAGTCTCACAGCTCAGCTTAATCATTAAAATCAATGCTTTGATAAAATTTGAGGTGGATTTTATGCCACTTTGATAGGCAGATTGAAGTCCATGTAGCACGCTGCTCAGCATCTTAACGACTTAGCGAGCACTGTATGTTGGAACCCCCTCTGTTAGACGCATTAAACACATCGCACCTCAGCTGGTGGCTATTACCGATGGCCTTATTCAGCGGTGTACTGACCAGCTTTACGCCCTGTGTATATCCTCTGCTGCCCATTACCCTGGCCTCACTAACCAGATACCGCACCCAGGCACTGGCACCACTGCAGTATTGTCTCGGCTTTGCCGCTGTCTATGCCATGCTGGGTGGCGTTGCAGCCTACAGTGGCAGTCTGTTTGGGATCGTGGCCTCCAACCCCTGGGTACAGGTTGGTTTTGCCAATCTGCTCATGTATCTGGCCCTGGTCAATAAAGGCTGGCTGACTTTTCCACGCTTACCGGGCCCTGCACTTCAGGGCTCGCAGGGGGCGCTGCTGATGGGCATGACCAGTGCACTGGTGGCAGCACCTTGCACTTCTCCGGTGCTCGGTGGCTTGCTGCTGTTTGTAGCCACCAGCGGGCAGCCAATATTCGGGGCGCTGCTGTTATTCAGTTTTGCACTGGGTATGAGCACCCTGCTGTTGCTGGCGGGACTGAGCAGTCAATTTGTGACGCGTTTGCCGCGCGCTGGCGCCTGGCTCAATCACGTGCCGACCATCAGTGCGCTGTTACTGCTCATCATGGCGCAATATTTTCTTATTCAAGCCGGCAAGAGCTGGCTATAACGCAAGGAGACCCTTATGGAAACCATTATGAAGACTAATCTGAAGACATTCCTCACAGGCATAGTATTACTGGCCCTGTCGGCCACGGCCTCGGCAAAACCTTATCCCCCTTTGCAGGCCAGAACATTGGCAGATCAGCCAATCTCAAGCAGTGGCAAAGTCACTTACCTGAAATTCTGGGCTACCTGGTGCGCCTATTGTGTAGAAGAGATGCCTCTGCTCCAGCAGGCCTTTGAAAACAGCAAGCAAAGTTATCAGGTCATTGCCGTCAATGTGGGCTTTAATCAGACCGTCGAGGGGGTAAAAACCTATTTAAACCGCTATGGCTATCGGTTTCCCACGGTGTTTGATGCAACAGGTAGCATTACCCGCCAGTACCGGGTCACCGGCACACCTCAGCATATTTTGCTCGATGCCAGTGGCAAAGAGATTTACCGCAGCGCCCTGTTAACCGATGAACTCAGACAACACCTGGCGACACTGACAGGAGCCAAACTATGAAATTACACATCCCGATCACCCTATTACTGAGCCTGACTGCGTTCTTGCTCAGCCAGCAGTCAGTCGCCGCCCCGGTTGAGTACATCTTTATTAACCTCTGGGATGAGTACGTGCAGCAAACCTCTTTGCCCGATCCACACCCCGATATCGAGCGTCGCTTTCTGCACCCGGACATCAACATAGATAAGCCCAGTGTGGATCAGTTTACTGCGCAGTTCCCTGTCTATGGCGGTCTGCAAATAGACACCCACAATCAGCTGGCGATCCGCTATGGCGTGAGACAAACTCCCTATCGGCTGGTGGTAGAAGGAAAAAAAGTAATCACACGAGAGGCGCTAAGCAAGGCCCCACTAGCGGCACACGCAGACCAGCCCGCTCAGGATAAAACGCTTCAAACCTTGTCCGGACAACCCTTTAACCCCACCCGCCCGGGTACGGGCTTTCGGGTATTATTCTTCAGTGACAGCCTGTGCCCGTTTCAGCATATCCCGGATTGTGAGCGCAGGATCGCACAGAATAACCACCTGTCAGCCAATATCGACTACCCGGTAATCACCGTGATCAAACCGTTTTATGTGGATCACACTCAGGTTAGCGCCTATCAACAACGCTTTAACGTTAATCATGAGATCGTTTTTGACAGCCACAATCAGCTGTTCAGGCGCTTTGAGGTGACAGACTTACCCTACTGGGTGGTACAAAACCGGCAGGGCAAGGTGATTTACCGCGCAAATCAGGTGCCTCCTTTTCCTTTATAGCGCCCAGTTGCTCTGACAGTACACGCTGTAGGGTTTGTCGATAACAGCTGTAACCAACTCAAATGGCGGCACTATTGCAGCTCTGATCCAGGTAAGCTGATTGATCAGTGCAGCACTATTGGGGCGTGTGGCCAATTGATCGCTTAACTGCTTTGATAAAGCATGATCATGAACCAGAAAAGCCGCCACTGCACCATATAACAGTTCCAGATGACTGGCCTGCTCTGGCGCAGACAATAAAGTCAGTGCCTGTTTCGCCTCACCCCGGCGTAAATGAATATACATACGTGTGTAACGGGCATAGCCCTCAGTCTCAACCAGCTTGAGCTGCTGATATACCGCCTGTGCGCTTCTCACTAACGCGTCGGCCCGCTCCAGCTCATCTTGCTTTATCAGACTCCACCCCAGCATCAACTGTGCATGCGCAGCGGTGAGGGTGGATACCTGCTCCCAGCCTAACAACTTCTCGAAGGTCTCTATGGCAGTTGCGAGTCCCGGCGCGCCATCCTGGTCCAGTGCGCCATCCATAATCGCCATGCCGCGCAGCAGCCAGTGTAATTCATAGTGAGGAATAAACTGTGGATCAGGCTCCACCTGTGTCAGATACATCAGTGCCTTATCGCGCTGATGCAGCTGAATATAGTAAAACCCCAGGTAAGTGAGTATTTGCTTTTGTAAATATTCATCACCCAGTTCCGATGCAATCTCCAGCGCTTCTAACAAGCTCGGTTCACTCTGCGCAACCGGCACCAGATAGTTCTGCCCGTAGGCAAATAAAGCCCGCGCCAGTAAATTGCGCCGGGGCGACTGACGGTAAAAAGCTATCGACTGTGCCAGCACCTGCTTGCTGCGTTCTAAATCCAGTAAACGCTTGGTTTCGGGCCCGGCGGCGGGCGGATTGGCCAGATAAAAGGCCTGTTGTGCGTCGCGATACGCCAGGGCACGGCTGCCAATTAACGCGTATGCTGAATTCAGCGCTTTAGCGTAGGCATCCCACTGCTGGGTGAGCCAGAACAGCTCGGCCTGTAACTGATACGCTGTGGCCAGTTGCTCCAGCAACTGGTGACGCTGCGCAAGCGTCAGCCCATGCTGCACGGCAGTCTGCGCCTGTGCATAGTCGCCCAGGGCTTTATTAAACTCAGCCAGATACAGATAATGGCGAACCCGTATGGCAGGCTCTGCGGCACTTAGGTCCATCGCAGCGAACAAGGCCCGCGCCTTCGCCAGCTCACCTTGTTGCCAGGCAATGCGTGCCAGTTCAAGTTGCGCAGCCAGATGCTGCGGATGCTGGATAAGGGTTGCCTCAAAATAGGATTTAGCCAGTCTGTTGCCTTGCTCATCCAGCGCCTGTAATCCGCGATAATAGTCTTGCGAAGCAACCTGCTCCGGCTTACGCGCATTTTGTCCATCGGGCAGTAAAGCCAGTGCCGTAATGATCTGCTCAGCGACGTCATCAAACCCCATATCCAGCTGCTCAACCACGATCTTTTGCTGCTGCCGGGCGGTATGAATGGTCAGCACATAGCGCTGTTGCTGGCGCGATAAAGTAAGCGCCACCTGCCTGCTATTATCCTCTTGCGTCGACTGCGCAGCCGGGATCAAACGGTATTCAGATTGCAATCGTGTCGTCAATGCCGCGTGCAGCGCATAGCCCCACCAGGCATTGGCGGCGACCCCGGTTTGGTTGTCCAGAGGCAAAATAGTTAAAGCGGGATGGGCAAGCTGCGCCGACACCGGCGCAGGATCTGTATAAGTGAACTGAGCAATAACACCGCCACCAATCAGCAAGGAGGCACTTAACAGCGCACTCAATAACACCTTGTGCTTGTTGTGCTTTGGCTGTGTCAGCGGGCAGATCCATTGATAGCCCCGCTGCGGCACGGTGCGGATAAAGCTGGGCTGCTGCGCATCATCACCCAGTGCCTGGCGCAGCTCCGCCATACTTTGCGTCAATGCAGCATCACGAAACTCACCATGCTGCCACAGTGCCTCCAGCAATGTCTCGCGGGATATTACTTGCTGCGGTCGGGCCAATAAATATTGTAATAACTGAGCAACTTTAGGGCGCAGCACCACCACGTGTTGATCTTTTTTTAATACCAAGCTGTCGCTGTCAAAGCGATACTGAGCAAATACCACCACAAGTTATATCCTTATTTCTGAACCGCCTCTACTATACCTCACAGCGCGCGTTTGCTGTACACTTAGCGCTAATTAGAGTTTGCTTTCAAGGGTCATCATGATCGCACAAGACACCATTGCAGCACAGGCAACCGCACCTGGTCGGGGCGGCGTCGGCATAATCCGAATTTCGGGGACTCTGGCCGAACAAGTTGCCCACACAATTCTCGGCAGATGCCCGAAAACCCGTTACGCAGAATATCTGCCATTCCAAACCCTTCAGGGAGAACAACTCGATCAGGGGATCGCCTTGTTCTTTAAAGGCCCGAACTCCTTTACCGGCGAAGATGTGCTGGAGCTGCAAGGCCACGGTGGCCCGGTGGTATTGGATATGCTGCTTAAAGAGATCAGTCAGATTGACGGTGTGCGGCTGGCAAAGCCCGGCGAATTCTCCGAGCGTGCCTTTATGAATGACAAGCTGGATCTGACCCAGGCCGAAGCCATCGCCGACTTGATCAATGCCACCAGTGAACAGGCAGCCAAAAGCGCGCTGCACTCTTTGCAGGGAGACTTTTCAAAGCACATCAATGCGCTGGTGGAACAGGTGATCCATCTGCGCATGTATGTTGAGGCCGCAATCGACTTTCCGGATGAAGAGATCGACTTTCTTTCCGATGGCAAAGTGGCCGGCGATCTCAGCGCCATCATAGAGCAACTGGGCGTGGTGCGTCAGCAAGCCAAACAAGGCAGCATCATGCGTGAAGGCATGAAAGTGGTGATCGCGGGTCGCCCCAATGCAGGTAAGTCTTCCTTACTCAATGCGCTGGCAGGCCGGGAAGCCGCCATTGTGACCGATATCGCCGGCACCACCCGGGATGTCCTCAGAGAACATATCCATATTGATGGCATGCCGCTGCATATCATAGACACCGCAGGTCTGCGCGACAGTCCGGATAAGGTCGAGCAAATTGGTATCGAGCGCGCCTGGGATGAGATCCGCGCCGCCGATCACGTATTATTTATGGTCGATGGCACCGAAACCAATGAAACCGATCCTGCCCGGATCTGGCCAGAATTCATTGAACAGCTGCCACAAGGCATGGACATCACAGTGATCCGCAACAAGGTCGATCTCAGTGGCGAACCCACGGGCACCAGTCACGACCATGGTCATGCCCTGATCCGCCTCAGTGCCAAAGACAGCACAGGCATAGATCTGCTGCGTGAACACCTTAAGGCCTGTATCGGCTTTACCGGTGCAACCGAGGGCGGCTTTATGGCGCGCCGCCGTCACCTTGACGCGTTAGAGCGTGCCGCAGAGCACCTGGAGATTGGTCAGACTCAGTTAGAAATGCACATAGCCGGCGAGATCCTGGCCGAAGAGCTACGCCTGACCCAGCAACACCTCAATGAGATCACCGGTGAATTCACCTCCGACGACCTGCTCGGTAAGATCTTCAGCTCTTTTTGTATCGGTAAATAACCTTTTATCAGCGCAGTGCCGCTCTGGCCTGCGCCCATTCCCACAGCTAGTCACACTTTCCTTATTTATAAATTCGCCCTGTTTGGTTTTGCTGATCGGGTGCCATATCGTGCAGTCTGGCCGATTTAATAACACCGTTTTAGTCAAGAATAACGACCATAAACACGCTCCGTCACTGTCGGTATCGACTCCGGTAAGCCCATAAATCGCACACAGCTGCACCGTACGCGACCCTTAAACCCGGCCTTTTGGCGCTGCAGGTTATCAAAAACAGTCCGATCCGGGCTGTGATCCAAAAAAAGATCGCCATTTTTTAGATTATTTTATTATATGGATCAAAGTTTATAGATCCTCGACTAGGATGCAATTTTGCCTGTAGATCGACTTATCCCTCCAAAACTATCCACAAGCCGAAAAACAGGGCGGTTTTGCCACCTAAGAGGCCGTTTTAGCCTTACCCTATAACCCCAAAAAACATCAGGATATACGCGGTTTATCCACAACTAGCACACTGAAAAAGCCGCCGGAATATTTTATTAAGCTATTGTTATATAATTAATTAATCAAAAAAACCTCCCCTTTGCACACAAATCAGGCAAGATTTTTTTATCCCAAACTCAGATCAAGACTTTACTTCTGTTGTGAGGTCATTAAGATGTCGCGAATAGATCGAAAGTCAGCAATCAGGGTACACCGCGTCATGCGCAATATTGAGATCATCATAGGCAGCCAGATGGGCAGTGCGGAATACGTCGCAGAGCAGCTTGCCGAGCAACTCGATGCCAGTGAATTCAGCACACATCTGCATGAGCAGCCAGATCTGAACGCCTGTCAGCATCCTCTGTGGCTGGTGGTTACTTCCACTTATGGTGCGGGTGATTACCCGGATAACCTGCTGCCTTTTATAGAGCAACTGACGCAACATGATGATCTGAGCCACATTCGCTTTGCTGTGGTTGGCATTGGCGACTCGAGTTACGACACCTTTAACCTGGCCGCCAGTAATTGTGCGCAGTTACTGGCAGATAAAGGCGCGCAGCAGCTTTTACCGGTATTAAAGGTCGATGTACAAGATGAAGCATTGCCGGAAGATGCAGCCATTGCCTGGTTACCAGAGCTAACACAGCAGCTGAGCCAGGCAGCGCAATAAGGTATATGGATCTGCAGTAAGATCTTTTACACAGAAGTTATTCACAAAATAGACCTTTCTTAGATCGCATTGTGGATAACCATTGATCTAACTGCAGATCTAAGCATACTTATCCATTGGATAGTTTTCATCGGATCTTGCCCTGTGAATAAATAGCCACTTTGATCAAAGCTTTTCATCGTGATGATCCGATCTAATTCACATCATATGATCTGATCTAACTCTTTGGATCAAATAAGGAATACACTGTTATTCACAGATCCGGGCTGATCTAATAGTAAGATCTAATAAAAGATCTTTAAAAAGATCCTTATATATTATTAAGTGATCCTTTTGCTCTGATTAAAATTTAAACGTTTCACTTCTGCGTTTTTCTGGGTAGAATACGCACCCTTTCGAAATTTGCTGGTTGTTTTTAAGTAGGATCCCGTAAATGATTTATCACGAACATTTTGACGTTATCGTTGTTGGTGGTGGTCATGCTGGTACTGAGGCAGCGTTGGCTGCAGCACGTATGGGCATGAATACCTTATTGTTAACACACAATATGGACACCCTGGGACAGATGTCCTGTAACCCAGCGATCGGCGGGATCGGAAAAGGTCATCTGGTAAAAGAGATCGATGCTTTAGGTGGCGCAATGGCCAAAGCGATCGACAAAGGTGGGATCCAGTTCCGTACTTTGAACTCTTCTAAGGGCCCAGCTGTGCGAGCAACACGTGCTCAGGCGGATCGCGCTCTGTATAAAGCGGCGATCCAGGAGATCTTGCAAAATCAGGATAATCTGAAGATCTTCCAGCAATCATGTGATGATCTGATCGTTGAACAGGATCAGGTTAAGGGCGTTGTTACCCAAATGGGACTGCGCTTCAGTGCACAAACAGTGGTACTGACAGTGGGGACTTTCCTGGGCGGCCAGATCCACATCGGTCTGGAAAACTTCAAAGGCGGTCGTGCAGGCGATCCCCCCTCGATTGCCCTGGCACAGCGTTTACGTGAACTGCCTTTCCGCGTTGATCGACTGAAAACCGGTACACCACCACGTATTGATGCGCGTACCGTAGACTTTTCAGTCATGCAGGCACAGCCTGGTGATACACCAACACCGGTATTCTCATTTATGGGCAAAGCATCGGATCATCCACAACAGATCCCTTGCTATATCACCTATACCAATGAAAAAACCCATGATGTGATCCGCGATAATCTGCACCGCTCGCCTATGTATGCCGGTGTGATTGAAGGGATCGGGCCGCGTTACTGCCCATCTATCGAAGATAAAATAGTCCGCTTTGCTGACAAAGAAAAACACCAGATCTTTGTTGAGCCGGAAGGACTGACTTCTTACGAGTTGTATCCGAACGGCATTTCCACCAGCCTCCCGTTTGATATTCAGCTGGAGATTGTGCGTTCAATCCAGGGTTTTGAAAATGCGCATATTTGTCGTCCAGGTTACGCAATCGAGTATGATTTCTTCGATCCGCGCGACCTGAAACAGTCTCTGGAAACCAAATTCATTAATGGTCTGTTCTTTGCCGGCCAGATCAATGGTACCACCGGATATGAAGAAGCTGGTGCACAAGGTCTGATAGCAGGTATGAATGCGGCCTTGCAAGTAAAAGGTCAGGAAGCCTGGACACCACGTCGCGATCAGGCTTATACCGGTGTTTTGATCGACGACCTGGCAACTCTTGGGACCAAAGAACCCTATCGTATGTTTACCAGCCGTGCTGAATACCGCCTGCTGTTGCGTGAAGACAATGCGGATCTGCGTCTGACCGAAAAAGGTCGTGAGCTGGGTCTGGTTGATGATGAGCGCTGGGCGGCATACAACAATAAGCTGGAAGTGATGGAACAGGAAACACAACGACTGCGCAATACCTGGATCCACAAAGATCATCCGGCGCTTTCGCAGGTGAACGAATTACTGAAATCGCCATTAACCCGTGAAGCCAGTTTAGAAGATCTGATCCGTCGCCCGGAAGTCAGTTACAAAGATCTAATGCAGATCGAGGGGCTGGCAAGCGATCAGGACAATACCCAGGCGCTGGAGCAGGTTGAGATCCAGACTAAGTACGCGGGCTATATTGCGCGTCAGCAGGATGAGATCAACAAACAGCTGCGCCATGAAGAAACCTTGTTACCTGCTGAGTTCGATTATACTCAGGTTAGCGGCCTGTCTAATGAGGTGATGGCTAAGCTCACAGAAGCCAGACCGCAAACTATCGGTCAGGCGTCTCGTATTTCTGGTATCACCCCTGCTGCGATTTCGCTATTATTAGTGTATCTGAAGAAGCAAGGGTTGTTGCGCAAGTCTGCGTAACAACAAATGGAAGACTGTGTTATTAGAACAACTTACAGCCCTGTTAGCGCGCACGGACATCACGCTAACTGAACAACAAAAGCAGCAGCTCGTCGATTATGTCGGGCTGCTCGACAAATGGAACAAAGCCTACAACCTGACCTCAGTGCGCGATCCAAAAGAAATGATGGTTAAACACATCATGGATTCACTGGTGGTTGCGCCTCACTTGAGTGGCAAAAACTACATTGATGTAGGCACCGGACCGGGACTACCCGGGATCGTACTGGCCATCGCCCTGCCCGACACCCAATTTGTCCTGCTTGACAGCCTTGGCAAGCGTGTACGTTTTTTAACCCAGGTAAAACATGCGCTTGGACTGGAAAACGTCACACCGGTTCAGTCTCGTGTTGAAGAATATCAGCCAAGTGTTAAATTAGACGGTGTACTGAGCCGCGCTTTTGCCTCGTTGCAGGACATGGTTCAGTGGTGTGGACATCTGGTCGATGGTGAAAGCCGCTTTCTGGCATTAAAAGGTCAGTTTCCGCAGCAGGAACTGGATAGCCTGCCCGCTGGTGTATCCCTGGAAAGTGATATCAGCTTACAGGTACCCGAGCTGGACGGTGAACGTCATTTAATCATTCTGAAAAAAGACTAGTATTCGAGGACATAGTGGCTAGAGTCATTGCGATTGCAAACCAAAAAGGCGGTGTGGGAAAAACCACCACTGCGGTCAACCTGGCAGCCTCCATGGCTGCGACCAAACGTAAGGTCCTGCTGATTGACCTGGATCCACAAGGCAATGCGACCATGGGCAGCGGTGTTGACAAATATGGCGAAGTAGCAACCATTTACGATCTACTGATCGAAGAAACCCCGATCCAGGACGTGATCAGCAAAGAAACCTCCGGCGAATACCATTTGATTGCTGCCAATGGCGATGTCACGGCAGCCGAAGTTAAGCTGATGGAATTGTTTGCCCGCGAAGTGCGGTTGCGCAATGCGCTGGAGTCGGTGCTGGATCAGTATGATTTTATTTTTATCGATTGTCCGCCTTCATTGAATATGTTGACGGTCAATGCGATGGCCGCGGCTGATTCTGTGATGGTGCCAATGCAGTGTGAATATTACGCACTGGAAGGACTCACAGCCCTGATGGATACCATTACCCAGCTGTCTAAGCTGGTCAATCCACAGTTACAGATCGAAGGGATCCTGCGTACTATGTATGATCCACGTAACCGCCTGGCCAATGATGTGTCTGAACAGCTAAAACAGCATTTTGGTGAAAAAGTCTACCGCACCGTGATCCCACGTAATGTGCGTCTGGCTGAAGCGCCGAGTTTTGGTGCACCGGCGATGTACTATGACAGAGCCTCCAGTGGTGCCAAAGCCTATCTGGCACTGGCCGGAGAAATGCTCCGCCGTCAGGAAAAACAAGCAGCAGCTGTTGCCTAAGAGGAAGAAAAAACAATGTCGGTGAAAAAACGCGGTTTGGGTCGAGGTCTGGATGCCTTGTTGAGTTCAGCAAAACCTGCTGCTCCACAATCAGCTCAGCCTGAAGTCACACAAACCCAGGGCACCGAGCGTGCCGTTGAACCCGAGCAGACGACGCAAAGTCATGAGGTGACCGATCAGGAATTACAGCGGTTGCCCATCGAGTATTTGCAGCGTGGTAAATATCAGCCGCGCAAAGATATGTCTGAGCAGGCACTTGAAGAGCTGGCCAGCTCAATTCGGGCCCAGGGGGTACTACAGCCAATCGTGGTGCGCCCCATTGCGGAAAACCAATTCGAAATTATTGCCGGTGAACGACGCTGGCGTGCGGCCCAGCTTGCTGAATTGGATGTGGTGCCCTGTATCATCAAAGATGTTGCCGATGAAGCGGCGGTGGCCATTGCCCTGATTGAGAACATTCAGCGTGAAGATCTCAATGCCATGGAAGAAGCCGTGGCGCTCGACCGGTTACTGAATGAGTTTGAACTAACCCATCAGCAAGTGGCGGATGCGGTTGGTAAGTCGCGCACCACAGTGACCAATTTACTTCGTCTCAATAACCTCAATGATGATGTAAAAATCTTGTTGGAACATGGTGATATTGAGATGGGTCACGCACGCTGTCTGCTGGCATTGACCGGCGAGCAGCAATCAGAAGCCGCCAGAACAGCCGTAGCCAAAGGGCTGACCGTGCGCGAGACTGAAAAATTAGTGCGTGCGATGCTGGAGCCAGTGGAGCAAAAACCAGCAAAAGAGAAAGATCCGGACGTTAAACTGCTTGAGCAACAACTGGCAGAGAACCTGGGAGCCAAAGTGGAGATAAATTATAACCAAAAAGGCAAAGGTAAGCTGGTGATTTCTTATGCAAATTTAGACGAATTAGACGGAATTTTGGGGCGTATCCAGCCCGATTTTCAACAACCCTCCTAAAGTTACCTTCTGAGGCGAAATGGGCGCTCGAAAAGCGTTACATTTCGTCTCGTCAAGTTGCAAATTGAGCAGAAATAAGTATAATTTCGCCAGTTTTCTAGCCCTGATAAAATTTAGCGTCATTAAGGTTAAATATAAGTGACTCATTCGTTAGCAAGCCCATATCGGCGTGCCGCATTAAAAGGTGTTTTGTATCAGGGTCTCGTAGCTATCATTGCTGCAGTAATAGTTTTTATTGGTTGGGGAGTGGAAGCAGGCCTGTCGGCGTTGGCTGGCGGTGCGGTGCTGGTACTCCCTAATTTTGTATTTGCCGCTTATGCATTCCGATTTATGGGTGCGAGTAAGGCAAATCAAGTGTATTCCTCACTAAAACGAGGAAACGGATTAAAATTTTTGCTAACTGTTGTGCTTTTTGCGCTGATTTTTAAGCATTTTTCAGTGGTTATGTTGCCATTTTTTGGCACCTACATGCTGGTAATGCTGACACAATGGTTGGTTCTGATTTTTTTTAATCATTAACTTTTAGGATAAAACAATGGCTGCAGAAGAAGTGACTCTATCGAGCCATATTCAGCACCACTTGACCAATGCCAAGATGTGTTCGACCGATGCCGGTCTGGCCTTCAATAAAGCATGTGCGGACAGTGGTTTCTGGACATGGCATATAGATACCCTCGCATGGTCCATCGGTTTAGGTCTTATATTCTTATGGATCTTCCGAAGTGCCGCTAAAAAATCCACCACAGGCGTTCCTGGTAAATTCCAGTGCTTTATTGAAATGGTTGTTGAGCTCGTTGGTGATAACGTGCGAGACACTTACCATGGCAATAGCAAGCTGATCGCGCCTTTGGCCCTGACGATTTTCGTCTGGGTGTTCTTAATGAACTTGATGGATTTGGTTCCTGTTGACTTCCTACCTGCTTTCGCCGGCTTTGTTGGTGAACAAGCATTTGGTATGGACCCACACGATGTTTACATGAAAATTGTACCGACCACAGACGTGAATATGACTGCTGCACTGGCACTGGGCGTATTTATTCTGATGATCGGGTATTCAATTCGTATCAAAGGCCTGGGCGGCTTCATTGGTGAGCTTACGCTGCACCCGTTCAGCTCTAAGAACAAACTGGTGATGGTTATCCTGATCCCTTGTAACTTGCTACTTGAAACAATCGCGCTGGTTGCTAAGCCTTTCTCGCTGGCACTGCGTTTGTTCGGTAACTTGTATGCAGGTGAGATGATCTTCATCCTGATCGGTGCAATCGGCCTGATGCAGCTTCCACTGCACTTTGTATGGGCTGTATTCCACATCATGGTAATCGTACTGCAAGCATTCGTATTTATGATGCTGACTATCGTTTACCTCAGCATGGCTAGTACAAAAAGTCACTAATTAGCTGAAACAAAAAGAATTTTTTAAACTTTAACTTTAATTTACTATTGAAACTTTGGAGATAAAAATGGAAATCGCAGTTGCTATTAAACTTATCGCTGTTGCTCTACTAATCGGTTTTGGTGCAATCGGTACTGCACTAGGCTTCGGTAACATGGGTGGTAAGTTCCTAGAAGCATGTGCTCGTCAGCCTGAGCTTGCGCCTCAACTACAAGTTAAAATGTTCATCCTAGCTGGTCTTATCGATGCCGTAGCAATGATCGGTGTAGGTATCGCTATGTACATGTTGTTCGCTCTTTAATATTGCAAAATACCTGAAACGAACAACTGTCAAGTAAGGAGGAGCGGTCGTGAACTTAAACGCCACTCTAATAGGTGAATTAATCGCATTTGTGGTCTTCGTATGGTTCTGTATGAAGTTCGTATGGCCACCACTAAATGGTGCGATTGAAGCTCGCCAGAAGAAAATCGAAGATGGATTAGCTGCCTCTGACAAAGCTGAAAAAGATCTTGAGCTAGCGCGCGAAAAAGCGGCTGAAGAACTGAAAGAAGCGAAAACTCAGGCTGCTGAAATCATCGAACAAGCTAAAAAGCGTGCAACGCTGATTGTTGACGAAGAGACAACTCGTGGTCAGCAAGAGCGTGAGAAAATCATTGCTCAGGGACACTCTGAGATCGAATCTGAGCGCAACCGCGTGAAAGAAGAGCTACGTCAACAAGTAGCGACTCTGGCTGTGGTTGGTGCAGAGAAGATTTTAGAGCGTGAAATCGATCAAGCCGCACACAGTGACATCGTTGAAAAACTTGTCGCTGAGCTTTAAGTAGAGGGTATGAGCATGTCTGAATTGACTACTATCGCTCGCCCATACGCTAAAGCGGCTTTTGAACTTGCCGTTGAGAAAGGCACAGTTGAAGCTTGGAATGAAATGCTGTTCTTCGCAGGCCAGGTGGCCCGCGATGAACAGGTTCAGGCGCTGTTAGGTGGCATTGCCACTGAAGCAGAGCAGTCTGATGTATTCATCAAGCTATGCGCTGAGCAACTCAACGAACAAGGCCAAAACCTTATCAAGCTGATGGCCGAAAATGAGCGTTTAGCCGCCATGCCAGCTGTTGCAGACTTGTTTGCTGAATTAAAAGCAGACTATGACAAAGAAATCGACGTTAACGTCGTTTCAGCAGCAGCGCTTGCCGAAGATGCGCAAGCAAAATTGGTCGCGGCACTTGAGAAACGTTTCGCACGCAAAGTTAAGCTGAATTGTAGCATCGACGAAACCATCGTAAGTGGTCTGGTCATTAAAGCCGGCGATACCGTTATCGACGGGTCTATTCGCGGCAAGTTAGATCGTCTTGTGACGACGCTACAATCGTAATTGGGAAAAAGAGCATGCAACTTAATTCCACAGAAATTTCTGCACTGATCAAGCAACGCATTGAGCAGTTTGAAGTTGTAAGTGAAGCGCGTAACGAAGGTACTATCGTATCTGTTACCGACGGTATCATCCGCATCCACGGTCTTGCTGACTGTATGCAGGGTGAGATGATCGAGCTTCCTGGCAACCGTTATGCTATCGCATTGAACCTTGAGCGCGACTCAGTAGGTGCGGTAGTAATGGGTCCATACGCTGACCTTAAAGAAGGCGTAAAAGTTAAATCAACAGGTCGTATCCTTGAAGTACCAGTAGGCCGTGGTCTGCTAGGTCGTGTTGTAAACACACTAGGTGAGCCGATTGACGGTAAAGGCGCGGTAGACAACGATGGTTTTGAGCCAGTTGAAAAAATCGCACCGGGCGTAATCGAGCGTCAATCAGTAGACGAGCCAGTACAAACTGGTTATAAGTCTATCGACTCTATGATCCCAGTTGGTCGTGGTCAGCGTGAGCTAGTGATCGGTGACCGTCAGACTGGTAAAACAGCACTGGCTATCGATGCTATCATCAACCAAAAAGACACAGGCGTTAAGTGTGTGTACGTTGCGGTTGGTCAAAAAGCCTCTACCATTGCTAACGTAGTACGTAAACTAGAAGAGCACGGCGCTCTTGAGAACACCATTGTTGTTGTTGCTTCAGCCTCTGAGTCTGCTGCACTACAATTCCTGGCTCCGTTCTCTGGTTGTACTATGGGTGAATACTTCCGTGACCGTGGTGAAGACGCGCTAATCGTATATGATGACCTGTCTAAGCAAGCTGTTGCTTACCGTCAGATCTCTCTACTACTTAAGCGTCCGCCGGGCCGTGAAGCTTACCCAGGTGACGTATTCTACCTTCACTCACGTCTGCTAGAGCGTGCATCACGCGTTAACGCTGATTACGTTGAGAAATACACTAACGGTGAAGTGAAAGGTCAAACAGGTTCATTGACGGCATTGCCAATCATTGAAACTCAAGGTGGTGACGTTTCTGCATTCGTACCTACCAACGTTATCTCAATCACCGACGGTCAGATCTTCTTGGAAACTGACTTGTTCAACGCAGGTATCCGTCCAGCGGTTAACGCTGGTATCTCGGTATCTCGTGTAGGTGGTGCAGCGCAAACTAAAATCGTTAAGAAACTAGGTGGTGGTATCCGTCTAGCGCTAGCTCAGTACCGTGAGCTAGCGGCGTTCTCTCAGTTCGCTTCTGACCTTGACGATGCAACACGTGCCCAGCTTGAGCACGGTGAGCGCGTAACAGAGCTAATGAAGCAGAAACAGTACGCACCAATGTCTGTTGCTGACATGTCTCTGTCTCTATTCGCTGTTGAGAAAGGCTACCTGAAAGACATCGAAATCAACAAAGTACTTGATTTTGAAGCAAGCCTTATCGCATTCGCGAAAAGCGAATACGCAGCGCTAATGACTCAAATCAATGAAACTGGTAACTACAACGCCGAGATCGAAGCGCAGCTGAAAGAACTTCTTGAGAAGTTCAAGTCTACGCAAACTTGGTAATGTGTTATGAAGGTGAGTAGTTAGCTACTCACCCAGATTCGGAGAAAGAGTCATGGCCAGCGGAAAAGAGATAAAAAGCAAGATCGGGAGTATCAAGAATACTCAAAAGATCACCAGCGCAATGGAGATGGTTGCCGCTTCTAAAATGAAGAAGGCACAGGAACGCGTCGCGTCCAGCCGCCCATACGCTGAAAACTTACGCAAAGTGATCGGTCGTATTGCTCAGGCTAACCTTGACTTCCAACACCCGTTCTTAATCGAACGTGAGGTGAAGCGAGTAGGTTACATTGTTATCTCTACTGACCGTGGTCTTTGTGGCGGCTTGAACTCAAACGAGTTTAAGCGTGTAGCGAAAGACGTTAAAGCGTGGAAAGAAAAGGGTGTTGATGCAACATTTGCAACCCTGGGTGGCAAAGCTGCCGGTTTCTTTAAACGTTTTGGCGGTGAGCTAGAAGCCAAAAAAGCCGGGTTAGGAGATGCGCCTTCTGTTCAGGACGTAATCGGTCCTGTATCTGTGATGCTAAAAGCATACGAAGAAGGCAAAATTGATCGCTTATTCGTTGTGTACAACAACTTTGTCAACACAATGAAGCAAGAGCCTGTTATCGATCAGTTATTACCTTTGCCAAAAGCTGAAGAAGAAGTATCAGCTCACGCTTGGGATTACTTATATGAGCCAAACCCAGAGGCGATTCTAGAGACACTACTAGTGCGCTTTATTGAGTCTCAGGTTTACCAAGGTGTAGTTGAGAATGCTGCCTCTGAGCAAGCTGCCCGTATGGTTGCGATGAAAGCCGCAACAGATAACGCAGGTGGCCTGATTGATGAGTTACAGCTGGTATACAACAAGGCGCGTCAGGCTGCAATCACACAAGAGATCAGTGAGATTGTATCTGGTTCAGCTGCCGTGTAACGCTTCGGCAAAGTTTAACGAGAGGAATAGACATGAGTTTAGGTAAGGTCGTCCAAATTATCGGCGCCGTTGTGGACATCGAGTTCCCACAAGACAACGTGCCAGCCGTATATGACGCACTAAAAGTTACAGAAGGCGACCTGGCTGGTTTGACACTAGAAGTGCAACAGCAGCTAGGTGGCGGTGTGGTACGTGGTATCGCACTAGGTAGTACTGACGGTCTGCGCCGTGGTACTTCAGTAGAAGGTACAGCTGAGCCAATCAAGGTTCCAGTTGGTACAGCAACACTTGGTCGTATCATGAACGTACTGGGTGACGCAATTGATGAAGCCGGCCCAATCGGTGAAGAAGAGCGTTGGTCAATCCACCGCGCTGCGCCTTCATACGAAGAGCAAAGCAGCTCAGTTGAGCTACTTGAAACAGGTATCAAGGTAATCGACCTTGTATGTCCGTTCGCTAAGGGTGGTAAAGTTGGTCTGTTCGGTGGTGCCGGTGTAGGTAAAACCGTAAACATGATGGAACTTATCCGTAACATCGCAATCGAGCACAGCGGTTACTCTGTATTCGCCGGTGTTGGTGAGCGTACTCGTGAGGGTAATGACTTCTACCATGAGATGAACGACTCAAACGTACTAGACAAAGTATCGCTAGTATACGGTCAGATGAACGAGCCACCGGGTAACCGTCTGCGTGTTGCTCTGACTGGTCTGACTATGGCAGAGAAGTTCCGTGACGAAGGTCGTGACGTACTGTTCTTCGTAGATAACATCTACCGTTACACGCTGGCGGGTACTGAGGTATCTGCACTACTAGGTCGTATGCCTTCAGCGGTAGGTTACCAGCCAACTCTTGCAGAAGAGATGGGTGTACTACAGGAGCGTATCGCGTCAACTAAGACTGGTTCAATCACTTCAATCCAAGCGGTATACGTACCTGCGGATGACTTGACTGACCCGTCACCAGCAACGACGTTCGCGCACTTAGATGCAACAGTTGTACTTTCACGTGACATCGCATCTCTTGGTATCTACCCTGCGGTAGACCCACTGGATTCAACTTCTCGTCAGCTTGACCCGCTAGTAATCGGTAACGAGCACTACGAGACTGCACGTGGCGTTCAGACTGTACTTCAGCGTTATAAAGAGCTGAAAGACATCATCGCGATTCTAGGTATGGACGAGCTATCTGACGAAGATAAGCAAGTTGTATCTCGTGCACGTAAAATCCAGCGTTTCCTGTCTCAGCCGTTCTTCGTTGCTGAGGTATTCACAGGTGCACCTGGTAAATACGTTTCACTGAAAGACACTATCTCTGGCTTCAAAGGCATCTTAAACGGTGAATACGATGACATGCCAGAGCAGGCTTTCTACATGGTTGGCTCAATCGACGAAGCGATCGAAAAAGCCAAAAACATGTAATTAGGGGGTTGTTATGGCAATGACAGTACGCCTTGACGTAGTAAGCGCTGAAAAGAGTTTGTACTCTGGTGACGTGACTGCGATCCAAGTGACAGGTAGTGAAGGTGAGCTGGGTATTCACCCGGGTCACGCGCCACTGCTGACTGGCCTAAAACCTGGTATGGTACGTTTAGTAACAGAAGACAAGACTGAAGAGTTTATCTATGTTGCAGGCGGTACGCTGGAAGTTCAACCACAGACCGTAACTGTCCTTGCTGACGTTGCGATCCGTGCCGATGAGCTTGACGAGCAAGCTGCTGAAGAAGCTAAACGTGAAGCGCAGGCGCAACTGGCTTCAGGCACCGCAGGCGAGCTGGATTACCAGCAAGCAGCGATGCAGCTTGAAGAAGCCCTTGCTCAGCTACGTCTTCTACGCCAGCTGCGCAAATAAGCAGCCACCTATCTGGTTTAAAAAACCCACGCACTGCGTGGGTTTTTTTATGCCTGATATTTGTCGCAGGTTGTTCATGAACAGAAATTAACGAAACAGCAATGACAAACCATCGAATCAGGCAAGCGTAAACTGGCTTGTGTTGTAGAGACGTGCGGGTACACCGGGTGCGGAGTTAATACCAATTTCACTTAATACCTGTGCAGTTTGACGGAGCAAATATGACGCCAACGGCGTTAGAAATTTCTCCTTTAGAACCTTTACCTAAGGTATGAGTTCGCAAAGTTTTTGCCTTGCCTACATGGACGCAGGTACCTCAGCGATAGCAGGGCGCGTGAGCGGTGTTATCGACTATATTTTCTCGCCTCAAAATAGAGCACTTAATTAAGCAAATAGGTATAACTCAGTGACCATTTTGAGGTGGAGAGGTTATGTAACACCAAGGGGAGTTGGTAAGGGTCAGTGCCTTAGGTGTTTAAGGAATAACACTTAAATGCGATAGATGACAGGCCACATGCTTAACATGGTAATGTATTCAGACGCAGTGGTGAGTTCTGATAATGACTGGGTAAGGTGTGAAAAAGCTATCCGACGCCGTGCTGAAGCAGGGTCGGATAGTAGGGAGCAGCCCCGTCTCAGAGGCTGCGACAACAACAAATTGGTATAATACCAATTTCACTCAATACCTATTCAATTTGA
>NZ_PPUZ01000046.1:0-137777 GCF_004212645.1 Pseudoalteromonas rubra | reverse complement strand
TAAGCACATGAGAAGCTTACCCAGAAACTAACAAAACATGAAAGCGGCCTGGTGCAAGCCAGATCGAAAATAAAACATATAACAAATTAGGAAACAACAATGCTGAATATACAAGCTAAAAGAAAATTACAATCGCTAAAGCGTGTCGTTCTCGAAAAGCTAGAGTGCGGTACCTTAGTGGTATCACGGTAACACTAAAGGGGCTGCGCCCCTTTCCCACCATTTCTCAGAACAGGAGACAGCGATGCGAAAAATAGTATCAGATGAGGCACTCCTAAAGGGGCTCCTTCAGTCGTTAGCATATTACATGTTTATAGCTAGCTTGTTAAAGCTCATGCTGACAAACACACCACCTGAAGCGTTTACCGAAAGGCTAATGATCTTAATTTCATTTGGTCTTTTGTCCTTTTTAGCACTTATTTACTCAATGGTTCACGTGCTAGGTCCAATAGTCAAAAGTTACCACCCTGAATTCGAAATCCCATTTACAGAAAAGGGGAACCAGCAGCCTATCCCAATCACAAAACTGCATCTTTTCCCTGGAATGCCAACCTGGATATTATTAGTACTGGCAAACTTTCTAGTTGGAGCTTACATAATGGGGCTAGGCTTTCTTTAACCTTCATTGTAGAAAAGTATGCACGCATACATATACAAAAAACAGGGCAAACCTGCCCTGTTACCGGGTAAAACTACATTTAGTTAGATAAGAGCCTTTTAAAAAAAGCCCCTAACCTCTAGTCCAGCTAATAATCTAGCGCTAATTTCAGTGTTTTCTTTTCAGGAGAACACGAAATGAAAGCACAGAGCAATGCATACTTAGCAAGACAAGCCCTTCACGGTCAATTCGGAAACTCCAACTATCAGGATCGCCCAGTACAGGCAAGACAACTCAGTGATTTATATACCTACTTTCTCGCGGGCCATACACCTGGCCCCTACCAGCTCGCAAAACTGGTAAATCAAAAGCACGTATCTAAAGAACTGTTACAAGCTATATATGATGGCCTGAACATTCGAGCGATAGCCTAGCCAAACAACACTAGAGCAAAACCCTAACCCCCTACACTTTACACAAACTTGCCCTTGCCACTCTGTTTCGGTTAACATTTAACCAAGCGCAGAATAGCAAGGAACATACATGGGCCCCATCGAGCAGTTTGTTTGCAAAAAGCAGCTTGCCAAAATTTCAGGCGTACTAACCAAGTTATTTTTTAAAGTTAGGAAAGAGCGTAAGCGAGAGCTTGTTGAAATCAACAATACCTTTGAGGATCCCGAGCACCTAGCGAAATACTATGTAGAGCCCAGATGCCAAAACATTAACCCGGCGGATGAGAACGAAGAGGATGCCATTACCACAGCACGGCAGAACGCTTTTGAGGTAATCAATGCGTTTTTTAATCGAGGCTTTCATACTAAAAACGGCGCCAATCAAATGTTCATCCTGGCAGATGCAGGAATGGGCAAAACGTCGCTACTGCTCATGATTAAGCTCATGCATCTTACTTCATTTATGCCCAAAAAATGGAACTGCGTTTTGCTAAAACTGGGTAAAAGTACCATTGATGACATCAAGAAAATCCGGTCGCCTTCACACACCCTACTTTTACTAGACTCGCTGGATGAAGACCCAAATGCACACGGTGAAAACTCAGAAAGCAGAATAACCGAACTACTTGATGCAACCAGCAATTTTTACAGAGTAATCATCACCAGTCGAACTCAGTTCTTTCCAAAAACACAAGAAGCGGCGTTTAGCGATGTAGGAAAGATTGGCATTGCAGAATATCAATGTCCGCTATTCTACTTATCGCTCTTCAATGAGCATCAAGTGCAGCAATACTTAAGAAACCGATACGGCAACTTCTTCCAAAAGAGGGCGTACAGCATCCCATGTAAGAAGGAGTATGAAGCAAGAACCGCAATTCTAAAGATGGGAACGCTACAATTTAGACCATTTTTACTCGCTCATGTAGACGACATCATCGGCGTCATTAAAAATAACGCCTCGGAATACGATATCTACTTAAGCCTGGTACAAACTTGGCTGGAACGGGAAGCCATAAAACTGAGGTTAAAGGGGATAAAAGTTGGTGTAAAAGACCTGATGCAGGTCTGTATTTGGATTGCAGAGCACCTCACCATCAACGACGAAACTACGATTTCACTAAACACGATAGATAGCTTTTGTGATACGCAGGGGGCAATAGAATTATTAAACTCCTCGAAAAAAGAAATTATAAGAGGAATATCTAAATTAGACATAAGCACCAACTCCCTACTAAATAAAAACTCCAAAGGGTGCTATAGATTTTCCCACTTAACTTTTAGAGAGTTTCTTTGCATATATGGATTAATTGAAAACAAGATAAAAACAAAAAAAACAGCCCTTGACGCTACAGAAAAAATGATTCAACTCTTACTCTCAAGTGGAAGAAAAGTCCCCAAGGGTGCATTAAAATTTAATACCAAGGCTCTTTATTACCTAGAATCATATGGTTCAGGAGATGTAATCGTCGATGAAGAAGGAACATATTTTCTTAAATGCTCATTCGGTGACGGCAAATTAAGAAGAGAAAGACCCATTTTAAATTTCAATTCCATATATGCATCATTAACTCTGCACCTTAAAGAGTGCGAAGTTAATTCTGTGGAAGTTTATGGAAAAAGCAACATAGAAAACTTAATAGTAGAGTCATCTAAAGTGTCGAACTCGAAATTCAAGAGCAATTTCGAATCAGGAAAAAACAATTTACTTTCAGTGAAAAGGTGTGTAATTAAGGATTCAGAACTAGATATGAATGTGGGATTTTTGAGAAAATCAAAAATATACAATACAGCGATACAAGGGTGGGTAATTAATCAAGTAAATGACCTAGAACTAGACTTAGAAATCTATCCAGACAAGGTTAAAATAGCTCTGTCCAATGATACAAAAAGACAGGAAAGCTCTCGCGGTAAAGTCGAAGATAAGATGAAAATAGTAATAGGGCGTCTCGACCACAACTTTGTTAACAAACAAAGGTACTTAAAAACATTTGAACTTGACCCATTTTCTTCACTCGATTTAATATCAGAAAATGGTTTACCTTCAGAAGTCCAACTCCAAAGCGCCGGAAAAATACAAAGATTTCACTTTAGTTCCTACCCATACCTTATCACCTAAACCAACTCCCTCAGCTCAATCCTGAACACCTCCTCAACCAGCCCGGCGGTGTCATCCCAGCTCACGCGGGCTTCGCCCTTTTCCCAGCGCTGGTAGGTGCGTTCGCTCACGCCGTAGGCAACAGCCACATCCAGCTGAGTCAGGCCTGCGACGCGGCGGCCCTTACGTAAAACATCACCGGCCCTGATCATCCCCGTGCCCTGGCACCTGGTTATACAACACAACAAAATCCAGCATAAACACCTGCGTGATCACCGCATGCAAATCCCTAAAACGCACCTCAGATGTGCCACGCTCCCAGTGCCGGTAAGTGCGTTCCTCAACGCCGTAACACACCGCAGTGTCGAGCTGAGATAGCCCTGCCTCAGCACGACATGTCAACAGCCCTGGCTGAAAGAGAGTTCTTAGGCATTTTGAAAGAGCCAGTGCATATAAAACCGTGTAGTTAGGAGGACCAAATTAATAACATTGCAATGGACATATTAAAGTAACGGTAAAAGTTCCATTAATTCACTTGCTTGTTGCTGAAACATGGGCCCAGAATCGTGAAAGAAACAATCGAAAAACAATACATTTTGCTCAGACGAGAAAACAAACTGTTTGTGTGCTGCGGTTAATCATGGCACCTAAAGGTTACGCAGGTCAAAACTAACGCATAGAGAACCTGACCAACTGCGTCACTTTTTTGCGTCACAAATGTTGATGGCGGGTGCTGATCCAGCATGGCTGGCAAAGCAGCTAGGACATAAAGATTGGGGGATGATTAGGAAAGTATATGCTCGTTGGGTATTAGAAGAAAAGCCTGAGCATCGGAACGAAATTGCGGCCAGATTGGGACAGAGTGATGTCCTACATGTGTCCCAAAGGAACCTAACCGCAATTTAAAAATTTGATTTATTTAAGGAAAAACCCTTAGAACGGCATCTTGAATCCCGGAGGCATTTGCATGCCGCCGGTGACTTCTGACATGCGCTTTTGCGACTCTTCACCGACACGGCGTACAGCGTCATTGACCGCTGCTGCCAGCAAGTCTTCGATCATGTCTTTGTCGTCTTCCATCAGGCTTTCGTCGATCTCTACGCGGCGCACGTTGTGGCTGCCCAGCATAGTGACTTTAACCAGGCCTGCGCCTGCTTCGCCAACGACTTCGAGGCTTTTAATCTCTTCCTGGGCTTTTTCCATGCGCTCTTGCATTTGCTGCGCCTGCTTCATGATATTGCCCATTCCACCTTTAAACATAGTCTGCTCTCTTACACTTCAAAATTAAAATTCTATGGGATACAAGATAAGGGCTTACTTGCGCAATTACAATGCCCTTACCGATTTTTCGTCTACCAAGGCCTCAAACTCACGGGCAAAGGCCTGGATCACGGGATCGTTATTGATCGCATCAACCGCCTGCAGGTATCTTTGCTGATCAATATCCTGCTGAATAAGAAATGGCGTGTTGTTCACTGCGTCAACAAATTCAATATTGAGCTCTACCGGCTCATTGAGTTGCTCAGCCAGGCTTTCGTGCAGTTTCTCTCTGAGCATACTGGAATCCAGATGCTGCTGGCTCTGCTCTACCTGTAAAGTACAATGCTGGCCTTGCTGGTTGAACATGGCATGCAACGCAAACTGCCTGACCCGACCGCCCAGTTGCATTTGTTCAATCATCTGTGCCCAGTCATCTTTTTGGTGGGCAAATTTAATGTCACTGATTGGGCTGACAAAGTTCTCTGGTGCAGGAATATCCAGAGTTGTGTCCTGAGTTTCCTGCTCACCCGGCGCTTGCGGTGCTAACTGCTCAAGCAACTCCGGGGCCAGCTTGCTTTCATCTTTTTTAAAGCGCTCTGCCATCTCGGGCTTTTTGGCTTTGCGCTGCGGGGCAGCAGGCTGGAAAGCTTGCTGCGACTGAGCCTGTTCAGGCACCTGCTCTTGCGATTGAGCCCAATGCTGTGTGCTTTGCTGATTAACATCAGCACGCGGAGCGTGTGGCAACCTTCTGCCTGGCGCAACAGCGCCGGGCACCGTGCCAGCTTCCTGTTGCGGCTCAGACTTTTTTGCTTCGCCCTCTCCTCCCAGCAACCTGCCAGCCCCGGAGATCTGCCGGTTTTGTAAAATACGGGCAATGGCCGATTGTGCCTGTTGTTGCTTTTGCGCCAGCTGTTGCACCGGTGTGTGCTCTGGTGCTGGTGCACCCTGCTGGGGCGCACTATTTTGCTGCTGAGCGGGCATTGGCTGATGCGCAGGCTCGCTCTGATGTTGCTCATACCCCTGTGATTCGGCCTGCGCCATGATGTCCTGATATTGTTGTTCAATCGAAACATCTTCCGGTGATGGCTGAGGCGGCGCCTTGTGCACCGGGTTTGCATTTATCTGCTCAGCAGATGGTGTCGGCTGCTGTGGCACAGTTTGCTGTACAGGTTGCTCAGGCGTGTAAGCTTGCTGAGGAGCAGCTTGTGCATTTGGCTGCTGTACAGGTTGCTCAGGCGTGTAGGCTCGTTGAGGAGCAGCTTGTGCATTTGGCTGCTGTACAGGTGCAGACTTTACAGGCGCGGGGCTTTGCTGTGGTGTTATTTCTGCACTTTGCTGTGACACAGGTACGGGTTGTGGCTCAGAGGTCTCTGCCTGGTGCTGTGCCACAGGTTCTTGGCGTTCAGGTACAGGCGTGCTGAGCTGAGCCTGTGGACCACGCTGTTTGGCACTTAACATATCCCGCAGTTTGCCAACTTTACCCGGATCCTTTGCAGGTCCCGCAGGTGCAGGGCCAGCTGCCTGAGAAAAATCGGCGCGTTCGAACGCCAGCAATCTCAGCATGATCATTTCAAAACCAAGCCTGGGTTCAGGTGCCCAGCTTAAGTCTTTTTTACCCGCAAGCAGCAACTGGTACATAAACTGAGTATCCTGCGGTGTTAGCTGCTGAGCCAGTGTTTTTACCTGCTCAGCCTCGAACTGACCAAAATTGGCAGCCTGAGGCACCAGCTGCGTAAGCTGTACCAGATGTAGCAGGCTGATCAGATCATCCAGCACGCTGGCGAAGTTGCCATTTTTCAAAGCAATATCGGCCACTTCAGCCAACAGGGTTTCACCGTCTTGCGATAACACGGCGGCCATCAGTAAAACGGCATGACTGCTGTCCATCAGGCCAAGCATTTGTTGCACAGCCGGTAAGTTCAGCTCACCATTCGTTTGTGCAATCGCCTGATCAGTAAGACTCAGTGCATCACGCATACTGCCGTCTGCGGCCTTTGCCAGTACTTCCAGTGCTGTCTGCTCGAAGTTAACAGACTCCTGGGGCAAAATTTGCGCCAGCTGGGTTACTATCTGACTCTGCGCCATGGCATTAAGGTTAAACTGCAAACAGCGCGATAATATGGTGATCGGTAATTTTTGCGGATCTGTGGTCGCCAGCAGAAACTTGACGTGCTCCGGCGGCTCTTCCAGGGTTTTCAGCAAAGCATTAAAGCTGTGCTTAGACAACATGTGCACTTCGTCAATCAGGTACACTTTGTAGCGACCACGCGTTGGCGCATATTGCACATTGTCAAGTATCTCTCTGGTGTCTTCGACCTTAGTGCGCGATGCCGCATCTATCTCGATAAGATCAATGAACTTACCGGCTTCAATCTCTTCACACGCACTACATTGGCCACACGGGGTGGAGGTGATCCCCACCTCACAGTTCAGGCTCTTAGCGAAGATCCTCGCAATGGTTGTTTTGCCCACGCCCCGCGTGCCGGTAAACAGATAGGCATGATGCAGCCGCTGCTCATTCAATGCATTGATGAGTGCCTGCTTAACATGCTCCTGCCCCATCATTTCGTGGAACGACTGTGGACGCCATTTGCGCGCCAGAACCTGATAACTCATAGTGCGTTACTCGCCGTCAAACTCGACCAGTTTCAGCACTTTAATGCCCATGTCTGTCACGCGCTTTTCGCCGCCCAGCTCAGGCAATGAGATCACAAACGCAGCATCAGTGGCTTTACCACCCAGGCGCTCAACCAGCTTGGCGGTTGCTTCAATGGTGCCGCCTGTTGCCAGCAAGTCATCTACCAACAGGACTTTGTCACCCTCTTCAACGGCATCAATATGTAGCTCAAGTACATCTTCACCATATTCCAGCTGGTAAGACTGGCTGATCACTTCACGCGGTAGCTTGCCAGGCTTACGTACCGGGATAAAAGGCAAGCCTAGTTCGTAGGCCAAAGGGGCACCAAAGATAAAGCCGCGAGACTCAGTACCTATAATTTTTGTAAAGCCCTGATCTTTGTATGCATCAACCAGGCAGTCCATGGTTGCCTTAAACGCTGCCGGGTTGGCCAGCAAGGTCGTCACATCACGGAACATGATCCCTTCTTTCGGATAGTTTGGAACCGTCGCGATGCTGTCTTTTATCAGTGACAAATTTGCTTGTGTCATAATCAAATGCTTAATAAGTTTTAATAACAAAGAGCTCGATTATAACAAGAAAGCAATCACATTAAATGCCAGGAAGGTGGATTTTGCGAGAAATTCGCGATGTTCGAATAGAAAAAAACCACCCAGTGTCTGGATGGCTTTTTAACTCTGCCTAAACAGAAGGAGTTATGCAGCGATTAAACGCTCAGAGCAGTTGCCCAGCCAAGAATTGCATTCAGACAGCCAATGCCTGCAAACACAGCAACAAAAGCCAGGAAATACTTCGCGTTGAACGGATCTTTGAAATCACCTTTAGACATATTACTACCTTTATTTATTAAGCGCTGGGTGAGCAAGCAGCGCGCCCGGACGAAACCGCCCTGGTTCAGCCGCTTGTCCTGCACTCAGCTTAAGCACGACAAAACGGCGCCCATAATAATCGAACTTAGGGGGCTGATAAAGGGGTATTATGCTTTTTTATCGACCAATATGCCCAGACGAACAAACTGGCTCAGCGTCTGAACCGCGCCATTGATGAGGGTTTGTTCATCAAACTGGCTAAACTGCTCGGCCAGCTCGGCCGCCAATGCCCTGATGGTTATTCCGGGATTAACAACAATATTTTGTAGTAATAGTGCTGTCATTGGGTTGGTTTCGATAAACTGAACATCAAAGGCGCGATCCCGATACACAATAAAACAATGCGGACCCGAAGTCGTCTGAGGCTGATAAACATCGCTTATCTGATGTACGGGATACTGATAACTGACACTGCGAGCTGCCTGTGCCAGGTGTAAACCGGATCGCTCAGACAAAGGCAGTGGAATTGGAGATTCTGCTTCACACTCCTTGGCGATAGCTACTTCCAGCTCTGTCCACTCGTAGTGAGCAAGCTCAAGCATAAAAGGCGGATCTGCGGGTGTCGGCGTATATTGTCCTTGTAAGAAGTCCAGAAACTCTCGGCTGATATCTAAAAAGTACGGAGACTGGCAATCATGCCGACTAAAGAAGTTACGCACCAGCGTAAGCCAGGTTTGTTCGTCATAGAGGCTTTTAAGAACCGGAAAGGTAGATGCAACAAAGCCCTCGATATTATTGAAAAACAGCTCACGATAAACCTGCATACGCCGATCTTCGACACCAGTTGGTAGCGGATGCGTTGCGGGATCTTTAATGTGGGCCATAAACTCGGCCTGAACCTGCTCGAAGGACATCAGGCGATCCCCCTTAGTGACTTATCCAAACTTTGCACAGCATGGATCTGGTCAACCTCCTGCAGTAATTGCGCCATAGGCGGAATATTAAAATCACGTTCCAGCAGTGTCGGAAATACACCGTGTATTTGATAGGCTTGCTGTAGCAATTGCCAGACCGGATCACACACAGCGTCACCATGGGTGTCCACAAGCAAGTCTTCAGCTTCTACATAGTGCCCCGCAATATGCCCATAGGCAATACGCTCGCTGGGCATTGCTGCTAAAAACGCTCTGGCATCATAGCCATGGTTAATTGAATTCACGTAGATATTGTTCACATCAAGAAGCAGATCACAATCGGCCTCTTCAAGCACAGCCAGGGTAAAGTCTAGCTCGGACAACTGTTGTCCTGGTGCTGCATAATAGGAAACATTCTCCACGGCTATCCGGCGCTCGAGCCTGTCTTGTACTTCTCTGATCCGCGCTGCGGTATGCTTAACCGCTTCTTCTGTGAAGGGAATAGGCATCAGATCGTACATGTGCCCGTCGCCCGAGCAGTAACTCAAGTGTTCGCTGTAACAACGAATGTTGTGCGTTGCAAAAAAGGTTTTCAGATCGCTGACGAACTGGGTATCCAGCGGTGCTGGCGATCCGAGTGATAACGACAAACCATGGCACACAAATGGATGCCGGGCAGTTAGCTCAGAAAACTGAGCAGCATACTTGCCACCGAGCGTCATCCAGTTTTCAGGCGCGACTTCATAATAGTCAACCTGCTGAGGTGGCAAGGCCAGAATATCATCTAACATCTCACGTCTCAGGCCCATACCGACCATACCAAACGGTTTATTCATTATCACTCCTTAGCCAGGTTAGCTGTTAAGCGTGGCCACCACACTTACCTTCGCCGCACTTACCTTCTTTTTTACCTTTGGCATCGCCGCCACATTTACCTTCGCCACACTTACCTTCTTTTTTACCTTTGGCATCGCCGCCGCATTTCCCTTCGCCGCACTTGCCTTCTTTTTTACCTTTGGCATCACCGCCGCATTTCCCTTCGCCGCACTTGCCTTCTTTTTTACCCTTGGCATCGCCGCCACATTTACCTTCGCCGCACTTGCCTTCTTTTTTACCTTTGGCATCGCCGCCACATTTACCTTCGCCGCACTTGCCCTCTTTTTTACCTTTGGCATCGCCACCGCATTTGCCTTCGCCACATTTTCCTTCACCCGCGTCCAGCTGATAACCGGCCGTCATTTGCTCAAAGCTAAATGGGTTAGCAGCAGCCTCTGGTGCACTGAACGTTGCGGCAGTAACAACTGCAGCGCCTAATGTCATCGCAAGTGTGTTAGTTTTCTTTACTGATTTCATCTTGTTCTCTCTCAATCGGTAGCAATAAAAAATAGTTGATTCGCTTAGTAGACCACGGACTGAAGATATTTATTTCAGCATCTGAGAAATTTTTATCTCCACTTCCCTATTAATAAATCGGCTCCTCTCGTATAGAATAGCGCGAATTTTTTCTGGTGCGGTAATAATGAAACTATTTTTAGCCCCAATGGAGGGCGTTGTCGACTTTAAAATGCGCGAACTACTCACCAACCTTGGTGGGTTCGACATGTGCGTCACTGAGTTTATCCGTGTTGTAGACTTGACGCTACCGCGCCGTGTGTTTGTTCGCTATTGCCCTGAGCTGTTGAACGGTGGTTTGACTCAGGCAGGTACCCCCGTGCGTATTCAGCTTCTCGGCCAGGTACCGCATGCGCTGGCGGCCAATGCCAGAAAAGCCGTTAAATTGGGCTCGCATGGCGTTGACCTGAACTTTGGTTGCCCGGCTAAAACGGTCAACAAGAGCAAAGGTGGCGCAGTACTGCTTAAAGAACCTGAACAAATTTACCAGATCATCCGGGCTGTGCGCGAAGCTGTGCCCTCAGAGCATGAGGTCAGCGCCAAAATTCGCCTTGGTTTTGATGATGATGCAAACAGTACAGAAATTGTCGATGCCGTGCAAAGTGCAGGCGCTTCCAGCCTGGTGATCCACGCCCGTACCAAACGCGATGGCTATAAACCACCGGCCTATTGGGAGAAAATCCCGCCGCTTTTAGAGCGCCTGACTATTCCTGTCGTTGCCAATGGCGAAATCTGGCAAGTAGAAGACGCCATACGTTGTCAGCAACGCAGTGCCTGCGACAACCTGATGCTCGGGCGCGGTGCGCTGGCTACCCCGGACCTGGCTGCAAAAATTAAAGCCCATGTGGAGGGCCGTGAATACCGTCCGCTTGACTGGCAGGAAGTGGTCTATCATATATTGCACTCCTCAATGCACCAGGACCCTGAAGTAGGCGAAAAGTACTTTTCATCGCGCACTAAGCAGTGGCTTGGTTACTTGAAGTTACAGTACCCTCAGGCCCACACCTTATTTGATGAAATAAAACGCCTGAAAAGCAAAGACGATGTGGTATCTGTGCTTGATAAATACGCAAAGTCCCCGCTGCTTGATTCAAATCATAACAATGAGCCTGCTGCCTAATAGATAATGGATGCTCAGAAAAGGAGAAGAGCGCCATGAATGAGAATTTAATGCATCACTATCAGGTAAAATTGCAGGCTGAGCTCGACCAGATCCGGCACGAGTTCCTTGCGGATCTAAAACAAGCCAGTAACTACGCGACCGAGGCGTTGATCGATACCTTACAATCATCGCCGCCACATGAATGGGTTGATATCGCAAGTGATCGGATCTGCCCGGGTCAGTTTCCTAACTTCGAACGCCTGGTTAAGGTGGAAGCGGCGATTTGTCAGATGGACATTGGCCAGTTTGGTTACTGTTGCGACTGTGAGAAGAAAATTGAAGACACCCTGCTCGCCGTTGACCCGGCGGCGCAAAGGTGCCTTGACTGCGTGGCTAAGCAGAAGTAATCCGGCTTAACAAAGCAAAACTGGTCGCAGGGAAGAAAAGGATGTCTTTAAGCACAACGAAGGCCTGGTCTTCATTCAGCGCTAACCTTGATTGCAGTGCCAACAGAGCTTGTTTCTGCGACCAGGCAAAATAATGCACGCCCAGATCCACTTCCATCATGGCTAGGGCGAAAAGCCGTTCGCTGTTAGCCAATACCTGATCACACTGGCTGGCGGTCTGCTGCAAAGACACAAACCCATCGCGCCAGTTGAGTCCTGCTCGCGTACTACATCCGGCCAGAAGCTGATGGACCAACGGCTGATTCAGGTTGAAGTCGACCAGGGTAACTCCCTCACCGTATTCGCTAGCCAGGCTCTGCAACTCACCGAGCAAAGCTTCTGGCGGCTTCACCGAGCCACTGTAAAAATTGAGCTTGCTTTGATACCACTCTTTGCCATTTGGAAGCTGATAAATACCCAAGGATGACCTGACTCGGTAACTTGCCAAATACTCCGCCAGGCGTTGTGCGGCTTTGGACTGTGTGGTTATATCAGGCGTCAAGTAATCAAGTAGCTGCTGCCTCTCAATCCGGTTCAGCACAATTTTACTTTCCCTGGCTTCGTTAAGCCGCGCTTCAACATAGCCGTACCAAGTATCCACCTGAGACGGTGGCACCAGCTGTCCTTGTGCAACCACAGGGACATTTAAATGTACCGGCCAGGGTAAGAAACGCTCGGGATATCTCTGTTGTATACTCAGATACTGAGCTTCCTGCACCGCTGTTTCAGCGAAACTATCAAGATCTGCACGCTGCAATAATTCGTGTCGCTTTTTTAAGTAAGCCTCTGTAAATGGCAGCTCCAAAGAGCCTTCAATCTGATTCTGCATCGGGGTTTGAGGCACTATCGAATATGAAAACCAATTAAGCTGCTTAAGTTGCTCAGCTAGGTCTGTATGCGAGAGCTTTACTTGCGGCTCAGTACAACCGCTAATCATAGTCAGCAGCAGAAGTGCTGAGGAAACATAACGCCGAGAGGTTTTCATGTCAGTTTATCCACCTTGTTCACTTTGCAAAGATGCACCAGGCACAGCTGCGCCTGTTCTGGTTCGATTATATCAAAGAATGCGAGGGTTTTTGTCACTTAAATCAGTGTTCTAGAGAGTAAGCGTGAATTGTTCTATTTGAGGTGATAAGCGCTTTCTGAGCGCCATAAAAGCAAAAAGCCCCGTAAGGGGCTTTTTCTGTATTAAAGGCTGATGCCTTTACGCTGTGCTTTCTCTTTGATGAAAGAGGCCCAGCTGCGAGCAAATTTGCGAGTTCTAGGATCTTCCTGAGCCTTAACAATTGCTGTATATGCTTGCTTATACTTTTCCTGATACAGATAAGCTTCTGCCAGGTCAGAGTAGATTGTGCCTTTCTTCTCAGAGCCCAGTTCTAACGCTTTGTTCAGACGAACAACCGCCGCACTGTACTGCTGGTCCTGAAGTAACAAACTACCCGCCTTGCGATATAACTCAGCATCTTCGTCAAACTTTGCAGCTTCTTCATAGTACTTAGCAGCTTCACTGATGTGCTTAGCCTGGTGATAGTAGCTGGCAATTGCCGTGACATTTTGCTTTATACGCTTAACCTTCTCCTCTTTGACCGACTTTTCCATCACCTTAGCGGCTTTATATGGAATTTCGTTCAACGAGTAGTAGCTGCTCAGAATTTTATAATGGTTCTCTTTTTCAAAATAACCATTCTGATAAGCCACTTCCATCACGGTCTGACCTTTTTTGTAGTCTTCCGTTTGCATGTAGAAGGAGCCCAACTGAGTCCACATTTTCGGGTCTTCCGGGAACAGCTTAACCAGTTCTTCAGCAACCTTAACGGCGTTCTTGAACTGCTTCAGCTCAAAGTAAGAACCAATTTTAAGCATATAAAATGACTTGTTAGGCTCTTCTTTGTTTAGCGCAATCGCCTGGTCCGCAGGCTCAATAACATCTCTGTACTTTTTCAGTTCATAGTTGGCTTGAGCGATACGACCATATACTTTAGCGTCTTGTTCACCGGTGAAATCCATCCAGTCATAGTAAGATTTCTTAGCACCTTCGTACTGCTCTGTACCAATCAGAAGGTCACCCAACAGCTTGATCAAGTCGCCCTGATCTTTAAAGTTCAACACGTCTGGCGCGATTGCCTGACGGATGTACTTAATTGCTGTTTGATACTCTTCTTTTTGAGCATACAGGTTACCCAGGTAACGGTTTACCGTGGCGCGGTCAAACTCGTCAGACGCGTCAATTTCAAGCAATAATGCAATTGCTTCATCAACTTTGTCTTCGTTGTACAAGTCAAACGCTTTGATAACCTTTTTACCAACTCGCTCACCCATAACCTTGGTTTTGGCATTTTTGCGCGCTTCGATCTTTGCAGGATCGGGAGCGGCAAATGCGGCAGTGCTTAACGCACCGCCTGCCAAAGACATCATCAGAGCAAGAGCTGTTGCTTTAGACATTTGCTTCATATCCTACTCCTATCCATCTTGGTTAAGTTTAAAGTCAAGTTGTACAGTAATACCAGGTTGCTTTTGCGGCTTACCATCAACAATTTTAGGTCTGTATTTCCACTTGCGAAGCGCACGTTTTGCTTCACGGTTGAAAATACGCTTTGGTTCAGCATCGATGATCTCAATGTCATCTACACCGCCCAGCTCGTTGATAGTGAAGCGCAGCTGTACCCAGCCTTCTTTACCATCACGCGCTGCTTGAGGCGGATACTTAGGTTCGATACGAACGATAGGTGTTGCTTCACCGTCACGACCGAAATCACCAGGACCACTTAAACCACCAGCTGTGCCACCGATATCGATGCTAGGCATGTTAAAGCCAATCGCACCTGCATTCGGGTTAGCATTCTCAGGCTGAGGCGGCTGCGGTTTAGGCGGCTGCTTTGGCGGTGGAGGAGGTGGAGGCGGTACACGCTTCCTCTCCTGCACATCTGATTCAGGCGGATTCGACATAATCTCGACTATGATCTCTTCCTTCTTATTGTCAGCCCTATCCGCTCCTCCTGAGATAAGATAGGACATAAAGAAGAATAAGCCGAAGGTTACTGCCCCACCTGCAAGAAGTGAAAACAGAAATCGAATCATCACTTAGCTCCAGCTATTGAAATCTTCAAGGCGTCGTCAGTTGCCTTAATCTGATCCATTACCTTAACAACTACGCCGTGTTTCGCGCCTTTATCCGCCTGGATAATAACGGTCTCGGTTTGTTGCTCAGCTAACAGATTTTCAAGGTTTGCACTTACACGCTCAACATCAACCTGACGCTTGTCCATCCAGATCTCACCGTTTTCACGGATAGCGATAAAGATGTTCGCATTCTTGGTTTGTTGTGCCTGCGCAGCTTTTGGCTTTTTAACTTCAATACCGGCCTCTTTAACAAAAGAGGTAGTAACGATGAAGAAGATCAACATGATGAATACGATGTCAAGCATCGGGGTCATGTCTACTGCTGCTTCTTCTTCCTCACGAAAACGTTGTTTACGTGCCATAATAAAATCTCTCTCTAGTGATGTGGCAAGCTATCAATTAGTTTCTCTTTAGCCATCTTTGCTCTCGCTTCAAGACGGGTGCTAAAGAATACACCTGATAGTGCCGCAACCATTCCAGCCATTGTTGGTATCGTTGCCATTGAGATGCCTGAGGCCATCAATCTAGGGTTACCAGTACCTTGTGTCGCCATGGTTTCGAATACCGAAATCATACCTGTCACTGTACCTAATAGACCGATTAACGGACACATTGCAACCAATGTTTTGATAATCAACATGCGCTCATCTAATTTTTCAGACGCTTCAGAAATCCATGCATCGCGGATTCTGTGTGCGTACCAAGATGTAGTATCTTGGCGGGCATCCCATCTGCTTACTATTCCCTTTTTAATTTTAGGAAATTCAGCCAATAGGAACCAATAGCGCTCAATCATTAATACCCACATTAGAAAGAGTGCTATCGCGACCACGTATAATACATCGCCGCCTGTAGCAACAAAATCCCTGATAGATTCCCACGTCTCCACCAGGACTAGCATTATGCTCTCTCCTTCTCCGCGTGCGCAGCAACGATACCCGCGCTTTGCTCGTCAAGAATGTGTAGGATAGATTTACTACGACCCGCAACGATAGCGTGAAGTAGGATTAACGGTAGCGCAGCAATTAGACCAAGCGCAGTAGTAACAAGAGCTAGAGAGATGTTACCTGCCATGATCTTCGGATCACCAGTACCAAATAGTGTGATTGATTCGAACGTCAAGATCATACCAACAACCGTACCTAGTAGACCTAGTAGCGGTGCGATAGCTGCAAGGATCTTGATGATGTTGATACCAGCTTCGATGCGAGGCGTTTCACGTAGAATTGCTTCGTCAAGTTTAAGCTCAAGGTTTTCAACGTCTTGGTTCTTGTTGTCGTGGTACACTTTCAAGATGCGACCCAGAGGGTTGTTATCCGTTGGGTTGTTTGCATTCTTGATTTGCGCTTTGATTTTCGCGCCAACCAGCATTAGGTCTAGGAAACGAACAACAGCGATTAATGCACCCAGCGCTAACAATGCAGTGATGATGTAACCTACTGTGTCACCCTGGTGCCAACGCTCTTCAACAGTTGCACGCTGAGTGTTCAGACGCAGGATAGCACCGCGCGTTGGGTCAACAACGAAAGGCGTGTACTGGTTAGCAGGTGTGTTCAGAAGATCAGCAACAGTGGCCAAAACGTCTGAAGAAGGTTGCTTACCAAGTGGTACGATTTGCTTGTTTTCTGCATCGTAAACAACGTAACCGTCTTTAGTGACCAGGTTGAAGTTACCAACACGTGTTACTTGCTTAACATTGATGTCGCCGCTCAGCTCAGCTACTTCTGATTCGAAAGTAGAGATCTTTGCAGATTCAGTCATTTCAGTTTGGAATGCAATCCAAAGTTCTTCCAACTCACGAGTCGTTGGTAGTTCTTTAGCCGCAGCCAATGAACGAAGCACTTCTGAACGTCCAGGCTTTTCAGCACTGATGATAGACGCTTCGATCGCACCGATTGCTTCAGCAGCGTTACGACGAACCACACCGAACATCTCACCCAGGGTACCTTGGGCGTTAAGAAGTTCAGTTTCTTTCTCAGCAAGTGTTACTTCGTTTTGCTTGAATTGCTTGTTAAGACGCTCGCCACGTGCTTTTTCAGCAGCCAGGTCGCGCTTAGCTTTGTTCAGCAAAGCTTGTTTGTCAGCACGATCTGACAGGAACTCTTGCTCACGAGCTTTGTTGATTTTACCTTCAGAGATACGGTTCTGCTTTACTTGCTCAAGGATTTTATCCAGAGACTCAGTGCTCGCATGTGCGTTCAACGCGCCACCAGCAGAAACTGTTAATGCTGCAGCAACGGCAAAACCTTTAAATAGTTTCTTCATGTTTTATTACTCCGCGCCGAAAATAGGTAGTTTAACTAGTTCTGGGGCAGCCTGACCACGTGCGATACGGATCATGTCTTTGATAGGCTTCAGGTATTCTTCACCTAACTGATCCCACTGCTTGCTGCTGGTGTTCCAAACCCACGCTTGCTTCTGGTCAAAAGACTGAGCAACGTATGCGATACGGCCTAGACGGGCGAAGTCAACATTGATGTTTTTACCGTTGATTTCAAGTGAACCTTGAGAAGCAACCATTGCTGAACCGTAGTTAGTTTCAATGCTGTATGCTTCAAGTACCTGACGGTATTTTTCAGACGTCGTTACTTTCGCGTTAGTTAGCGTTTCACGTAGTCTTTCGATGCGTTCTAGACGCTTTTCAGTATCAAACGGCACGTCCGCTTTGATGAATTGCTCGAGTGTATCAATCATGCGATACATCAAAGGCACAACGTCTTGCTTAGTTTTATCAACCGTCGCGATCTGACGTTCTAGAGATTCGATATTTGCATTTTGGTCTGCAACCAAACGTGCTACGTGATCGTTGTAAACTTTCAGAAGTTCTGTTTCGTCAACAATTCCACGGTACTCAGCTACCATTTCGATAGTTTGACCGTAGATACCATCAATCTTGTCTTGAGACTTTTTAGCAGCCGTTTGAGTTTGCTGACCTACTTTTTGTATGTCATTCAAAGGATCTGCCATCACATTGCTGCTTGCAATTGCCGCTGCGCCAAAAAGCGCTGAAGCTACAAGGCTCTTTCTGATTTTAACAGACATAGTTCCCAACCAATTAAGTAATGTTACTTTTATAATTTTTGCACTCTCTTAGAGAGTACCCCGGATACTTTTAGCAGTATCAACCGTGCAATAATGCTAAATGCTATTGCCCATGTCAACTTCATGTTTAAAACAATTTTTGCTTGTCGCGATGAAATAAATTGAAATAAAACATTGTATTAACAAGGAAACCAAGAATAAAAACCTTAAGCACTTATATTTCATACACAAAGCAACTTTATTTACATTTTATTACAGCCATTTAGGCCTGATCATCGGCCTTTCTTTTGCACAATACCTGACTCTATTTCATTTTTAATATCAAGCTACTAGACTTAAACTGAACACTTAGCATTCAGTTAAATGCAACTGTAAATTCCGGTACAGCAGAAAGCTCAGGCTAATAACTGTTCAGACAGTATTTTGCACTGCGTTTCTATTTCCTGGATAAATTCTGCTACATGCAATCCGTCCATCAACCCGTGATGTACCTCAACTGAAAATGGCAGTTCGCCGGTTTGTGAGTCAAGTTGGCCGAACACGCATTTTGGGATGCCAAGGTTATCTTTCGCATTTCGGGCATGACTGAAGCTAGTAAAATCGAACCATGGCAAAATAGATAAATAAAGTTGCTGCGGGTTATTGCAGGTTGCCAAAAAGTGTTCACTAACCAAGGGCTGCTCCAGAAACGCCTTTTTCTGTGCATCATTCTTTTTAATGTAGTCGTGGATGTCCTCACAAGCAACCAAAGGCACAAATCGAAAGCTTCTGTCTTCACGTAAAAACACACAACTCATGTCGACTTCTTCAACAACGCAAGGACGGCTATTGACTATGCGATAACGAATGGGGGCGTAGTTTTGGCAAGCTTTGCTCAGACAATATAGATAACTAAAGGTAAACGACAGCTGGCGTTGCTTACACAGCGTGTAAAGTGAGCCTGTATTAAGACGTGTGGTAATACTAAAGTAAGGCTGCTCGAAGCCTAGGTAAAAATCAAAGTGTTCGGCCCGGGGCCAATCTGATGAAGTGAGTTGTTTCATAATTCAATATAGAGGGAGAAATACCCCTCTATATTGATAGTATCATGCAAGGATTACAAACCGTTTGCGATGATCTCCTGTGCAAGCTCGTCGGCAATCAGGTGTGTTGATTTTTGCTCAGCATCAGAGCGAACAAAGATCTCTGTCAAAGTGTCGTAGATGCCTTCAACATGTTTGGTCGCCGCAGCCTCACTGTAGCCTTCTGGCTTAGTTTCGTAATACACGTTGATGATGCCACCGGCATTGATAACGTAATCAGGTGCATAAAGCACGCCCTTTTCACGCAAGATCTCACCATGTCTTGATTCAGCAAGCTGGTTATTCGCACAGCCCGCAATGATGCTGGCTTTAATTCGAGGGATCGTGTCATCGTTTACCGTTGCACCCAAAGCACAAGGGGCATAAACATCAACATCCAGATCATAGATTTCATCAATACTCACGGCGGTTGCGCCAAAGTCGTTCACAACTCGGTCAATTGATGCTTGGTTGATGTCCGTCACAAACAGCTCTGCGCCCGCTTCATGCAGGTGCTTACATAAAGTATATGCAACAGCGCCCAAGCCCTGCACCGATACTTTCACACCAGACAAATCCTGATGGCCATGTTTGTGCTGATAAGCCGCCTTAATACCCAGGAATGTACCCAGAGCAGTGAAAGGTGACGGATTACCGCTTTTGCCTTCAAGACCCATTACATAATTAGTCTCTTTATGCATCGTCATCACATCGCCGGTGGTGATGTTCACATCTTCGGCTGAATAGTAGCTACCGCCAAGGCGCTCAAGGTGCTTACCAAATGCTCTGAATAAGGCTTCAGATTTGATTTTTTTAGCATCACCGATGATCACAGACTTACCGCCACCAAAAGGCAAACGCGCAACTGCGTTCTTGTAAGTCATCCCCTTTGACAGACGCAATACATCGTATACAGCATCAACATCATCTGCATAGTCCCACAGGCGACAACCGCCAACCGCCGGACCCAGCTTAGTGTTATGAACAGCAATGATTGCCTTCAGGCCCGATGCTTCATCAGAACAAAAAACCACTTGTTCGTGGTTATCAAATTCAACTTGGTTAAATACAGCCACTTTGTTTGTTCTCCGTTATAGACTGACTTTGAGTCAGATAGCGCTGAAATTCACCGAACTGTATCACTAACTCTCTTACCAATCCACAATATGAGTTGATATTGACTCTAAAAGCGTTAAAGCTGCCTGCATGATACATTAAATAGCCATATATTAACTTGATTATGCACACCATTGGATAATATGAGTTTAATTCTTCGGTATTTTCACGAATTTTGAGGGTTAATCTTTACGTAAACGTAAACACGACCATTTATGTATGATTATTTTTACGATTAAAAGAGGTCTGATGAGAGAGGCAACTCAATGTGTAGTATGGGTGAATGGATACAGATGGCAGGTTTCATGAGCGGGTTATAAAAGCCTCTGATCAAAAAAAGAGGGCGAGGCCCTCTTTTCAAATCAGTACAGATTGGCTTTTATTTAAGCTTGCTATCCAGCTCTTCAATTTTGGCTTTCCAGATAGCCGGGCCCTGAGTATGGGCGTTCACACCGTCGCTGTCTACAGCAACAGTCACTGGCATGTCCTCTACTTCAAATTCGTAGATTGCTTCCATGCCCAGATCTTCAAACGCCACCACTCTGGCTTTCTTAATCGCTTTGGCTACCAGGTAAGCGGCGCCACCGACAGCCATCAGGTAAACCGCTTTGTTTTCCTTGATAGATTCAACCGTTGCCGGGCCACGCTCTGCTTTACCAATCATGCCGATCAGGCCGGTTTTTTCTAACATCAGGTCGGTGAATTTATCCATACGAGTCGACGTTGTTGGACCAGCAGGGCCTACAACTTCATCGCCAACGGCATCAACAGGGCCTACGTAATAAATGAACTTGTTAGTCAAGTCAACGCCTTCAGGCAAACCTTCGCCTGAATTAATCATATCCTGCAGACGTTTATGTGCTGCGTCACGGCCAGTCAGAATCTTACCAGACAAGAGAACGGTCTCGCCCATTTTCCAGTCCTGAATATCGTCTTTGGTGATCTCATCCAGGTTAACACGGCGTGTATCTTCACCCACTTCCCAGGTCACTTCTGGCCAGTCTTCCAGCTTGGGCGCTTTTAGATCAGCAGGACCCGAGCCGTCTAGAGTAAAGTGCACGTGGCGGGTTGCGGCACAGTTAGGGATCATCACAACTGGCTTAGAGGCGGCATGTGTTGGGGCTGACTTGATTTTAACGTCTACAACCGTAGTCAGACCGCCCAGGCCCTGTGCACCAATACCGAGTTTGTTTGCACGCTCAAAAATTTCCAGACGTAGTTTTTCTTCTGCAGTTTCTGCGCCACGCTCCATAAGCTCGTGGATATCCACTGGATCCATCAGTGATTCTTTTGCCAGTACCGCAGCTTTTTCAGCCGTACCACCAATGCCTATTCCCAGCATGCCAGGCGGACACCAGCCAGCGCCCATAGTCGGTAAGGTTTTCTCTACCCAGGCAGCAACATCGTCTGACGGGTTCAGCATCACCATTTTAGTCTTGTTCTCAGAACCGCCACCCTTGGCTGCGATCATCACTTCAACTTCAGCGCCCGGTACCATATCAATGTGCACAACAGACGGCGTATTGTCTTTGGTGTTTTTACGTGCACCTGCGGGATCTGCAACAATTGAAGCACGCAATGGGTTATCCGGATTGGTATAAGCACGACGTGTACCTTCATCCACCATTTGCTGTACAGTCAGGTCCGTCTTGTCCCATTTAACATCCATACCGACCTTTACAAAACAGGTCACAATCCCGGTGTCCTGACATAACGGACGTTTGCCCTCTGCCGACATACGGGAGTTAATTAAGATCTGCGCAATGGCATCTTTAGCAGCTTTACTTTGCTCTTTGTCGTACGCTTTTTCTAAAGCCTGAACAAAATCCAACGGGTGATAATAAGAAATGTATTGCAATGCATCTTCGATGCTGTCAATGAAGTCTTGCTGACGAATAGTACTCATGACGGTTCCTTTATTCTCCGGTCTGTGACGAGGCAAACCGGTGTTTATTGAGAGGCGCGATTATATACCATCTTGCCAGGCGTGAGTATCGCTATCACAGATTAGCGACTAAAGTCCTGTACTTATGTAATGCGACCAAGATGGGATACAATCAAACACGCTATGGATTCAATGACAATTATGATACCCTCCTCGCCCGTTTCGGGCTAGCATTCGGGTTCAGTTAATGATAAATCCAGGTAGTAACACCATTGAACTAGACATTTCTTTGTCAACCATTGAGGTATTCAACACCCTCGCCTCTCAGCCGCTGGCAATCTTGCTCGACTCCAGCGATGCCAGACACGAGAATAGCCGGTTTGATATCATGAGTATCAACCCCTTATGTGTACTCGAAGCCAGGGCGGGAAAATTCTATCTTGATGACAACCTCATTGAGCAAGACGGTTTCACCCTCATGCAAGAGAAATTGGCCGAACTGGATACCACCTCGCATACCGACGTACCCTTTTGTGGTGGCTGGCTCGGCTATTTTGGCTATGATCTCGGCAGATATATAGAGACTATGCCCCAAAGTGCAGCGCAAGACATTGCATTACCAGACATGATAGCCGGCCTTTATCCGGATGCACTGATCCACGATAACCTGCATAACCGCTGGTACTTTGTTACCCAGCCAGGCTATAACCGGCTCAGCACCTACCGCTCACTCATAGAAAAGCATCCTGCTACAAACGAATCGTTTACACTGACCAGCGACTGGCAGGCGAATATGACGCAGGCTGAATATGCCGACAAATTTGCCAAAATCCATGCCTATCTGAAAAGTGGCGACTGTTACCAGATAAACCTGGCGCAAAGATTTTGTGCACGCTATCATGGTTCACCCTGGCAGGCCTATAAAACCCTACGCGCCAACAACAGAGCGCCTTTTTCCGCGTTTATAAATCTGGGTGACGATGCCATTATCTCGGTATCACCCGAACGCTTTATTTCTGTACGTCAAGGCCAAATTGAAACCAAACCCATCAAAGGCACCTTACCCAGATTGGCAGACCCACAAGCAGATGCACAGCAGGCAGCGACCTTACAACGCAGCAGCAAAGATCGTGCAGAAAACGTGATGATTGTTGACCTTTTGCGCAACGACCTTGGCAAAGTCGCCAAGCCAGGCAGTGTGCAGGTACCAAAACTTTTTGAAATTGAGAGCTTCCCCGCTGTCCACCACCTGGTTAGTACGGTTACGGCTCAGCTGGCCGAGGGCAAAACCGCAGTCGATCAGCTCAAAGCAGCATTCCCCGGTGGATCCATCACCGGTGCGCCTAAGATCCGCGCAATGGAAATCATTGAAGAACTGGAGCCACACAGACGCAGCGCCTATTGCGGCTCGATTGGTTATCTCAGTGCCTGTGGGGCGATGGACACCTCGATCACGATCCGCACACTGGTATGCCATCAGCAAAAAATTTACTGCTGGGCCGGCGGAGGGATTGTCGCAGACTCTAACTGTGAGTTAGAGTATCAGGAGACATACCACAAGGTGAATAAGATACTGCCCATTCTATGAATCTACAACACGTGATCAGCCGCTTCAGTCTGGGTGGCTCAACCCTGACACCTGTATCGGGGCAAGGTCAGGAAAGTGCCGTTTTAGTGCCACTGCTTGAGGTGGATGGCGAGGCATCGATGTTGCTTTGCAAGCGCAGTGCTCAACTACGCAGCCACCCCAGTCAGCTGTGTTTTCCGGGTGGTAAAGTCGAATTGCAGGATGCCTCCGTGATCACCACCGCACTGCGCGAAAGCCAGGAAGAAATCGCCCTTGACCCACAGCAGGTTAACCCCGTTGGCGTATTGCCTTTGCACACCACATTAACAGGCTTTCGCATCACGCCTGTGCTGGCTGTTTTAGACCGCAATGCCAGCTGGGAAACGCAAAGTGATGAAGTAGAAAACGTGTTTACCCTGCCGCTGTCATTACTTGCACAACAACATGCCTGGCAACCTGTTCAGACCCAGTTACGCGGCAAAACCGTGACTTTCAATGGCTTGATGACTCAGTACGGTCTGCTCTGGGGCGCGACTGCTAAAATAGTCCAACAACTCCTCACCCGAGTGGCCTGACCAGTACATAAATATCGCCAAATAACACGCTAAATAAATGAGTTTGCGCACATAAAAGCATTTTTTACCGCAAACTACTAATCATGGCCTTTAGTTTAGCCAAAACTGTATACAATTTTGCTGTGAAATGGGTTACTTATGCAATAATTAACGTTATGATGTGCGCCCGTTCAGAGGCAATGTTGAGTAGAGTTTATGATTAGTGCATTTGATATGTTCAGTATTGGTATTGGGCCTTCATCTTCCCATACTGTCGGACCTATGCGTGCTTCGCGCCTGTTTGTAAAAGACCTGCAGGACAACAACATAATTGATCAAATCACATCAGTGAAAGTAGAGCTATTTGGCTCACTGGGCCAGACTGGCATCGGCCATGGCTCTGGTAAAGCAGTTATTCTGGGCCTGGCAGGATACGATCCCGAATCAGTAGATGCGGATCAAGTGCCCCAGATCCTGGACACCATTGAGCGTGAGCAAGTAATTTATCTGGACAAGACCCACAAGGTCGCTTTTCCCAAGCAAGGCGCCATTGTTTTTCATCGCCGTAAAACCCTACCGAAACACTCCAATGCAATGGAGCTTCAGGCATACGCAGGCAGTGAGTTAGTGCACAGCCAGGTCTATTACTCGATAGGTGGTGGCTTTATCGTCACAGATGAGCAGTTTGATGCAGAAAAACAAGCTGCGCTGGATATACGTGAACAAAACCCGGCCCCTTACCCTTTTGAAAATGCGCAGCAATTGCTGGAAATGTGTAAAGAGACAGGCCTGAGCGTATCTTCGCTGATGATGCACAATGAAAAAACACTGCGCAGTGAGCAGGAAATCAAGTCCGAGCTATTCCATATCTGGGAAGTAATGAAAGCCTGCACAGAACGTGGTATGCGCACCGAAGGCATTTTACCCGGGGGCTTAAAAGTAAAACGTCGTGCACCCAGTTTGTACTTAAAGCTCAATGTTGAGAACAGCAATGATCCGCTGCGAGCCATGGATTGGGTTGACCTGTTTGCACTGGCCGTGAATGAAGAAAATGCAGCAGGAGGGCGTGTCGTCACAGCGCCAACCAATGGTGCAGCCGGGATCCTGCCTGCGGTGCTTATGTATTACCATACATTCATCAAAGAAGTGGACGCTGAAATTGCCACGCGTTATCTGCTGACTGCCGCAGCGATTGGCATTCTTTATAAGAAGAACGCTTCTATTTCTGGTGCCGAAGTAGGCTGTCAGGGCGAGGTGGGAGTGGCTTGCTCTATGGCTGCTGGGGCGCTTACCGAGATCATGGGTGGTAACGTGGTCCATGTAGAAAATGCCGCTGAAATTGGCATGGAGCACAATCTGGGGCTGACGTGTGATCCCGTTGGCGGACTGGTGCAGGTGCCCTGCATTGAACGCAACGCTATGGGTGCGGTAAAAGCCATCAACGCTTCGCGCCTCGCTATGCGCGGCAGTGGTGAACAGAAAGTCTCTTTAGATAAGGTGATCAAAACCATGCTCGACACGGGCAATGACATGAAAACCAAATATAAAGAAACGGCACGTGGTGGACTGGCGGTTAATATTATCGAGTGTTAACTAGCCTGCAAGGGCAAACAACAAAAAAGCCGCAATTGCGGCTTTTTTGTTGTTTAATCAATCACTTGACGGGTAGCTCTGTATTTTCAAACAATGCATCAACGTCTTCCTGGTTGCGCATCAGGCTGGCCCGCTCGACCAGGTCTTTGGTCAGGTGAGGTGCAAAACGCTCAATAAAGTCATACATGTAGCCACGCAGGAAGCTACCCTTTCTGAACCCTATCTTAGTGGTACTGGCCTCAAACAAATGGCTGGCATCAATGCACACCAGATCCTTGTCTGTCACTTCATCTACGGCCATGGTTGCCAGCACACCCACACCCAGTCCTAACCGAACATAGGTTTTAATCACATCCGCATCGGTTGCTGTAAAAACAATATGCGGCGATAAGCCGTGCGCATTGAAAGCTTTATCCAGCTCTGAGCGCCCAGTGAAGCCGAATACGTAGGTGATCAAAGGATATTTTGCTACATCCTGCACTGTGATATTGCTGCCTTTTTTGGCCAGCGGGTGATCTTTTGTAACCACAATGCTGCGATTCCAGTGATAACAAGGCAGCATGATCAGGTCACCATACAAATGCAGCGCTTCAGTTGCGATGGCGAAGTCTGCATCGCCCCTGGCTGCGGCGTCTGAGATCTGCTGCGGTGTGCCCTGGTGCATGTGTAAAGACACTGCGGGATACTTTTGCATAAACCCCTGGATCACATTCGGCAAAGCATAACGCGCCTGCGTATGTGTGGTTGCAATGTTGAGTTTACCCTGATCAGGCAGTGTATGTTCATTGGCAACGGCTTTGATACCCTCAACCTTTGACAATATCTCCCGGGCAATATTGATTATTTCATTGCCGGCACTGGTAACATGCGTAAGATGTTTGCCACTGCGGCCAAAGATCTGTACACCAAGCTCGTCTTCCAGCATACGCACTTGCTTGGAAATTCCCGGTTGGGAGGTATACAAGCTTTCCGCGGTTGCAGACACATTGAGGTTGTGATTCAGAACTTCAACTATGTATTTCAGTTGTTGTAATTTCATAACTAAGCGTTTGTTTTAATTGTTATCTGGTGTACGACTAGGCCAGCTATCAGTTAGATACAGGCAAATAATGACTCAGCCTAGCACAATTATAGTCTATCCGATAGGACAATACTTTCCCCAGCCTATTAGAGCCAGCTTGCGGTCATTAAGCTATACTAAAAAATGATGGAATTTGCCGGATTTTCAAGTCTCTTGTTATTAACACTGTTCAATCCGCAATTATTTGATGTAATATAAAAAAACTATCAGCTGTATGATTTACGAAGAGATCCGGGTATGTTTATTACCGTTATAATTTTGTTGATTGTAGCACTCATTGTTATTGCTGTGTGGGTTAGTGCTATTCAACAGCACAGAGAAAAACAAGAAGCGGAACGCCGTAAAGAGCTAGCTAAACAAAAGCGGATCATCGAAGAAGCCGAAGATGTGATCCTCAACAGCAGTAATATTCCGATGTCGGGCGCAATGATCCGCATCATCCAACGCCGGGTCCATGATGCGCTGGTCTCCATGGTCGAGCTCTCGCCAACCTCTCGCGAGCTAAAAAGCCGCATGCACGAGTCCCAGGAGCGCCTAAACAGCGAACCTCAAAATGTTAACGAGTCCGACAAAGTCACCTTACCCGATAACGACAAGCAGCTTATCGCCCTGGTTCAGGGGATTAAAAAATTACGCCATCTGCTGCGTTCCGAGCACAGTAAAGGCAAAGTGGATACACAAGTGTTTGTGCAGGAAGACCGTAAAATGGAGCGGTTACAGCTCATGATTAACGTAGAGAGCCAAATTAAACGGGGCTTGTCCGCCAAAAGCGCCAATATGGTGGGCTCTGCACGTCAGTACTTCGAGAAAGCCTATGCGATTATATGTGGCGTCACTTATTCAGATGACTATGTCAATGAAAAGAAAAACCTGCTCGAAGGATATCTAAGCGAGATAAGCACTGAGCTTAAAGCGTCAAACGCCTCTTCGGTGAAAAAGAAAGCCGAGAAAGAAAAGGACGATCTCGACGTCCTTTTCGCTCCCAAGAAAAAGTGGTGATCAGCCTCAGCTGATCGCAAACTTTACAATAAACAATACAGTCAACACCCACACGCTGATTGAGATTTCCTCGCGTTTGTTACAGGCCAGTTTGACCGCCGTGTAAGAAATAAAACCAAGCGCAATACCGTGGGCAATCGAAAAGGTTAATGGTGTCATTAATAGCACAACACTCACCGGGATAGCATCACTCATATCATCCCAGTTGACCAGCTTGAGATTTTGCAACATCAGTACTGCCACATATAAAATGGCCCCAGCTGTGGCGTACGCAGGCACCATCTGCGCTAGCGGCGCAAAGAACATCATCAACAAAAAGCACACACCAACGACCACAGCGGTTAAACCTGTACGCCCTCCCACAGAAACGCCAGATACAGACTCTATATAAGAGGTCGTGGTAGACGTGCCAAGAAAAGAGCCCGCAATGGTCGCTGAGCTATCCGCAGACAGTGCTCTGCCAAGGCGTGGCATGCGCCCTTGCTGGTCTGCAATTCCAGCTTTTTGCGTAACCGCGACCAAAGTACCGCTGGTATCGAATAAATCAACAAACAAAAAGGCAAACACCACACTCAGCATCGAAATTTCTAGTGCGCTGGCAATATCCAGTTGGGCAAGAGTGGGGGCAATGCTTGGCGGTGCCGACACAATGCCTGCGTATTCAACTAACCCCAAAGCCCAGGCGAGTACAGTAACCAGCAAAATACTAACCAGCACCCCGCTTTTCATGTCACGATACATTAATGCCGCAATCACAAAAAAGCTCAGAATAGCGAGCAATGGCCCCGGACTGGTGATATCCCCCAGCTGGACAAACGTTGCAGGGCTGGCGACGATGATCTGTGCATTTTTTAGCGCGATCAGTGCAAGAAAGGCGCCGATCCCTGTGGCAATCGCTTGTTTAAGCACCAAGGGAATTGCCTGGATCACCCATTCCCTGACTTTAAAAATACTCAGCAATAAAAACAAGCAACCAGATAAGAAGACCGCACCCAGCGCGCTTTGCCAGGTATGACCCATTCCCAGCACGACACCGTAGGTAAAAAAGGCATTTAGTCCCATACCAGGCGCCAATGCCAGTGGATAGTTGGCCCAAAGGCCCATGATAAAACAGCCTATGGCAGCCGCTAAACAAGTCGCGACAAACGCAGCACCATGATCGATACCCGCTTCAGCCAACATGGCCGGGTTTACAAACACAATGTAAACCATAGTGACAAATGTCGTCAGACCGGCAATAAACTCGGTTTTGACTGTGCTCTGCTGTGCACGGAGCGAAAATAATTTTTCCAGCATGTCTTTGTATTTTATATAGAAACGAAAGTCGGATTTTATCACAAATCTCTGGTGTAATCGGACAAAATAGTTAAAAATCAACTACACTCTGATCTAGGTCGTATTAAGTGAAATCAGTATGAAAAAGAACCAATTAGCAGTTGCAAACGGCAATGACTTGGAACAACAGCTTCTCAATGTGCTGGAATTTGTTACCGCAACGCCTGACTCCGAAAACCGCTGGCCAACAGATACGGATAGCAAAGCCGCCTATAAAAAAGGGCTTTATTATCTGAAGAGTAAACAATATCCGCTTGCCGCTAAGTGGCTGCGCCTGGCTGCTATGTCGGGAGACAACAAAGCACAGTTTTACCTTGGCATGCTGTTTATTAAAGGCCAGGGTGTACCAAAGAGTGTATTTCATGGCATTGCCTGGCTATCGCTTGCGCAAAGCCAGGGTAACCAGGCTGCAACAGGCACATTGGAACAAGTGCGTACGCACCTGACGGCAAAACGCTTTATTGACGCCCAGTGTTATGCCGCAACCCTGTATGAGCAAATTCACCAAATGATGCATTTTAATTAGGACGCTGATAAATAATTAAACTAAGTGCAATCAAAGCACTAATAAAAAAGCACAAAAAATACGCGACAATTTACTTGCCAAATAGCACTGTATGAAATACTGTATAACCACTGTATAGAAAATCAGTGGTCTGCTCATGTTACATACTCAAGTGCAAAATATTTCTTCTCACAAAACTTGCTCAGCCGATAAACGCTATCAGCTGGTACATGCAGAAGATGACATAGTCAGCAGTTTAGAACTGCTTAAGATCCTGTACCGGTGCAACTCACTACACAGATGGACACTACTCATTGCACCAGACAATATTCCCAGCAAGGCACTACTGGATACCAGCTCAATTGACAGTAGTAAGTTGCTGGTGCTGCGCCAGAGACATTTGATAAACTTGGAGTATGTTATTAACAGCGCTTTATGCAAAGGCAACTTTGCAGCGGTGATCACCTGGACGGACATTGTATCTGAGCAACAGCTTGCCCGGTTTAAGCTGGTAGACAGCGATACTGAGTTATTTTGCTTTACTCGCACCTCCGGCCATGAAGCATCTGTCGTTGCGCATTAAGTTCAAATGAGAAATTATGTGTTATTGCGGTTCTGAAATTGAAGCACATGCGTGCTGCCTGCCTTTTATGGAAGGTCATAAACAACCTGAAAGTGCTGAGCAGCTAATGCGCTCACGGTATAGTGCTTATTGCCTCAAAGACACAAGGTATATACACGATACTTATGCACAGAGTAAACGTGCACAAAACAGTGAAGCCAGTATCAAAGCATTTGCCGAGCAGGTCACCTTTATCGGGTTAGAGGTCATTGAGTGCAGTGAGTCGCCCGATTATCACTTTGTAGAGTTTAAAGCGGCTTATCTGGATGGTGGTGTGTGCGTTACAATGCATGAGCGCTCCCGATTTATCAAAGAAGCTGGTTTGTGGCGTTATCTGGACGGCGAGCTTTACCCCTGCCCTGAGAAAAAAATCAGCAGGAATGATCCCTGTCCCTGCCAAAGTGGGAAGAAATTCAAAAAATGCCACGGCTAACCAGGTAAGCAAGGCGGATTAATGCAAGCTTTGGCCACTTCGTTTGTCCGGAGCTTAACACCTCGTACATTACCTTTTGCCTGGACTAATACAGGCGATTAACCTGGCTCAAGCGCCTCAGCCTGGGTCTTATTTTCAGGCTGGTGCCGTTTTTACGGCCGGCCTTCAAAGCGTTTCACTCATCGAACAGGCATAAGCTTGCGATGGAAAAGCGCCTTAAATTAATTACGGTGTCCTCTTAAATCCTGGTTATCTCGAACCTGAGTTATACAGCGACCTGCAACATAGATTGCATTTCACCACCAGCCAGCTGATCATAAAATCCTGCTGCATCTATGTCTTTATTACCTACCAGCATTTGAGGGTTTCTGGTTTTTTCTAGTTTTTGTCTCACTGCAGGTTCAAGATTATCCACGATATGCAGGGGGATATGCTTCTTATCGTTGCGTACCGCATAAGGCTCTGGCTGCAAACATTCTTTAAGACGCAGGCTGGCCAAGTCACCATCGCTAACCAAAAAGCCGTTATCCTGGCCTATCAACATATTGAACTGTTCGGGGGCAAGTGGCTTCTGTGGACCAAGCTGCAACGCCTTTTTTAGCGCAGCTTCAGATTTATCGGGCTCCTCTTGTGACGTATGAGGCAGGTCAAACTGGCTAAAATCCAGCGCATCCTGAGACAGCAAAGACAAAAGCAACGCAAAATCACCGCGTCTTGCTTCATGAACGCTGTGATTAAGTGCACTGCCCAGCTGAGCTTCTTTGCACAAAATGCCATCTATCTGCATGTAAAATCGCCACAATTTAGGAAATATGAAAATTTATCGGCATTTTTTCAATTTTCTTTAGGACATTTCTTTACTTCACTAAAAACTTTGATATTATCAGCGCCGTTGTTGAGGAGGGGTTCCCGAGCGGCCAAAGGGATCAGACTGTAAATCTGACGGCACTGCCTTCGCTGGTTCGAATCCAGCCCCCTCCACCACTTCACAATTTGTATTTCTCTTAGGAGGGGTTCCCGAGCGGCCAAAGGGATCAGACTGTAAATCTGACGGCACTGCCTTCGCTGGTTCGAATCCAGCCCCCTCCACCACTTTACAATTTGTTTTTCTCTGAGGAGGGGTTCCCGAGCGGCCAAAGGGATCAGACTGTAAATCTGACGGCACTGCCTTCGCTGGTTCGAATCCAGCCCCCTCCACCACTTTTCTTTTTTATTTCACTAATTACTCCCAAACCTACTACTTCTTTATCTGAAGCCTGACACCTTGCTGCCTTAAATAATCTTGTGCTTCGCGATAATCCGGATAATGCTGAGCAACAATTTGCCAAAAGGCCTGATTGTGTGCCATCACATGATAATGTGCCAGCTCGTGCACAACCACATAATCAATCACCCACTTAGGTGCCCCAACCAGCAGGCTATTTAGCGCCAGCGTGCCATTCGATGACAAACTCCCCCAGCGGCGTTTATATTCTCTGATCTTAAGTTCCTGATATTGGCTGCCCATCTGCCGCGAATACGCTGCCAGTACCGGTGTAACATAGTTGAGCAACGTCTGATTCAATAATTTCAACAGCGCCTTACGCGCGCCCTCTGAGCCGGGTTGCGCACGGGTTTTCAGCTCGACACATTGTGTCTCATGGTCAACATAAGAACGACTTTTCGAGCACTCAAACCTATACTGCTCACCAAATATCAGAATTTGCTGACTGTCGAAAGGCGCCTGGATCCGCTGTTGTTGGGCAGACACCGACTGTTTTTTGCTTTCAACCCACTGTGACTTACTTTTTAACCAGGCATCCAGCCAGTGCTTATCGATGCCATAAGGCGCGAAGACTTTAACGCCATCCGCTGTAACTTTAATCGCAACGCTCTGTCGGCGTTTACTAATGCTTAACTGATAATCGAATGACATAGATACAATTTTTTATTTACCCTGAAAAATTACTGCTACCCTTACTAATAAGAAGGATTAAACTGGCGCAATATGAACAACAAACCACTTTGCCAATATGAATCTCCCGATGGCCATCAATGCCAGGAAATAGACATGGGTTCTGGCTACTGCTTTTGGCATGATAGCAAATTTGACAAAAGCGGTCTGGAGTTAACACAAAAACTGGAGCGCTATGCCAAGCGAGGTGGCCTTCTACAGGGGTTGGAATTAAAACGGGCTAATCTTGAGGGCCTTAATCTGGTTAAGTTTGACCACCACGAAGGCTACGACCTGTCATACAGCAACTTTTATCGTGCCAACTTGCAAGGTGCTCACCTGTTCAACAATACCATCAAGCATGCATCGCTGATGAAGGCGGATTTACGTGACGCCAACCTGCACTGTTGCAAGCTTGAAAATACCAACCTGTTGGGTATGAAACTCGATAAAACCCGCATCGACAACCTCTACCTCGGTGATAAATTGTTGCAGGAAAAACAAGCCCATGAAGCCCTTAAACAACAAGACTTGGATGAAGCGAACGATCTGTTTTTACAATCCGAAGAAATCTACCGCTTGCTAAGAAAGGGGGCCGAACAGCAGGGTCTGTTTGAGATGGCCGGGAAATATACCTACAGCGAACTGCGCATGCGCCACGCGCAGTATCCCAAGTTTTCCAAGCGCCGCCTGGTATCCTCTTTTGTTGACATGTTATGTGGTTACGGCGAGAAACCCGAAAATGTCATCCGCTTCAGTTTAGGCATGATCATCGCCTGCGCTATCTGCTACTTCCTGTTCGGGATCAATTACAATGACGGGCTCATTCAGTTTTCCAGCCAGGCCTCCTGGTCGGACAATCTAAGCACTTTACTCAATTGCATTTATTTCAGTGTGGTCACCTTTACAACGCTTGGTTATGGCGACATAACGCCAACCGGCATCACCCGACTGGTGGCAACGGTTGAGGCATTTACCGGTAGCTTTTCGCTGGCGTTGTTCGTCGTTGTCTTTGTAAAACGTATGACGCGCTAGTCGCAGATCCCAATCTCTCTTCCCAGTTCGTGCAAAAACCCATGCATAAACTCAGTGCGCCGCTGAGCTTCTTGCTTTGCAGACTGAGTATGCATTTGCTCAGCGATTTTCAGCAACTTGATGTAGAAATGATCTAAAGTATATTTTTTGTCATCCGCTTCTCGGTTTTGACAAAATGGGTCATCAATATGATACATGTGTCTGGCAATGGCGCCGCCTACTTTCATACACCGGCTCACACCAATGGCGCCTAAGGCATCCATACGATCTGCATCCTGGACTACCTTGGCCTCCAGTGTATCAGGCGTCACATTGGCACTAAAGCTATGTGCTACAATGGCATGGTGCACGGCAGGCAGCTTATCTTTGGGATAATCCAGTGTCGATAAAAAGGCAACAGCCCTGTCCGCAGCCAGTTTAGAGGCTATGGGTCTGTCCGGATGGTTCTTCGCCACCGCTACACAATCGTGCAACCAGGCAGCAGGCAGCACAACCTCAAGATCGGCGCCTTCCGCGGCACACAATTGTTTGGCTGTTTTAACCACACGCAGGATGTGCGATAAATCATGGGCGGTGTCGGCAAACTCAGTGGTGAGCATAAAATCTCGGCATGCCGTTTCAAATTCCGTCATATTTATTGTCATTTATCCCTTAACCTTATGGTTCTGATTGTATGTTGTTAGTGGCTTCACTAAAATATCACCATTATCTACTGTAAGGAATTTATATGTCTTGCGCGCTGTATTTACAACCTGGCCGTGAAAAATCTTTAAAAAGAAAACACCCCTGGATCTTTTCTAAAGCAATAAAAAAAGTCAAAGGCAAACCTGCTCTTGGCGATACCGTGACCATTTATAGTCACGACGGTCAATACCTGGCCACAGCCGCATACAGCCCTGACTCTCAGATCCGGGCCCGGATCTGGAGCTTTGATCAATCTGAGCAAATCGATCAGTCGTTTTTCGAAAGAAAACTGTCACGAGCACTTGCCGCGCGCGAGCAAGTTATCGAAGAAGGTCAGTTAACCGGTTTCAGGCTCTGTGCTGCTGAATCGGATGGTCTGCCGGGCATTACCATAGATAAGTTTGACAACTATCTGGTCTGTCAGTTGCTTAGCGCAGGTGCAGAGCGTCACAAAGGTGAAATCGTACAAGCGCTCAGAAGCCTGTTCCCCGAGTGCAATATTTACGAGCGCTCTGACGTTGATGTGCGTAAAAAAGAAGGGCTGGAGAAAACCACAGGCGTGTTGTGGGGAGACGAGCCAGAGGCGCCCGTTGTGATCATGGAAAACGGCTTGAAAATTGAAGTCGATATCAAGTCCGGTCACAAAACCGGCTTCTACCTGGACCAAAGAGACAGTCGTGCAGCACTGGAGCGCTTCTCTAAAGGCAAATCGGTACTAAACTGTTTCTGCTACACAGGTACATTTGGTCTGTATGCGCTTCGTGGCGAGTGTGACGAAGTCATCAATGTCGATGTCTCACAGCCGGCGCTGGATACTGCCAAGCGTAATGTAGAACACAATGAACTAGACCTGTCTCGTGCCCAGTTTGTTAAGCAGGATGTGTTTAAACTGCTCAGACAATACCGTGAGGAAGGCCGCCAGTTTGACACAATTGTGATGGATCCTCCTAAATTTGCCGAGAGTAAAGCCCAGCTCAACGGCGCCTGCCGTGGCTATAAAGACATCAATATGCTGGCCATGCAGTTGCTTAAACCGGGCGGCACACTATTGACCTTCTCGTGCTCTGGCCTGATGGAGCAAAACCTGTTCCAAAAAGTGGTCGCCGATGCGGCGCTGGATGCCGGCAAGGATCTGTTAATTATGGAACGCCTGAATCAGGCGGCTGATCACCCTATCGCGGGCTGTTACCCGGAAGGATTTTACCTTAAAGGCCTGATCTGCAAAGTGTATTAGTAACTAACAAAAAGGCCGGTTTATACCGGCCTTTGTCGTTTACTCAATGAGTATTTAGAAGCTGCCTTGCAGAGTAAGGCCTGAGTAGCTGCTATAGCCACGAATCATGATGTGGTAAGTACCGCCATCTGTACCTGAACTCAAACTGCAACTTTCGTTATTACCTGAGCGGAAAGGACGACAATCGTAAGTGTTGGTTGTTGGCTGAGTACCCTTACGTACATATAGGTCTGCATCACCTGAACCACCGGAAATGCTGACATTTAGCGTCACATTGGCCGGAACTTCGATGGTATAACGCGTATCTGTGTTCAAACCACCTGACAAACCTGTTACCGGCACGCCATTTTCAAGACAATTGGGGCCACAGCCTGATGAATCACCGAATGTGCCTGTCAGCGTAGCGCCTGAATACTGGCTGTAGCCATGCAGCATAACATACCAGTCACCGGCAGCCGGGTTTGAGAATTCACAAGACTCATTGTTACCGTTTTTGTAAGGGCGACATGCATAGCTGCTTTGAGTAGGCTGTGAACCTTGTTGTACATACAGGTCGGCATCACCTGAGCCACCCGCCAGCGTGAAGGAAACAGACGCAGCTCCGGCAGGCACTGCCAGCTTGTAGAAAGTCTCAGAGCCAGTCGCACCAGACGCTGTTACACCAACACCCGAAGTAAGCTCAGTTGGGCCCGGCGGAGGTGGTGGAGGTGGCGCATCACCTTCAAGCGTATAAAGTAGTTCATTCGGTGAGCTTGCTTTGGCATCAGACACCGCACCTTTGGTACTTCTGCTGCTCAGCAGTGAATCAATCTGCGCTGGCGTCAGCGTAGGATCCTGGTCAAGATACAAGGCAACCGCACCAGCAACATGAGGCGCTGCCATTGACGTACCACTGATGGTATTCGTCGCGCTGTCTGAGTTATACCAGGCTGACTTGATGCTTGAACCTGGCGCATAGATATCCAGACAAGAACCATAGTTAGAGAAGCTGGAGCGACCATCACTGCTTGTTGTTGAACCGACAGTGATTGCGTCCGCTGCGCGAGCTGGCGAGTAGTTACACGCGTCGCTGTTGTCATTACCGGCAGCCACAACGAAAGTAACACCAGAAGCAACAGCCGCATTAACAGCATCATCAACTGCCTGAGATACGCCGCCACCCAAACTCATGTTAGCAACAGACGGACCTGACGCATTATTCTTAACCCAGTCAATCCCTGAAATCACACCAGAGTAAGACCCTGAACCATTACAGCCCAATACGCGCACGCCGACAACATTAACATTTTTTGCAACACCGTACTCTGAGCCACCGATAGTACCGGCAACGTGTGTACCGTGACCGTTACAGTCAGACGAGTCAGCATCGTTGTCAACAAAGTCATAACCATGGCTTGCGCGATTGCCAAATTCACTGTGCGAAATACGTACACCAGTGTCGATAACGTAAGCAGTAACGCCTGAACCGTCAAAGTCATAGTGGTAGTTTGAATTTAGAGGCAATGCGCGCTGATCAACCCGGTCCAGACCCCAAATCGCATTGCTCTGATCGCCAGAGGCCTGCGGGGTAACTGTGACAATCTGATCTTGCTCGATGTAAGCAATGTTTGGATCTTTCAGCATTGCTTTAACATCGCCTTCCGATGCATCGACAACAACACCGTTTAGCGCACCGTTAAAGCGCTTCGCAACATTGATATTATAAGCGTTGCTGAGTGCCTGTGCCTGTGTGCTTGCATAGTCAGAGATAGCCATAGCGCTTTGTGTATTAAGCACAGTTGGCGTTTTAAACACGACAATATACTTGCCTGGAATGGCTTTGCCTTGCTCTGCAGTCAACAACTCGGCCTGAGCCATAGACTGTCCAGACAGGCCTGCCAGAATGGCAAAAGCCAGTGTGTTTAGTTTACGCATACTTGTTCCTTTTTTGTTGTTTGGTTAATTTCCAATCAAAATGTAGCGCATATGAAAAAAAAATAAACAACAAATTAGAACATTTATTTAACTATGTTTACATTTTTTGTAAATCTAAATTTACATTAGTTTTTTTCACTTTCATGAATTATCCATTAGCCTATTGAATTTTAAAATTTAATTTTTTCAGCCCCTTTATTACCTTTAACGGGTAAGGAGGAAATTAATTTTGTTCATACAACCAGGTCCAAGCGCAATTGACACGACTGATCAGGTTTGGCTTTGACAGAAGCAGGAGCAAATTACAGCTCCTCATCACTATGTGACCATGTACGTGGAAACTAGTTACCAGATAACCCGCATTAACTTACAGCTGAGCTGAATGGAAAATAGTAAGGGACACCCACCGCAAGCAACGCTATTGCAAAGACAACGGGATCAACGGGCTGCAAATACGGGCCTTGCTCTGCAATCAACCGTACCCAAAAAAACACTTGTGAACAGAGTCAATGGTCGCTCTAATGAGCTTAATGATCACAGAGTACGACACCCGGTTTTTGGGCTTGTTAATCCGGCCTGACTCACAAACGTAATATGGTTGATACACCATGCTCTGAACGAGTTAATAACCCAATGCCGTAGGCGAGCACAAACTTCCTGACTTCTGAAGGCAAGATGACACGCTCGTGCCATACTCAACAAAACACCTAAACGAGGCGACAACCTAAAATGCACCTTAACAACCCAGTTAGATATTTTGAAATCCCGGTGGCTGACTTAGAGCGTGCCGCCGCCTTTTATCATTCTCTATTTGGCTTCGAATTTGAGCACGCAGTGATAGATGGTCACGATATGGCGCTCTTCCCTTCACATGATAATGCGGCGGGGATCACCGGTGCGCTGGTGAAAGGAGACAGCTATGTGCCATCTAAAGCTGGTGCAAGGCTGTATTTTCATACTGAAGACATAGACGCCACATTACTCAAAGTTTTGTCATTGGGTGGAAAAGTCCTGTATCCAAAAACATCAATTGGCGGGTTTGGCTGGGTTGCTGAGTTTGAAGACTCAGAAGGAAACTGCATCGCCCTGCATGAAGAATAGGTGCGCCATTACACTCTTTCGCAACGCACTTTTAATGACAACCCATGTCATGAGAGTTTAGCCAGAATGCAGATCAGGCAGACATCATGCCAGATTCAATGATAACCTGTACCCAACCTTGCACTCACGGCAACCCATATCCACTAACCCATTGCAAGGCCAGATTATCACTGCATGGAGGATCCGCTATGTTCAGGGTTATTTACCAGTGGCAGGTGCCCACTGACAACATGACCGCCTTTAGAGCGGTATGGCAAAACACAACCGATGCTATCCATGCGTCGGTTGACGGAGCATTGGGCAGCTTTATGCTGCAAAGCGCCGAGCAGCCAGAAAAAGTGCTGACCATCGCTAAATGGCGCTCACGCGAGGACTGGCTGCACTTTTGGGGCAATAGCAATCCGCAATCAATGCAACGCATGCGCGAACTTGCCAAGCGCATTTCGGTTGAAACCTTCGAAGAAATAGAAGACAGAACCCGATAGTACGGCTTTCCAAAGCCTACTTAATACAATATCTACGCAAAAGGACAGTAGTAACAATGAATAAGCAGTCAGCGTTTGCCGACATCAACGGCGCCCTACTCCATTATGAGCAAAGCGGTATCCAGAATGGCTTTCCCCTGGTTATGATCCATGGCGGCCTGGGTTCGACGCGCGACCTGGATGTCATCGCTGAGTATCTGAGTGAGCACTTCCGCCTGATCTCCATCGACTTAAGAGGCCAAGGAAAGTCGCACTTTGGCAATGCGACCTTGAGTTATGCTCAGTATCAAAGTGATATACAGGCTCTGCTCAATAAGCTGGAAGTCACTCAATACGCTCTGTTTGGCTTCAGCGATGGTGGCATTGTGGCTTATCGTCTGGCTGCGCAAAATCCGAGCCAGGTAATGCGACTGGTCACCTTAGGGTCATCCTGGCGCCTGGAAGAAAATGACCCTGCAATCGAAATTCTGCAAAATCTCTCGGTTGAGCTTTGGAGCGAGATGTTTCCCGAAGACGTTGCTTATTATAACGCGTCCAATCCAGCACCCGACTTCCCGGCCCTGGTTGAAGCTGTGAAAACGCTCTGGCTCGATACCAGCGAAACCGGCTATCCGTGCAACTTAGTCACCCAAATAAAGTGCCCTACCCTGATAATGCGAGGCGATAACGACTTTTTGTTTTCGCTCGAGGAAGCCGTCGCGCTTAAAGCCCAGATAACGGATGCCAGCTTCGCAAATATACCTTTCGCCTCTCATGCTGCACACCAGGAGTTACCTGAGCTGGTATGCCCTGTCATTCAACAGTTTTTTTCTCACACCGAGCGGCGCAAACTAAAGGATTGATATGAACACGCAAAGAAAAACAGCACGCATTGTTTCACCCAGTAGGTCGGCCGATATTTTATCCGAAGAGACCACCGCGATTGCCATTGAGACACTTGCCGGGCTTAATATTCATTGTGACTTTGCAGAGCACTACAAGCACCGGGCAGTGACAACCGCCCAGTTAATTCAAGACAAAGCAAAAGATCTCAACGATGCCTATGCCGATCCCAGCGTGGCACTCATTCTGAGCACCATTGGCGGCCACAATGCCAACAGAATACTCGACCACCTGGACTGGGCGATGATCCGCACTCACCCTAAACCCCTGTGTGGCTACTCGGATATCACTGTGCTGCTCAATGCCATTTATGCCAAAACCGGTCAGGTGACTTATCTGGGACCCCATTTTTCTTCGTTCGGTATGCAGCAGGGCTTTGAATACACCCTCAGGCATTTTGAACGCGCGCTGTTCGAAGGGGCTGAGTATGCATTGGATATATCGGCTGCCTGGTCAGATGATCTTTGGTTTATCGATCAAACCAGGCGCACCTTTTTCGACAACGCGGGACCGGTTATCGTCAATCAGGGAACGTGTACGGGCACCATTTTGGGTGGTAACCTGTGTTCCTTTAACCTGTTACAGGGCACCCAATATATGCCCGATTTAACCGGAGCAGTGCTGTTTTTAGAAGAGGACAACCTGCTTGGCGAGCTGACCCTGACGGAGTTTGAACGCAATCTGCAATCTTTGTTATCACACAAGGGAGCTGAACACATTCACGGCCTCATGCTAGGTCGCTTTCAAACAGACAGTAAAATCCAGCTCGACGACCTGATTGAATTGCTGTGCAGTTTTGAGCAACTTAACCACTGTCCAGTGGTCTGTAACCTCGACTTTGGCCACACGACCCCCATCTTCACCGTGCCAATTGGCGGGCAATGTAAAGTCAATGCACTTGGAGAGGCAGTCACAATAAAAGTGTCTTCGTGCGTTTCAGACTCGAAGGGATAAACGTATGTCGTTTAGCTCAATTTCCACGGATGAGGAGCCGGTTTTACACACAGCACTGAGTCCAGCTTTGCCATTATCTTTTTATGTGAAGTGGCTTTGGACAGTTAGCTTGCTCATTTTACTGGGTTTTATTCCCAGCTATGTGATGCAGTTTTCATCCTTAACTCAGGCGCACCACTGGCATGCAGCTGTGTCCCTGTTGTGGGTTGCTGGCATGCTCGTCCAGACCTCTCTTATTCACCAACATCGCTTCACCTGCCATCGGGTTTTGGGATATTGGCTGCTATGCATTTTGCTGGCCTTTATTGGCTCTACCCTGTGGCTTTATAGCACGGTATATCAGGCACGCTTCAATACCGCCGCTATTTTCCGGCTTGTACTGAGCCTGGACTTGGTGCTTTTTCCAGCCTTTATTGTATTCATGTATAACGCTATTGTTCGCACCCAGTCGCCGCATGCACACGCCCATTGGATACTCCTGGCTGCCGTGATGCTGTTACCGCCGGGGCTGGGCCGCCTGATCCATGGCCTGTTTTTCTTCCCGCTTGATGCCCCGGTACGGTTTTTTTACGAGCCGACGGTTGCGATTACAGGGCTCATCCTCTGGCAGATCGGCTGTGCCGAAAAGTGGAAATACCGCAGCACCAAAGTGTGTTTAGTGTTACTTGTCACGGCAACTGTGGCAAGTTATGCCGTTGCGTATTTGTTCTAATACCAAGCTGATGCCAAGCTTGTGCAACGACATTTTTAAACAAGACTTCTTAGACGGCTGTTGTGGGTTGATGGCGCAAATCAAACCCTTTAAAAATAAGCCAAAGTGGCAATAACAACTCGAACAGGGCGCCAGGCATATACATCCATGAACCACCCATGCTGACATCAAAGAAATCAAACAGCACTTTCAGTAGCAACATGACATAGCCCAGCAATCCGAGTGCTGACAACAACCGCGGGATCAGGCGATATTTAAACAAAGTAACATTGAGCAAAAATCCAGCTATTGCCAGTGCTATCATCCCCATCAAAAAACTGAAATAACGCTCCGCCTTTAACGCACTGCCCATGATATATATCTGCTCACTATTTACGACAGAGCTGACAGCCATCTTATCGCCCATTGTAACAAAGGTCATCAGGATAACTGCACCGGAGATAAGCATAGCCGCTTCAATGACACGTCCGGCAATGTAGCCTATCGCCACCCGCTCACTGTACTGTTTGATTATGGGGTAAACCAAGATGGAAATACCGACCACCGCCGCACAGTTGATAAACTCTAGTAATGCCGCCAGGGCCAGAGTCGAGTCATGTTGCGCAGCCTGCATAAGAAAATCGGGCAATCTCAGCAGTGGTGATAAGATTGAGTCCGCATACATATACGAGCTGGTCGAGACAAGAAAGAGTAATCCGGCAATACGTGCCGCGAGTTGATGAGACATAGTTAAAACTCCCTTAGTGAAGGTGTCAGGCAATCTAAAAGCTGCCAGTGCCTGTGGCTTAATGTGATAACGCCATTATCCGGAAGGAGAGTCTGGTTGTCGTTCGAATGGGCCCGTTCGAACTTTTTATTTATATAAGTTTTAGTGAGTTACAGTACTTTTTTGTTTTCGATATTGAGTCGGGGTTAGTCCTGTGGCTTTTTTGAATGCCGTGTTGAAGGTGGATTTTGAATTAAACCCAACGTCAAACTGGATGGTCGACACCTGACTGTCTGTACTTTTCAGCAGCTTTTCAGCCTCTTCAATCCGGTAGCCATTCACAAACTGAAAGAAATTGGTTTGCAGCAATTGTGACAGAGTTTCAGAAACATGGTTTTCACTGACGCCAATGACACTGGCAAGTTTATTCAGTGACAAGTCTTCTTCCATAAACAGCTGCTCGTCTTTCATTGCCCTTTTCAGTTTGGCTGCAATGCGCTGCATTCGATCCAAACTCACCGTTGTGGTGCGAGGCTGCTGCACACGCGGCTCAGCTTTATCTGAGGGAGCCAAAATTGCTTGATTAAGTGCAAGATAAGCGAATGCCAGTAATACACATGCCTCAAAAATGGGTAATAGCACACCCTGTCCAAACCAGCGCCAGCCAAAAAATACAGATATATAGCTGATGGCATAACACAACCACACCAACCCCCAGAGTAATAAGATGACCCCAAACCAATTGACAGAGCGCGATTCTATCTCGGAAAAACGCTCCATGAGTTGTTGGCGGTGGCGGGAATGGAGCTTCAATGCCCTGAAAAAGTAAACGGCGGTGTAAAATACAAAGATCTGTGTTGCAGCAAAACAGGAGAAAAGGGCCAGTTTATAATGTTCGGGATTACGGGTGGCAGGATTTGCAAGCGCCAGTTTTTCAGCAGAGTTCAGACCGGTGACAAACGGCAGCATCACAGCTATCACCAGCAGAGGGCCCGACAGTGCCAGTAAATAGTCTCGCTTCGAAAATTCAGGGCTGGGAGACATGGTCGCACAGGCATAAAAATAGAGGGCCGGCCCCAGCAGCACACGGATAGGAAATTGCGCGCCGACCAGCCAGGGAACATACTGATACGCACCAGAATACACCACCAGCTCACCACAAACATGAATGATAAATAACACCAGCAGCGCTATCAGACAGGTCGTTTGCATTTGCCAGGGTTTATTCACCGCCTGTAGTAACGCCAGTGCCAATATTCCCAACATAGTGGCGTAAATCAGTGTGCCTAGTACATCCATTAATCACTCCCCAGAAAAACACCGTGTAGGTTGCACAGCTGTGTAACCCATTGATTAACAGGCTTATACAGCCAATCAAGTTTACTACATTTTATTGATGCGTCGTCATTATCCAATTAAAGGTCATAATTAACAACGCTTTAGCTAATTTATAATATTGAGCGTACTGAGAAAGCTTAGGCGGTATCGAGTTTTTTATGACTGTACGTTCGCTGATAAATAAAGAAACCCGGCCTTCACTTCTTTTTCACACAGTAAGTTGTTAAATTAACTCGACATTTATGTGCTCTTAGCTTTATGGTGCATGTTCATCAGCAATCTGGCTCCAGAGCAAAGTTTAAAGGCCTGAGAAGGAAAAAGTAGTGCTCGGAAAACTTATTATATTGGCCACTTGGATAGTGTCCTGTTCAACCTGTGCAGTAGCGTCTCAAACAGCACACACAACAATAAAAGCGATGCTTGAAGCACAGAAGCTGTCAGGGATCACCTGGACCATGGTGACTGAGGAGCGCGTCACCACAGGAAGTGCGGGATACGCCAACATCAAGCATTCTTATGAGATGCAACCAGATCAGAAGATGCATGTCGGCTCAGTTACCAAAACGGTGCTGGCATTGGGGGTTTTACGATTAATTTCACAGGGGCAGCTTACGCTCGACACAGACGTACAGCCTTTATTACCTCAATTGCAATTCAACAACCCTTGGCAAAACAACGCCCCCGTGCGCGTAAAACACCTGCTCACGCACACTGCTGGACTGGACAATATTCGCATGTGGCAATTTCTAAGCAAGACACCCACGCCGAATACGCCTCTTCTGCACGCTTTCCCTAGTGATAGTAGTGATTTGCTTAAGATCAGAACTGAACCAGGCACGCAATATTCATACTCCAATATGGGCTATACGCTCCTTGGTATGGTCATCGAAGCAGTCACCAACCAAAGATATGAAGCCTACCTGGATCAACATCTGCTTATCCCACTGGGGATGCTCAACAGTAGCTTCGAATTTAGTGCTCAGCACAGCGACCCCAGACTCGCCATGGGATACCATGAAAATCAAGTCGCACAGGCTGCCGTGCCCGTTTATACTCGCCCGGCAGGTCAGTTCACAACAACAGCGCCGGATATGGCTCGGTTTATTCAGTTTGTCATGGGCGATGGGGTAATTGACGGGGAACAATTTGTGCATTCCGACTTGATGGATAAGCTTTTTTATTTTGAGGGTACAGAGGCAGACAAAGCAGGCCTTAAGATAGGCCGCGGCCTGGCATTTGCAAACCGCGACAGATACGGTGTTGTCGGGCAATGTCACCCTGGAACCACATTTGGCTTTCGTGCCAATATTTGCCTGTTTCCAGAGCAAAAAAAAGGTTACTTTTATGCCATCAATACGGACAGTGAAGGCGCTGATTATGAGGCATTTAAGACACTGTTTGTCGAACTGCTCAATCTGGACCATAACGAAATTATCCCAACCAGCACCTCGCAAATTGACCTGTCCGCCTTGACGGGCTTGTATGTGTTGTCACCTAATAATATGGCAGAGTTCGAGTTCCTTGATAAAGTATTCGGCCCAGTTTGGGTAACAGCATCAGACAATCAAATAACGCTGCACTCGCTGCAGAGCGCGCCCCAAGTACTGCACCATATAGAAGGCGGCCTATATCGGGATTCAGAAAGAACTCAGCCATCTCATGTGTTCTATAGCAGCACAGCAGGAGGTAAATTATTCAGCAATGGTCTAAAAACCTTCAAAAAGATCGGTGTAACAGACATAGCACTGTACTGGCTCAGTCTGTTGCTCGGACTGTGTGGCTTTGTATATATTCTGGTGATTGCTCTGTTCAGGTTGACCACTAAACGCACTGCTGGGTTCAGACGCCTGCAATGGAGTTTAATGAATTTACTCGCGCTGGCTATACCGACGGCGCTGTTTCTTAATCAGTCTTTTCTGGCTTTTGGTGACATCACTATGGCAAGCATCTCGCTGGCTCTGGTAACCATGTTTTTGCCTGTCAGCCTGTTACATTCTCTATGGCGTTGTTACCAGCAGGGTTGGGGGGTAAAAGGCAGTAAACGCGATGGTCTATTTCTTATTTTGGCCATCCAATTGTGCTGCGTGCTTGCAGCCTGGGGACACTTGCCCGCAATATTCTGGCGATAACCAGAACCCGGACAGCAAACCAAGCATACCGGCCGACTGCCGGTATGCTTACAATATGCGACTTGCTTACTGACGTGTATCCACTTCGACTTTGCCGTCTTTAATCACTAGGGTCACGGTTTCAATCACCTGGATGTCTTCCAGCGGGTTGCCCGGCACAGCAATGATATCGGCCAGCTTACCCGGCTCCAAAGAGCCTAACTTGTCCTGCATTTTGAGCAGGGTTGCCGAATTGATGGTTGCGGCCTGGAGTGCCTGCAATTCGTTCATACCAAATTTAACCATACGGCTGAACTGCTTACCATTTTGACCATGCGGATAAACGCCACCATCGGAGCCAAATACCATGTTAACGCCGGCCTTCACGGCTTTGCTAAAGCTGGCGCGCTGCGTGCCGCCCACTTTACGCTCTTTATCAAGGCTTTCGGGTAAGATACCGGCTTTTTCGCCTTCACTCAGGATATATTCGGTATTATAGATATCCATAGAGAAGTAAGTGCCATGCTTTTTGGCAAGCGCAATGGCTTCGTCATCTAAAAAGCTAACATGCTCTACCGAATCAACCCCGGCACGAATAGCAGACTTAATACCATCGGTACCGTGTGCGTGTGCTGCAACGGTTAGCCCGCGTAGGTGCACTTCCGCCACCAGCGCCTGCATTTCTTCAAAAGAATACTGTTGCGCACCTACCTTTGTACCTTTAGACAGCACCCCACCGGTTGCGCAGAACTTGATAACATCAACTCCGTACTTGATGTTTTCGCGCACTTTTTGCCTGACCGCCCAGGGGCCATCGGCTACGCCCGCTGCTACCACCTTATGTTCATGAGTAAACAGGTTATTATCGCAATGCCCACCGGTGATCCCAAGCGCCGGGCCCGAAGCAAAGATCCGCGGCCCTGGCACATCGCCGTCGTAAATTGCATCTCGTAGTGCCAGGTCGGCATAACCCGGTGCGCCCAGGTTACGCACCGATGTAAATCCAGCTGCTAATGTGCGCTTGGCATTGCGCACACCGGTAATTGCCGAACGCGGTGCCGTGCGCTGCAGCCGTTTATAACCATGGACCTGCGCATCTCCGGTCAGGTGCACGTGCATATCGAATAAGCCTGGCAGCAAAGTGTGCCCCTCAAGGTCAATCACCGTTGCATCTTGCGGGTGTGCCTTACGATTGGTGCGTGACACCGAAACTATGGTGTTATCTTCAACCACCACAGTGGCCGGGCGGATCAACTTACCGCTTTTTACATCCAGCGCAGCATCCGCATTGAGTACCAAAGTATCGGCAAAAGCATTGCCGCAGGCCATAAGCACCGCGGCACTGATCAGAGTTGTTTTCAACATATTCGCTTCTTTTTTGTAGTAATTAGTCGCCCCAGTCTAGCCACGGCAAGCTGACAAAGGCAACCAATGTGCGACTAAGTGTTCCCCGTAAAAGTTTCGAACCGGCAACCCATGGTTATGCAACCTGCTCTGTTGGCGCTTGCAGAGCCGGCTTTTGGATCAGGTAACGATTAAACAAGAACAAGGCGATGGCGGTCACTAAGGCAAGCGCACCAAACAATGCCCACATTAAATCGGGTCGGTTTTGCTGCTGTACCAAAGTGGCATAGCTCCAGCCAGATAAAAACCCGGCAAACAGAAAGCCCAGCGCCATAGAAACAAAATAGTAACCCATATATAAAGCCGCCTGAGATGGTGGCGCAATGCTGGCGACATATTCCTGACTCTTCGGAGAAGTCAGCATTTCACCCAGTGCAATCAACAAGATCACGGTCACTATCAATGCCCCTCCTGTTGCAGTCAGCTCTGTGACCATCAACCCAAACGCACCACACATCACCACTAACCCGGCGGTCAGAACATAAAATGGCTTGATCCGCTGGCACAAGTAGCTGACCAGGATCTGTAGCAGTACAATGGCCGCAAAATCCAGATTGATCAGATACTCAGGGTTGATCTGCCGATAAATCAAGAGCTCGTTGGTAAAGTGTTGAAGCTGCGCGCTTGACAGCGTTACCGATGCGGACAATTGTGCCATCAGGGCGTTGAGTTCTGCGACTGGCACATTAACTTTGAGGTGTACCCACTGCAATCGCAGTGCTTCGGCGGTTGGCTGAGTGCCTTCATGCAACTGAGCATGTAGTGCCTGAATTGCACTTTGCAGCTGGCTGCTATCAACATATGCAAAGAATGCGACGGCATCTTCGCCAAAAAAAGCAATAAAGTTCAGTAAGTCGCGGGTATCCACATAATCTCGAATAAACAAGGGCAAGGTGTAAAACAGCTGGTTATACACCGTCCAGAACCCGGCAATGATGGCCAGATAGAGTGCAAAACGCACATTGCTGATTTGCATTGGTTGTGCCCACCAGGGTGTGTTTGCTTTTGTCACTTTATGTGCAATGCGATCCCAGATCAGGTTAGCCACCAGCCACACTCCGATCAGCGTAAACGCCTGTCCGTAGCTCAGCACCTCAACGCCGGAGCACATCAGCAGGACAACGGCAACCAACAGGGTCAGTGCAAAACGGCCATTACCCAAGACCGACTGGGCTTCTTTCAGTACATTACCCAGCGGGGCTTTTTCACGCTTAAGGCTGGGCGGGTCGCGGTAAAACCAAAAAACAGGAATAAAGTTGATCAGGATCCAGCAAGCCGACATCATAAACACCGCATCCCAGCTGATGGCCCTGAGCGCCCCGGCAAGTAGCGGGCCCAAAAACCCGCCTATGTTCACCATAGTATAAAAAATGCCAAAACCCAGGCCACGATTGCTGTCATTGGTACTATGGGAAATGGTGCCGACAACAACCGGTTTAAAACACGCCGCTCCCAGCGCAACCAGGCTCAGCGCCGCAAAAAACGGCCAGAAGCTTTGCGCCTGTCCCAGCAAATAATAACCGGGCGCCATGATGGCAAACGACAGTAAAAACATTTTCCGGTAGCCCAGCTGATCGCCTAGTGCCCCCGTTAGTACAGGCAGCAGATATAAAAAGAAGGGAATGATCCCCTGCACAGCGCCACGCTCCAGATCGGAAAAACCGACGCCCCCTTGTGCGCTGGGTGTTGTCATATACACAGACGAGACGGCGAAAAAGCCATACCAGGCTAATCGTTCGAATATTTCCATCAAATTTGCGACATAAAAAGCGCGGCTGAACCCCGCTTTTTGGGTATTCACAGTTTGCGCCCCGGCGCTGGACTGACCGGGCGGTGAGCTTATAGACATTGACTTAGATCCTATTGATTATTATTGTATACAATATACATAAAGTACAAATAAGAGAAAGTCAAAATGTTACGTATGAGTTTAATTGCGCTGGCACTGCTGAGCGGATGTCAGTCGACCGAGGGTGTGAGGCCGCAACACACTACACAACAGTCAGCACAGGTGGCACAGCCCATTCCAAGCCCGGCCCAGATGCGCGTTGATATTGACGTTGCTGGCAGAGTCAGCACGTTGAAGCATATCGACATTGCTTATGTGGGTAAGCAAATCCCACGTACCTACAGCGAAGGCAAAATATCCAACAGTCGCGGCTATAACTGGTGGGTAAGCAAGCACTTTGCACTGAAAAGCGATCTGAGTGAGGACAAAGTGCGGCTGTATCTTGAGTTGCTTGAGATGTCTTATCCCCACTATGTAGAGCTGTTCGGTTTGGCGCCTGCCAATATAGATAAGCAGCGAATTGCAGTGGTGTATGGCAGCTCTCGTGAACGGGTGCGTGAAGCCATGCTGGACGACGGTTTTCTGCGCGGCGTGCACAAAACGGCGGGCGGTGAAACCATGTACTATAACCGGGCCGGATATAGCTTCCCCAGTCACAGGCATCACCATCAGCGTTATATTGTGATCCACGAAACCATGCATGCCTTTCATATGGCGTTGAATGGCCACTCAACCTGGGCACCCAACTGGATCACAGAAGGCATGGCCGATGCCATTGCCAGTCATACTTACGACAGCGATAAGAAGCAGCTCAGAGTAATGGTGTTCGACCGTGCGCCAATGAATTATCAGTCACTTGGGCTGACACAATATTATGAGAATGCGCAGCCCAGCTTTGAACAAATTAATGATGATCCACAATTACACCGTGGCCTTAACTTTTTTATTGTGCACTTTTTGTTAAGCGATCCTCTACGTTATCAGTATTTTAAACGCTACCTGCGCACGCTGATGGCACTAAACCCGGACTCTGACGCCACTTTGCCCACTGCCAATAAATTACTCAAGCGCACCTTTGCTGACTGGCCACAGTTAGAGCGCGACTTTGCTCAGTTCGTGAAATCTGCCCGGCCGAGCTTTAATATTGTGCGCGGGCCATGGGAGCAAAATGGTGCTGGCTACTGGTTGCGCAGCAATGACGACAAAAACCTGCAACGGCTGGACATTACCCCAATGGATAACGCTACTCATCCGGTCTTAGATTTTCCGGCGCCTGACCCCCACCCTGCCATTAATCCGCTTAGCAAAGAGTCATTCGCGGCTTTATTGTCACTGCAACCAGAACAAAGAACCCGGGGTGATATAGGTATCGGCTTGCTAACCAAACTTAGCAAAGACAGCCTTGCCCAACGTGCTGGATTGACTGAAAAAGCGGACTTTACTCAGGATCAGATGTTGCAAGTACTGCTTACAGATGGCACGCGACTATCCGTCATTGACACAACCAGCGGTACCACTCAGGAAGTTGCACTCACGCCGGCAATGCTCAATAGTGTAGAGCAAACCTTGCAACTGGGCCTCAATATGCGTACCACCAGTTCAGGGCTGGAAATTGAGCTTAAATCAGCTGGCAGCACACAAAGAGTCACCTTTACACTGCCTGACAACGTATTGAATACAATTAATTTCCAACAAGTCGCCCTGCTGGGTCGCAACATGAATCATACTGTTACGCCTTATCTGTATGGTCATACCTATAAAGTACCAGAACTGGAATTGGCCACTGCTAACCCCTGGTACTTTGCAGGTGCAAATCTGGCACACAGAGCCTTCAATACCTGTGTCGCATTTTCGGCGCAACTCCCGAATTGTATGGCCACACTGGCCACTCATCTGGCAAAACAAACCGATCAGAGCCTGCACGGTGCACTGAGCGCGAACTTACAAAGCATGCTCGAAAGTTGGCAACAACAGCTCTCTGATGATGCTTTGTATTCGCTCAGTGGCATCGAACTGGCATTACGGTTTGACGGTGATGACCCTTTTATTTCAGCGCATAACCCCAGCCTGCAAACAGCCGAAGTTAAGCTTCAGAGCGGCAAAGCCTACTCTTTGCCGCCAGGTAGACACAAACTGCCGTTGTCGGTAACCCAGAACCAAGCAGACTACACGCTTAGCTGGCAGGGCCTAACGCAGACGGGCCAGATCACTTTGGAAAACCAGCACTTTGATGGCGTGCATTTAAATGCCCTGCTTAGCAAAGGCAACTCAGATCTGGAGATCAGTCTGACCGGACCCTATTCCGGCGACACCCATGGGAAACTGTCGGTACAGTTCCTTCCCTACCAAAGCCCGGCAGCTCAGCCTGCACTTTGGGAGCAGGACATCAGCATTTCTCCCTATGAGAAAAAGCACTGGCAACCACACTTACGCCAGTCTGAAGAGCTCAAAAACGGAGTATTGAAGGTCGTCGCCATATTAGACGTAGACGGAGAGCCTATCAAACTGGTGGAAAGCTTTAAGCTCTAGAAAAACCTGGGGTGCAGGTCAACATTATTTGCACCCTTTATTACTTATTACTGGTGACATGCTTGATTCTTGAAATGCCCTGCACACAACCATCTAAATGCAACGAGAGTGGCTGAGATGCCATGTGTGCAGCAAGGAGCAGGGAATATATTTCCTGGAAGAAAGGGTGATCTTCATCCAAAATATAGTAATCTGCACGACCACATTTACCTAAATCTGACATACCGGTTTGCTTTACGAGCACTCCTGTATGGCCTTCATACCATAAAATTGTTTTAATTACACCGGAGCTTCCCCCGGAAGCAGCATTAGCCTGATTTAAAAGTGCTGACAGAAAAAAGAAAACAATGACAAAAAACACCTGTTTCATCCGAAAAACCCTTTATTTTATTAAGTTATCTAAATTGGAATAATGTCAGCGCGATGCACACCGTATACAAACAGTTTGAGAAAACCATGCGCCAGAATCACATACTCGGCCCGCTACTGCCAGGGCATCTTAGGACCCTGAATTGGTTGGGCTGGTATCAGGCAGCGGCACTCCCTTTGCGTCTCGAAATACGTATCGTAAACCACTAAGCCAACGGCAATAAAAGGCAAAAAGAAAAACCAAATAGCAAAAACGAATGCAAGTAGTTGATCTCTTATCTTTTGAAGTACAGAACGCTCATCCTGATTGAGTTTATCATAGTAGCTTGCTTTATCGTCTAAATTAACCACAACAATTCCGGTACAGACATCAGCACATTCGGAACCCGAAGAATTATCCAGCGCTTGTTCTATCGCAGCCTTCAGCACCTCCAGGCCCGCTCTATTACCTGTGATCGCTTCCCCGTCAAAGAGCTCGCTATTAATCCATGGTTCTTCATTCATAAATTTTCCCTATACTTACTGTTGGATTCATGTACCAACGGCATTAAAACACTATCATAAATAGATACAGCGAGATTAAAAAGCGTTTATCTCTGACTGACTAACACTGCCTAAGCAAACATTAGCTGAGCAAAAGAACGACCATCCGATAGTTGATTCCTCAAGCACCCATTCGATTGTGAGTGATAAGCTTTTTGATACATATGGCTGCTACCCGAAAGTTCACAACTAAAGAAAAAAGCATATCTCTGAGTAGGGATATGCTTTGCGTTGGACTATTGTGAGTCACCACAATACTTTAATTTAATTCCCATATTTGCTGTTGTTGCGCTCCATCGAACTCCCAGCTGTACACCAAAGGGGCCACATCAGTGCTGTAGTACCAGATCTCAGCTTTCAGCTTTTGCTCGGAGTGCGGTAATACTATTTGAACAAATAGTCCGTTACTGTCGATGGGCGCTCTCAAAAAGCACGCATCGTCATTTGTCAATGTTGCTTCCTGAGGGCAAATGTTAATAAATGCTCGATTATTCACAACACCCGGTGCAATTGACACAGTCACGGGGACATCTGTACGAAAGTCGAACGCTTCATCAACAACTACAGCCTCCATGCCTTCTAAACTGCCGCTGTCTTGCTCAGGTTGCACATCCTCGCTTTGCTGTGCTGAACCCTCTTGCGATTCGGTATCGCTGCTCAGTTCAGTATCGTTATTACCTTGTGCCTGCGCAGCATTGACCGAACCGTTTTGCCCCTTGTCACTCGCTGCGCTCACAGTGGTACTATTTATCTGGGCTTGCCCTTGTGAGTCACCAGAACCACCACCGCATGCTGTTAATAGTAATGAGATTAGAGTTACGATTAGTTTTTTCATGATGCTCTCCTAGTTTTGCGCTGCGTTGCTGATGGTGTACTGGTTGCCAGGTACTGGGTTTTCAAACCAGGTTGCATTCTGAGCACCTGCCGACTCTGCAAACGCGGCAAAATCCGGGTAAGCTGCAGACATATCAACGCGCTCCATTGGATGGTCCCACTGAGAGTTAATGATGAGTGCCCAGGGCAGACCTGTAGACGTTTGGAAGTAGCCATTGATTGATGAAGTATCATCTCCCTGATCCAGATAGCTGCTATCAAACGCTTCTGTTGGCTCATGATTTTTAAGGTGAACTTCCCAGCCGCGTCCGTTATTTTGGTCTACAAAAGGTCCGTGGTAGTGGCCATCTACCGCAAAGATAAACGGGTCAACCTGACTGTTTGTCGCGATATTGGCGTTGTAGGTGGTTGCTAGTGGGATAGAGATTTCAAACGGGTAAGGCGCTCGTTGGATATCACTACAGCCGGTTTCTGTTCTGAAGAATTTACAGCCTGGCTCAACCGGTACCATCTCTCTGGTATCTGCAAACACAACGACTATGGCTTCGTTTCTGTTGGCTTCCAGCGGACTACTCATCTGCGGCGTACCATCAATAGTCAGTTCAATCTGGCCCTCATCAACATCCTTTCGAGCGATGTCTTTTAAACGAATCGCAAAGGCATTGTGATAGCCAGCCCCGACTGCTATCAGTGCCCCTTCAATGTGATATCGCACAACCTGGTTGCCAATTTGGCTGGTCGTCACACGATATCGAACCACCACGTCGTTAAAATCGTAATCGCCTTTTTGCGGCCACAGATCTTCAAACGCCGCTGTTTTCCAGGAAGTCGAATTTTGGATCAGACTACTGGCGACGATGGAGATATTTAAGTCCTCTACTTCACCGTTATCAACTCCACCCTGAGGTGCAATATCACTGTTGTCGGATACTCGGAACCTGGCCCAGGTACTACCCGCAACGGCATCAACAGGAACAGGGATAAGTACACGATTTTCACCGGCAATCCCCTGATACTCACTGATCACTCGCTCCGCCTGCTGAAACTGACCATCACCATTCCAGTCGATCCAGGCATTTACATACCCTGATTTTGACAAGGAGAAGGAAATCAGTGTGTCGTACCCTGTTTCTAGGTTGGTTAAAAAGCTAATACCATCATCGTCATCTGTGGCTTTGGGTACATATTCCGCACTGACACTTTGACCAAAGAATAGATCACCCACATTATGACGGGCTCCATTGGCATTGAGCGATGTACCATAGCTGTTGGGTGCATCACCATAGTCGATGGTTGGGTCTTCTGTATCATCAATAATGGGGGCTGTCGCGCAGCGTGCCCCGTCATTAGTATTTGAGACTGGGCCGTAAGCGAAAAGCTGGGTATTAGCCGGATTATTTATGTCTATTTTATAAACATGGCCGTCCTGATTACGGCTAATATAGAAATTATTTTCAACATCAAAATAGACTGCACCGAATGTGCCTGATTGTCCTACGTTGCCGAGGTTGGTACTGGTTCCGTTTGATACGTCAATGCGATGCAAATTTCCATTGCTATCCACACTGTAAGCTAAACTGGCATTTTCATTTGGAGCGAACGCCATATCAAAAATATTCAGACTCAGCGCACTGCCATCAATGATACGCTCTGCTTGCAAATAGTCGTCGCTATTTGCGTCGAGAGATACACGATACAGACCTAGACTGCTACCCTTTTTGTAAACGTAAAATGCATTCTCGTGGATGGCAACGTCACCTACATAAAAGTTGGTATCAGGAAATCCCGACGTCATAATAGGTTCAAGCACATAGTCTTTTCCCAACCGACCAATGTCTTTATTGCTGTAATCCCAACCATAAATGTAACGGTCGTGAACACTGAACCCAATCCCATTGAGCTTATTATTGGTGCCAACGTTTTCAGCGAAAGTAGTGTACGAACCCGAGACCAGATTAACGCCGTACATAGTTGCTGTATTGCCCTGCACCAAAAAGGCTTTTGACGGGCATGTGTCGAATGGGGCGGCAGATAGTCCTGCGGAAAACACGCAGGCTCCAAGCAATAACTTTTTCATGTGACTCTCCAACGCTTAATTTGCTGTTAGAGAGATTGCAAGCACAAGGCCAACTTTATACACATGATTTTAAAGACTTTTTCTTTTTCTGGTTTGTGTTATTGCAATATGCGATGCGGTATGAAAATCGGAATGAAAAAACGGGGTGAAAAAGCATGCTCGGCTCGTGCTCAATCAATCACTATGAATCACTGAGTTAATTGACTCTGTCGCTCACGGATCAGGACTTATAGACATCTTTGGTCTTGAGCATGTCGTAAACTCTGTTCTCACGTGTTTCATCAAAGCCCACCTTTTGTATATACCCTTTTGGGTTTGAGAATGTGCCAAACAACAAATCCCAGATAGCTAAGCCATAATTTTGTTTGTGATGCAACTGATGAAAAACACGCCACAGCAAGTCAAACTTATGCATCGACCTGTGCCACCAGTAAGCAACAAAGCTGGTTAATAAGAACCCGAGCATGCCTTGCTGGAACATATTGTGAATGTTAAAGCTAAATACAGAAAGGTCACTAAATATATCAACAAATATCAGGCCAGCACCGATTGTAGTAATAGATTGAAATAAGCTGATGCATGACGCAAGGATCATCCAGCGCCTGTCACAGCTGTTTTTAGACGCAGGAGCGATGACTTCCAGGGTAAAAACACACGTAAATGCTGTGATGATTATCATTAAGATAAGTAGTTCCATACTGGCCTAATCCGTAAATCCAGCCTAAACAACACGAAAGCGATAGTTCCTAAATCAACAACACTATTATGTGGAACTTCGCCTTAAACTACAACCAAGTTTGCACGCAGAGAAATTCAGACTATACCAGAAACTACGTGCAGCGGGTTTACTCCCTCGACACATAAGGTAGACGTATTTCATGCTTCTCTGACATGCTTCAATAGTCTGGTGGCACTTTCGCACCGCGTTTTGATGGATCCCGGCTCGCATGGGTACGTGATAAGTTGGAACTGTGCATGATACAACAAATGCGTATGTCACGTTCACTGCAACAATAGGCTGCTGCCATGTACTTGGGTAGATCTCGGCTCGTACGCATCCGGGATGACAAGATTGTTAATGAAATTACAAGGTTGTTTGCCTATTTCCCCTCCACTATGTTGAAAAAAACCGCAGTTAAGCTGATTTAGCGCAGGTTTTACTGCCTCTGCCCATTGAATTGCGGCTCTGATGGCCTTAGTATCGGGAAAAACAATAATAATAACTGTAACGTTTTGAGTTCTTTAAGCCGCTTTTTCTTACTTGAGGAAGAAACCCAATCGCCAAGCGACGTGCCTAACTGGCGTGTCAGTGCTCTGCGCATTATTTTGGTGACCGGGCTTTTATTATGCCTTGGGATCTTTATCAACAGCTTGCCCGCTGCGCTGGCATTTGAACTTGACTATGTGCTGGCGCTGACGTCGGGCTTTACGCTCACTATAGGTGTGCTGCTCACTCTGAGTCGCAGCGCTTATCAACTGTGTGCGCACCTGCTGATGATTGCCATAGTGGCGGCCGGAGTGGCCATCAAGTTATTTATTCCTCTATTACCCCTTGCCCAGTTGGGCTCTATTTTTGTTTACATCACGCCAATTCTGGCGTTACTGCTGCTGAGTAAGCGCACCGCGATTTTTTACGCCGCACTGAATATTATTCCATTTTTATTAATAGTTCAGCAGGTTAATTTATCTGTGATCCCACACGGCGAGCGTATGCTGGTCGACGGCGATATTTATATCCACTTTTTGCTGTTTTTCTTTTTTAACTGTACCGTGCCGCTGGCGGTGTGGCGTACCAGTCTGGCCGCCAGCCGGTTAAATTTGCATATGGCCAGTAATAACGAACTGCTGGCCTCACAAAAACAAATCTATCAACGCTTCTTTCAGAAATCTTTTCACGCCATTGTATTAGTCGACCAGCAGTTTAATATCGTTGAAGCCAATGAAAAGGCGCGCATTTTACTGGGGATCCAGACTCAACCCCTGCCCTGTAATTTTGCCCGCGTTACACAAGATGATCTGAGTCGGCTGCTTAACAACGGCGACCAGCACGAGGCCGACCTAAAGACTTTCCACGTAGGAGAGCGCACCATAGAGCTGGCTTCGCGGGAATACCACTCCGAGCAATTGTGTGCCTGGTATCTCAATGATGTGTCTGATCAGCACCAGCTTCAGCAAGATCTGCTGGCCCTGGATGTGGCACATCAGCAGGCTAAGTACTTTGATGCCAGAACCAACCTGCCCAATAAAACCTGGCTCACTGAACAGCTACAGGTGCATATTGATCGCGGCCAGCCATTTGCCCTGCTGATCGCCGAAAACCTCAATAAGCACGTACTGGATTACCTGATTGACGGCGAGCTGCACAAACATCTATACGGCCACATTAACCAGGTTGCAGAACACGACCCCAGTTTGCTCGACCAGATTGCGTATATTGGTGCAGGAAGACTGGCGATTATTATCGAACCCGATGCGCCGGTACTGGAGGTTGCGCAGCGCTGGCATCAGCATCTTGATTTCTGGCTCAAGCTGGGACAGCACCAATTTCATGCCCGCTACGCCGTGGGGATTGCTACCTACCCGGAGCACGGTTATATCCCTGAGCGGTTGTTAAAAAATGCCCAGCAGGCCTGTGAACTGCGCGGCCCAGGTGATGACCTTGCTATATTTGACCACGGCACCCGACGCCAGACACTGGCGCGCCACGAGATGGCCCTGCTGCTTGAAAAGGCGCTGGAACATGATGAACTACAGATAGTCTTACAGAGCAAGCATGACAACACCCATTCGGTGATTGGCTACGAAGCCCTGGCCCGCTGGCACAGCCCCTTGTTGGGGTGGGTTTCCCCCGGAGAGTTTGTGCCCATTGCCGAGGAATTCGGCTTGGTCAATCAGCTGACACAACGCATATTGCATAAGGTTTGCCATACCTTGCAGTGTCATCCGGATATTCACGTACCTATCGCCATTAACGTCAGCTCCCGCGACATTGCCTGCGAGCAGTTTGCCCGTAACACCCTGTCTATTGTGCACAGCTATGGCCTGAGCCCACGCATGTTCGAGTTTGAACTGACCGAATACAGCTTTGCCGACGATCATAATCAGATCATGGAGGCGCTCGATAAAATGGGCTTCAGCCTGAGTATTGATGATTTTGGGATAGGTTACTCAAATATTGCGCGAGTGCTGGCCTCGCCCATTAAGCGCCTTAAGCTGGATCGCTCTTTGGTGACGCAGATCACCTCAGATCAAAAACAACAGGCGCTGCTGCTGGGGATCCTCACTATGTGCGATAACCTGGGCATTGCAGCGCTGGCAGAAGGCGTTGAAACTCAGGCGCAACTCAATAAGCTGCAGGAGCTGGGGGTGAAAGAGTTCCAGGGCTACTGGTTTAGCCGCCCAGTGGCTGTTGAGCAAGTGCTGGCGCACGCTTACGATACACAGGCGACTTAGTCGCTGTCCTGAGCCTCTAGCGCCATACACTGATACCTGAGCTCTCCTATAAACGCTCTGGCTGCGGGTCCGAGCGTATCTCCGTCTTTAAAGAGCAGATTAAGCTGAGCCTGACGTGTGCGATTGTGCGTGAGTTGCAATGGCACCAGTGCACCACTACTAAGCTGCGTGGTAATGGCACTTCTGGGCAGCCAGGCAAAACCCAGTCCCTGAGTAACCATATCCACCATAGTGCGCAAATGGCTGACCGTCCAACGCTGATCGGCCCCCAGCCAGCCACTATCAGTGCCTTTACCTAGTGCCGAATCCCTGACCACAATTTGCCTGAATGATTTAAGGTCTTCCAAGTTCAGCTCACGACCGAGCTGATGCAACGCATGCTCGGGATGAGCAACAGCCACAAACTCCACCAAACAGAGCTGCTCACTAAAGCCTTGTGCAAGCACCATAGGCGAGATGGCAATATCAACTTTGGCGTTCTGAAGCGCCTCAAATGACCCAGACAGGATAGACTCAACCAGTTCGATACGCAGCAATGGGTAAGCCTGCGAGGTTGCTTCCAGCACCTTATAAAGCAGTGCCTGAGGAAAAACTTCATCCACCGCTATACGCAGGTGGCTCTCGACTCCTTTTGCCAGCGTCTGGCCGACGGCCTCCACCTTTTCGGCTTCATCGAGCAGATAATTGGCCCGGCGCAGCATCATTTCACCCGCTTCAGTAAGACGGGTTTTACGCCCTTCTACCTGGAATAACTTGACGGATAGCGCAGTTTCAATTTTTTGCACTGCGGTATGGATACTCGACTGGCTCTTGTGGATAGCTTTGGCTGCCTGATTAAACCCACCATGCTCTACCACAGCACGCAACATACGCCACTGCTCAAGCGTGACTCTTAACATCTCACCTTCCTCGTCATTGGGCCACACTGGCCACTGTGCTTGTAACTATTCTAATCTATTCAATCACTTTTCTCTATTGATGTGCCGTGTGCACAATTTTTCATAGCCAGATGCCTGTGCGACGGCAATGTAAAACTAACAAATCGAATGGCCTGCACAGTTTGTCATAATTTGTTCATCTAACAGGGATACAATGCGTCTGCTTTTGACCAGTATGTACTCTTATTGGTTACTTTAATTTTTGAACCTCCCTTGAGTATTTACTGCACGGAGGCAGTAAGATTTCCCTTGGTGCTTTTGGCCCAACCAATCGCAAATCCATCTAGCCGGCAGAAGTCGGCTTTTTCTTTTTCCTGTCCGTAAGTTAATACCTAATCCGGTAATTATGAGTATTTGTCTGGGATTGGGTGTCTTCGATTGGTGTCTTCGATTGGGTGTCTTTTGAATGTTTCTTTAAATGGTTTTGAATGGGTGTCCTGCAAAGCTGGATGTGAATGTTTCTTGAAATGGTTTTGAATGGATGTCCTGCAAAGCTGGATGAGGCGCGGGACCTCACCCAGTGACGGGCAGATTAACCTGCCGGGTAGATGTAGCTAGATTGCAGGCCCAGTGGAATGCTCAGACCCCAGTATGCCAGCAGGAATAAGCTCCAGCCGATCAAAAAGGCGATGGAATATGGCAGCATCAGTGCCAGCAATGTACCAATGCCCGTGTCTTTAACATACTTCTGGCAGTACACCACGACCAGCGGGAAGTAAGGCATCAGTGGGGTAATGATGTTTGAGCTGGAATCACCAACACGATACGCCGCCTGAGACAAGTCTGGAGAAATACCCAGTTGCATCAGCATAGGTACAAATATCGGACCCAACAGTGCCCATTTCGCAGAGCTTGACCCCACGAACAGGTTTACAAAGGCGGTCAGGAAGATAATACCAATCACAGTCACTGAGCTTGGCAGTGCCATGGCTTTTAAGACCTCTGCGCCTTCAATGGCCAGTAACGCGCCCAGGTTTGACTTACTAAATGCCGCGATAAACAGCGCACAGAAAAAAGCCATAACAATGTAGTAAGACATCGAATTCATCGACTTACTCATTGCATCTATCATATCTTTCGAGGACTTAAAGGTCCCGACCATAAAACCAAATACGGCCCCCGGGATCCAGAAGAGTAAGAAGATCAGCGGTACAATAGACTGCATCAGCGGCGCGCTAAAGTCGGTCAGTGCACCACTTTCACTGCGCAGCGCAGAGTCTTCGCCACTGGCGGCATAGATGAGCAAACCGATACCAGCAAGCATCACAGCCGAAGCTGCGTAAAATGCCGAGCGTTCTTTAGCGGTGACTTCGTTAAATTCTGGTAGGTCGTCGGTATCCCCGTCTACCTTAGTTGATGCCAGGCGCGGTTCAATGATTTTATCGGTAATATACCAGCCAAGCAGAATAATAAAGACACTTGACGCCGAGGTGAAGAACCAGTTATTCAGCGGGTTGACTGAGATTTCCGGGTCGATGATCTGCGCCGCACTTTGCGTAAAACTCTGTAACAGAGGATCGATGCCTGAAGGGATGAAGTTGGCACTAAAGCCGCCACTTACGCCAGCAAACGCCGCCGCAATACCGGCCAGCGGATGACGCCCCATGGCATAGAAAATAACGCCAGCCAGCGGGATCACCAACACATAACCCGCATCGGTCGCGGTGTGACTGACAATTGCAATTAAGATAATGGATGGCGTCAGCAGTGCCTGTGGCGTGCGCTTAAGCATCAGTTTCAGGCCAGCATTAATGTAACCCGAGTGCTCGGCTACACCGACACCCAGCATGGCGACCAGCACCACACCCAACGGCGCAAAGCCTGTAAAGGTTTTCACCATTGAGGCCAAGAAGCCTGCCAAAGAATCCCCGCTAAGCAGGTTATGAACAACAATCGCCTCGCCGGTGCGCGGGTCAATGGCATCAAAGCTGACGCCCGAAAGCATCCAGGATAATAACCAGATGAGGAGCATCGCACCGAGGAAGATCATGGCCGGGTCGGGCAGCTTGTTACCGACCCTTTCAATATTATTGAGGAATCGCATAACGAAGCTAGCATCGTTATTTGCGTTTTTCGCTTGTTCCATAGTTAATCCCTAAAAAGAAAATTAGCCAACTTTAACTTAACAACCGTAACAATGCCAATTCATTTGTTCCTTTATCCATTACGTGGGTATTATTTATGCGTTTTTTGCGTTGACGCAAAGAATGCGTAATCTGGCTTAGCTACTATACTTGGCAAATCAGCCTGACACTCGACAGGCTGTTCGTGTATTCCGTATTTGTTTTAACGAGACCGCCATGATCGAAATAGATAACGCCGTGCTTAAGGATATGAACCATGGGTTTTGCCTGCCCGCAAAACCAGAGTTGTTGCAAAGCCTGCATCAGTTATTACAACAACCTGAGCCGGAACTGGGTGAAATCGCAGCCCTGATAGCAACAGATGTCGCAACCTCCGCCGCAGTGCTCAAAGTCATTAATTCCTCAAGCTATGGCTTTTCCCGGACCATTACCGATATTCGTCAGGCAGTGATGTTTCTTGGCCTCAACAGCATTACCATGCTGGTGACGGGCTACTTGCTCAAGCAGGCCTTTGACCAGTCAAAGTGCTGCATCAAACTGGAACGTTTCTGGGACAGTGCGCAGGAAATTGCCGATGTTGCAACCCTGATAGGCAATAAGATAAAAAGTAAAGTCCCGGTTGAGAACCTCTATATGCTGGGCCTGTTCCACGATGCCGGTATTCCCGCCATGGCGTTCAACTATCCAGATTATGTCGAAGTACTGGGCGCTGCAAATAGTAATTACGATAAAATGCTGGTCGAGTTCGAAGAAGAGCGCTATCAAACTAACCATACCGTTATTGGCTATTACCTGGCGAACAGCTGGAATCTGCCCAAACCCATTTGTCAGCTTATTTTAAGGCATCACGATGTCACTTATCTTCAGGAAAAACGGAGCGACGAAGAAATGCTGACATTTTCTACCCTGAAAATGGCAGAGAACTTGGTCCATACCAACAAACGCTTTGTGGCTGCGCCAGACTGGCCCATCATGAAGCAAAGCGTGCTAGATGCACTTAATCTTGATGAGGACGATTACCAGGACCTCAAAGACGACACCGAAGAGTACTTCACCACCTAACCAAATTACACGTCCTGACAGGGCTTTTGACTCCCAACCTCATTAGCCCAGTCATTTTCCACTTGGCAAACGATTTCAAATCGTTAACATGAGTGGCAAAAACAAAGGAACGTCGTGTTGGAATCACTTTCTTCTAAACTCAGGAACCTGGGTCCCGGGATCCTGATGGCCACGGCTGCGGTCGGTGGCTCACACCTGGTTGCGGCTACTCAGGCCGGTGCTTTATTTGGCTGGCAACTGCTGTGGTTAGTGGTGGCGGTTAATCTGCTCAAGTATCCGTTTTTCCGTTTTGGTGTGGAGTACACCCTGCACACCGGCAACAGCCTGATCATCGGATACCACAATAAAAACCGCGCCCTGTTTTATCTCTTTGTGGCATTGAATGTCATTGCCGCAGTGGTGAACACCGCCGGTGTGCTGCTGCTCACTGCGGCCCTGTTGCAGTATGCTCTGCCCTGGAGCCTCTCACTGACAACCTTGTGCTATGCCCTGCTGTTTGTATGCCTGGGGATCTTACTGTTCGGACATTACAAATTGCTCGACAAAGCCAGTAAAGGGATCATGGCGATACTGTGTGTTACCACACTGGCGGCTTTATTGGTGGCCGTGTCACAGGGTCAGGCTCACCCCTCACCTCAACCTGCGCCTTCTCCTTATTCGCTGGCTTTACTGGGCTTTATGGTAGCCCTGATGGGCTGGATGCCAGCTCCTATTGAAATATCGGCCATTAACTCACTGTGGTTAAAAGCCAAAACCCGCACTCAGTCGCTGAGTAAAGCCCAGGGCTTGTTTGATTTTAATCTGGGCTACTTTTTAACTTTATTGTTAGCCGTAGTGTTCTTTTCTCTGGGTGTGTTACTGCAATACGGGCAGAGCCAGAAAATAGAACTCGCCGGAGTGGCCTTTTCTAAACAGCTGATTGATATGTACGTACTGACTTTAGGTGAGTGGGCCCGCTGGTTAATCGCCACCATTGCCTTTCTGTGTATGTTCGGTACCACAATCACGGTACTGGATGGCTATGCCAGAACCCTGGACGATGCGGTTAAGCTGATCAAACCCCACCAAAATAAGGCCAGTTTGTCGATTTTCATTACCGTTCAGGCCATATTCGGTATGGTGCTGGTGTTGTTCTTTAAAGCCAATCTGAAAGACATGTTGATGTTTGCCATGACGCTGGCGTTTTTAACTACGCCGTTTTTTGCCTGGCTGAACTTCTCTTTGATCCGCAAAGAGTTATTTGCGCAGCAAAGCAAGCCGGTGCAACTACTGACCTGGGCAGGCCTGAGTTATTTGATTGCTTTTGCGGTATTATTTGTGGTGTGGCGCTGGATACTATAAATGAAAAAAGGCGGTGTTACACCGCCTTTTTCGAAGGGAAGTTATACCAATTTGCTTAATTAAGTGTTCCATTTTGAGGCGAGAAAATAGGGTCGATAACAAGGCAAAAATTTTGCTATTTAGTTGTTCTAAATGAGAAATTTTTAACGCCGTTAGCGTCATATTTGCTCCGTCAAATTGAACAGGTATTAAATGAAATTGGTATTAGCCCCTGGCTAAGCCCCTAGCTGCTTAAGACGCTCCCAGATGGTCACCACGTGGTGCTTGTCTTCTTCGTTAAGCTCGCCATCACGATACGCCTTTACCAGGCTTGCCTCGACTTTAGCATTCAGCTCATCCACTGACAGCGCCAGCTCCTCAACCTGAGCATAGCCAACCGCCAGGTCGAAATGACCGCGTAAGTAGCCACCAGCAAACAGCTCGTCATCGCTTGCTCTATCTACTAATTCATCAAAAAACTGCTGCGCAGCTTCTATATACGCTTGAAGTGACATTCTGTCTCCTAAATTAAATCCTGATGCCCGACGGCATACATTACATGGTCATTATACCCTGTCACTACTTTGATGTAGCCACTCAGTTCATTGTCCAGGTCCTGATCGCCCGTATCTGCTATCAGAGGGCGACCATTGAGTGCCTGCAACTTGGTCTTAGTTGCAACCACTATGATATTATCTTTGCCAATCTGGCGGATCAAAGCCGGACTGAGCTGCTGATTGCCACGGCCAAATATATGGCCCTGTCCGCCTATCAGGGTGATCACCAATTTTGTGGGGGCCTGTGAAGCCGCATCCAGTAGCTGTTGCGCCGTCAGGTCACTGCCCAGAAGAGCATGGTCGCGGATCAAATCAACCCCCAGCAGGGTGTTATCCAGGCCCAGCTCTTCCATTATGGCGGCCACCGTTGAGCCCGAGCCCATAATATACTGCTCATCTTCTTCCATTTCTGAAATCACATACGCAGCGATATCTGCCAGTACCAGTTCGTCACTTTCCTTGCCGCCATTTTTTACACTTTGTACATAACGCAGCTCACTGGGCACCTGCATTTCACCATAGCGCTTGGCGCGCACAGTGCCTGCCCGAAAAGCACTTTCATCTATGTCCATCACATCAGCGTCGTCTATAGTCACCAGCTCCCCTTTAATGAGCATTTCTACTACCCGACCAGCCGCTTTAGGGGTAATTGCATACACGCCACTGTGGATCTTACAACCGGCTGGTACGCCCAGCACCGGGGCTTGGCTGCCAATGGCTGCGCAGATGTTGCGCGCAGTGCCATCACCACCGGCAAACAGCAACAGGTCGACTTTGGCATCGGCCAACAGTTTGGCTGCCTGCTCGGTATCTTCTGGGGTCGTCGGCGTGCCACAGGTCATCACCACCTGAGTAGAAAAACCGTGCTCAACGGCGAGGTCTTCTCCCATTTCACCACTCACGGTATAGACTTCAATCATGTCCCGGTAAGGCTGCAACAGCGCCAGGGCTTGTGCCGTGCGGCTGTGTGCCTTGGGTTCAGCCCCAAGCGAGCGGGCAAGCTCGGCGGTTTCACTGCCATCACTGCCCTTGAGTGCCACAGCACCGCCTAACCCGGCAACCGGGTTCACGATTAATCCTAGTTTAAACTGCATCTGCAAACTCCTGTGGACAATGCCATTCAAACTGGCCAGCACTGAGTGGCCAGGGGGTCGAGTAAAACTGAGATAACGCTTCTAACAAAGCTTCGGTTCGGGCATTAAACCCGCAGGTTAACATTTCCAGCACCTGTGCATGAACACGACGCTGAAACGCAAATCGACACGTCGGCTCGCCATTTAGATTGTCGACAGAGACATTAAAGGCAAACCCGGCTGCTGCGCTCAGTGCCCATTCAATGGCCTGAGGCTTTACTTCCACCTGCTCAAACGCCAGTTGCTGATCTTTACTGCGCCCGTCCGGGCAGTACCAGTAGCCGTAGTCTTCGAGCTCCCGCCGCGCTTTACCAGCCACCAGCCAGTGCGCAATTTCATGCATCGCACTGGCATAAAAACCATGTGCAAAAACAATGCGGTGATAATCGCACTGTGTATCCGCAGGCAGATAAATGGGCTCATCAGTACCTGCGACCAGTTTGGTATTGTGCGTTGGATAAAATAAGGCGTTAAATATCGAGATCAGATCGTCAATGTGGTGCATACAACTCGCAGGCGGCCCTCTAATCGTTTTATGGCCGCAGATTGTACGAATTTTTAGGTGGAAAGTAAAAACCCGCGCTACTGGTTACTGAACAGTACTGCCCTGCCCCGACCCGCCGCTTTGGCCTGGTATAAGGCATCATCGGCCTCACCAATTAACTGAGCGCACTCCACGCCCGACGACAGATTGGCGCGACTGGTTACGCCGATACTCATTTCAAGATCGTATTGATTCATTTGCTGGTACTGACTCACCAACCTTTGCGCCATCAATAGCGCCTCGTCTGAGGCGATTTCCGGGCATACAATAACAAACTCATCGCCTCCCCAGCGGCCAAGACAGTCGCTGGGCCTGATCGAGCGCTTTAAAAAGGCACTGAGCTCAGTTAACGCTGCATCTCCAACCTGATGGCCCATGGTGTCATTGAGGGTTTTGAAGTGATCCAGATCGACCATCATGACCGACAACGCGCGACTATACCGCACAGCACGTGTCAGCTCATCGCCCAGCACTCGCTCTATCTGGCCTCTGTTAAAGGCCTGGGTCAGGAAGTCTAATTCAGCGCGTTGCTGTAGCTGTAATTCGGGACGCAGATCCCGGATCACGGCCACATAATAGGTTTCCTGCCCAAAGGTTGTTCGGGCAATCGCTATATCCAGAGGTATTTCTTGACCTAGTTTATGCAAACCAATGATATTCAGTCCATTCTCTCCTTTACGACGCATTTTTGCACGCCCATAGAAAGAGGCTCTGTGCTTGGCATGCAACTCCCTGAAGCGCTCAGGCATTAAGGCTTCGAGTTGCATATTGACTAACTCCTTCGCAGAGTAGCCAAATAGCTCGGAACATGAATGGTTCACCTGGGTGATACGGCCCTCAGAGTCACAGTAAAGTAGTGCATCCGGGATGGCATCGAACAGACAGTCACGCTCTTTTGCTGCCCTGATCTGCGCCCTGAGCATCATAAAACTGACAAGCAGCATCATCACTATCAGTATCAACAACAATAGCCCTTCCAGACTATCCCGGTAAATAATGTCTTGTAATGTCAGCTGGTGTGCTTCACGAGTGCGCGAGAAGCGCGTTTCAAGACCTTGTCTTAGCGTGCGCAAGGCTTCGTCTAAATGTTGGTGCTGGTTTTTGAGTTGCTCAGAAAGCGCAGCTGTGGCTTGGTTTTGAATACCTGCGCTGTCAGCCTCAGTTAACTGTTTCTGGTAGAGGCCCGCATAATGTGTCACCACAGCTAACGCTTCGATTTCTCCTGCTTGCAGATCAAGCTCACTCAGCTGCCCCAAAGTGCGATACAGGTGAACCATATACTCGTCTGCCGATGGCTCGGCGTCCGGCTCTGGGTGATGATAATCACGCACCTGATGTATTGCCTTGGCCTGACTGAGCTGATGTTCCAAATCATCCAACAGCCGAGCTTCTTGCAAAACAATATCTGCCTGCTCTTGCCATTGCTGTTCAAATGTCTGGATCATGTCATTGACATCATCACTGATTAAGTACAGCACGACATTGGCTGCAATCGTCAGCACCAGTAAAACAGCAAGAACAATTAAAAAAAGCGTTTTTTTCATCGCTTTTACATCGCAATACACAGAGTATCTGACTAATTTTAGCTGAAAATAAAAAAGCCGCATCAATGCGGCTTTTTTTAATGCTCAGACAAATGCTTAGCTGTAGTAAGCTTCGCCAGCTTCGGCCTTAGCCAACAGCGGCTCCGCTGGTGTAAACACAGCGTTGTCGGTGGCATAAGTAGACAGCTCTGAACACACTTTGTTCAGACCGCGTTTGTCCATATAGCTGAACGGCCCACCCAAGAATGGCGGGAAGCCAATACCAAAGATGGCACCAATGTCACCATCGCGGGCACTATCAATGATACCTTCGTCCAGACAGCGCGCAGCTTCATTGAGCATTTGCGCCACACAGCGGCTGGCAATTTCTTGCTTGTTCAGACGTGGTGCCGGTGTAATACCCAGCAAGTCATAGACAGACTCGTCCACTTTCTTGCCTTTGGCTTCATATTTGTAGAAGCCCTTGCCGGTCTTACGACCCAGACGCTTGCTGTCGATCATGCGGGCAAAAGCATCCGGTGCTTTAAAACGCTCACCCAGTTCTTTTTCAAGAATTGGCGCAATCTTAGAGCCGATGTCCACACCCACTTCGTCCAACAGTGCCAAAGGCCCAACCGGGAAGCCAAACTCAACCAGGGCCTGGTCAATCTTTTCGATCGGCTCGCCCGCTAGTAGCAGGTTGGCTGCTTCGTTAACGTAAGGTGCCAGAATACGGTTGACATAGAAGCCCGCTTTGTCTTTTACCACGATAGGCGTCTTGCCCTGCTTGCGCGCAAAATTCACGGTACGCGCAATGGTCTCTTGTGATGTACCCTCATGCGGGATGATCTCAACCAGAGGCATTTTCTCGACCGGCGAGAAGTAATGCAGGCCAATCACGTTCTCAGGACGTGCTGCTTTTTCAGCGATCTGCGCAATCGGTAACGACGACGTGTTACTGGCAAAAATGGTTTGCTCTGTACATTCGCGCTCGATGTCGGCCACCATGCTTTGCTTCAGAGCCAAGTCTTCAAATACCGCTTCAATCACGATATCAGTATGACGCATGCCAGTGTAATCGGTTGTACCTGTGATGCGGTTCATCGCCAGTTGCAGATCGGCTTTAGACAGAATACGTTTTTTCTGCTTTTTAGACAGGATCTTGTAGCTGTAGCTTAGGGCATTGCTGATCCCCTGATGCGCGACATCTTTGATGCGCACAGGCACACCGGCTTTTACCGCACTTACGTGAGCAATACCGCCGCCCATCAGACCGCCACCCAATACCGCCGCGCGGTTAATCTTAGGCGCGTCGTCGCTTTGCCACTCTTTTTTCATCTCTGTGGTCGCGAAGAAAATGCCACGCAAAGACTGAGACACTTCGGTCATCACCAGGTCGGCAAACCCTTCGGCTTCTGTTTTGTAGGCTTTCAGTTCACCCAGTTCAACCGAAGCACGCACGGCCTTGATAATAGCCAGTGGTGCCGGATAGTGACCACCGGTTTTCTTCTCGACGTTTTCCTGCGCTTTTTTGAAGATGATATTACGACCAAACGGATTTGATTCCAGCAGCTGGCTCAGCTTATCCAGCTTAGGTTTACGTGCTTTAGGCTTGCTGCCACGAGCCAGTTTAATGGCCACATCCAGTAAAATACTGTGCGGCACGCTGTCGTCTACCAGACCGGCTTTTTTAGCCTGCTTGGCACGCACTTGCTTGCCCGTCAGCATCCATTCTAATGCTTTTTGAATACCCACCAGTTTTGGCAGACGTTGTGTGCCGCCACCGCCTGGTAACAGGCCTAGTTGCACTTCTGGCAAGCCTAGTTTGGTTTTATCGTCATCACTACATACGCGATAATCACACGCCAGCGCGAATTCAAGACCGCCACCCAGTGCCGCACCGTGAATGGCCGCAACCGTTGGGAATGGCAGCTTCTGCATTTTGAAAAATGCCTGCTGGCACATTTCAGACAAGCGCAGCGCGTCTTCGCGGGTTTTTGCCTGGTCCAGCATTTTGATGTCGGCACCGGCAATAAAGTTATCGTCTTTGCCGCTGACAAACACCATGCCAGTTACATCATCACTGCGACCCTGCTCCAGGATAGTCAACAGTTCATCAGCAAAGCTGTCGCGCAGCGTATTCATCTTCTCGCCCGGCACATCGATGGTGACGATGGCCACGCGGTGGCTGTTTAATTCATAACTAAATACTGACATTATGCACTCTCCAATACAAAGGCTGCACCCAGACCACCAGCCGCACAAGCTGTAGTCAGCGCAAGTCCACCGCCGCGACGTTTCAGTTCATTCAGGGTTTGCGTGATCAAACGCGCGCCTGTTGCCGCAAACGGGTGTCCATAGGCCAAAGAGCCACCGTTTACGTTGAATTTATCCATATCGATTTCACCCAGCGCTTTGCTGCGACCCAGCTTCTCCTGAGCAAACTTATCAGAGGCAAACATCTTCATGTTAGCCAGAGTTTGCGCCGCAAACGCTTCGTGCATTTCAATTAAATCTAAGTCTTGCAGAGTCAGACCCGCGCGCTCCAGTGCCAGTGGCGTGGAGTGAGCCGGACCCATCAACATGTCTTCGTGTACGCCGATAGCGGTAAATGCATAGTTACGCACATAGCCCAGAATTTCGTAACCCAGTGCTTTGGCTTTGCTCTCGCTCATCATCAGTACCGCAGCGGCACCATCCGTAAGCGGCGTTGCGTTTGCCGCAGTAACCGAGCCATGTTTGCGGTCAAAGACCGGACGCAATTTGGCGTAGCCTTCCAAAGACGAGTTAGCACGAATGTTGTTATCTTTGTCGATAAAGCCTTTGTACGGCTCAACATGTGCTGTCATGACTTCGTCTTTTAGCAAACCGGCATCCCAGGCTTTGGCGGCCAGAGTGTGCGAGCGATGCGCCAGCGCATCTTGATCGGCACGGCTGATAGCATGGGTTTTGGCCATTTGCTCTGCCGTTTGACCCATAGACAGGCCCGTTGAGTATTCAGCAACAGCCGGCGGTACTGGCATCAAATCTTTCAGTCTGAGCTTTGAGAAAATCTTCAAACGCTGTGACAAGGTACGTGCTTTGTTTAAATCAACCAGGCTGCCAGCCAGCTTTTTGCTCACTCCAATGGGAAGTACAGACGATGAGTCCGCACCACCGGCGATGCCCACCGCCGTGTGACCTGCAATAATAGACTCGGCAACGTTAGCGACCGCCTGGAAACTGGTGGCACAAGCACGAGATACGGAATAGGCATCGACGGATACCGGCATGCCAGTGCCCAGCACGATTTCACGCGCAATGTTTGGCGCTTCCGGCATTTGCACAACCTGGCCGAAAACCAGCTGGTCGATTTCGTTTTTATCTATGTTAAGGCGTTCCAGCATTTCATTGACAACGACCTTACCCAGGTCCAGTGCCGGTACGTGGTGATAGGCCGTAGCCTGCTTCGCAAAGGGTGTACGCAGACCAGATACAATGGCGATGCGGTCCCCTTTTGTTGTTTTTAGAATGTGTTGTTCAGACATGAATTTTGCTCTCCCGCTGACAGGTCTGACCTGTTATTGTCGTTTGATTCTAAACAACCGAATCCTTAATGCCAATAGCAAATTGGAAAATCTTATCATTCGAGCATGACTGAGATGGTCCATCTAAACGCCGCTTTTAAATCTAGCCTGATTTTTGCTCAATTCAAAAAGTCACTGAAAAATAAATGAAGTTTTGGGAACTTTCGTCTGCTTCAGTGTCTAATCAAGTTACAAAAAATCGCCCGCAAAACCTTGAGTTTTGCGCCTTAATCCTTATAAATAAGCAAAAAATTTGTCATAACAAGGACAAAGCACCATGGCAGTAAACGCATTTAGTGAACTGAAAAACTATCTCGACTCTCAAATTTTAGGTCAAAGCGCACTGACAGAGGCACTGTTGATTGCCTTGCTGGCAGATGGCCACCTACTGGTAGAAGGCCCGCCAGGGCTGGCAAAAACCCGCGCCGTGAACGCACTGGCCAAAGGCATAGAAGGCAGCTTTCAGCGTGTTCAGTTTACCCCGGACTTATTGCCCGCCGATATCACCGGCACCGATATTTATCGCCAACAAACCAGTGAGTTTGTATTTGAAAAAGGCCCCTTATTCCATCATCTGATTTTAGCGGATGAAATTAACCGCGCGCCGGCTAAGGTGCAGTCTGCCTTGCTCGAAGCCATGGCAGAGCGGCAGATCACGGTAGGCAAAACAACTTACCCGCTGCCAGAGCTGTTTATGGTTATGGCAACGCAGAACCCACTTGAGCAGGAAGGCACCTATCCACTACCAGAAGCGCAGCTAGACCGTTTCCTGTTGCACCTGAACATTGATTACCCGCAAGCGAGCACTGAGCTGGAGATCCTGCGGTTAACCCGTGGCGAGGCGCTGTCGGAACAAACCGCGCAGTTTACGCCGATTTCACAGCAAACCTTGTTTGAAGCACGTAAAAAAGTGCTGTCACTGCATCTGGCTGAACCGCTTGAGCACTATCTGGTGCAGTTAATCATTGCCACCCGTGAAGCCGCTAAGCTGGATCAGCAACTGGGTGCCTGGATTGAGTACGGCGCCAGTCCGCGGGCAACCATTGCACTAGACAAGTGTGCACGTGCTCACGCCTGGTTGCAGGGTCAGGACTTTGTGACACCGGATGATATTCAGGCTGTGCTGCACAATGTATTGCGTCATCGTATTATTCTCAGTTATGAAGCGCAGGCGGACGGGATCAGCAAAGATCAGGTGATCAGCCGTATTCTGGAACTGGTCCCTGTGCCATAAGTGGTCGCGATGATGAAGCATTCAATGCAACACACCGATCACACCCAGTGGCTGGCACAAAGCCATAGCAATGGTGTTGAACTGACACTCAAAGAGCTGCTTTATTATAAGAGCAAAGCGCGCTTGCTGGATCTCAAGCCCAAGCGCGCCATCCGCAGTGATCAGGCCGGGCAATATCTGGCACCACACAAAGGCCGGGGAATGGAATTTGCCGAGGTACGTCAGTACCAGTATGGCGATGATATTCGCGCTATCGACTGGCGTGTTACGGCGCGTACTGGTGAGGCCCATACCAAGCTGTACCAGGAAGAAAAAGAACGTCCGGTGTTTATCTTCTGCGATCTTTCCAGTTCTTTGCTGTTCGGCAGTCGCCTGTTGCTCAAGTCTGTTCAGGCTGCGCATCTGAGTGCCCTGGTTGCCTGGTCCGCATGCGCCCGCGGTGACCGACTCGGTGGTGTGGTGTTCAGTGAGCAAGGCCACCATGAGCTTAAGCCCACCGCGCGCGACAAAGGCGTGCTGGCATTTTGCCACCAGCTGTGTGATATCCACACGCAAAGCCTGGCTCAGCGCAGCGAAAATCTGGCCTCGACGTTTGATAATAACCTGAAACGTTTGTCGCATCTGGCCAAACCCGGCAGTCTTATTTATCTGATCTCCGATTTCAGCCAGCTTAACGAGGCCAGCTTTAAACAGCTTGAGCATCTCAGCCGGCACTGCGAACTGATTGGCTGCCAAATCAGCGATCCGTTCGAGCATACCCTGCCCGCCTATAAAGATGCGATTGAAGTCAGTTCGGCTTCAGGTAGCTGGACGCTGCCACTGGCGGATAAACAATTCAGAACCCGATTTGCCGAGCAGGCCGAACAGGCTTTCCAGACCCGCTTGGCCCGCTTACAACGCGCCGGTATGAGTATGCAAACGTTTTGTGCCTCAGCACCAATAGAAACACAGATCTCCAGGTAAGTGATGATGCAAAACCCACTAGATGCACTCCATGATGTGATCCCGCCCGAGCAGGTGAGCTGGTGGCCGCTGACCCCGGCCAGCTGGGCTGTGATCCTTATCGCGCTGCTCCTCGTGAGTGCCGGTATCTGGCTGACAGTCAGACACTGGCAGCATAATGCGGCGAAACGAGAAGCCATTAAACTGAGTCAGCAGCATACTCAAGATGCCCTGGCGCTGCATGGCATACTCAAACGGCTGACCCGACATTACTACGGCACTGAACAGGCCGCTCAACCGACAGCACAGTGGTTGCGGTTGTTAAACAAGCTCACTCGTCAGCAGTTTAGCCAGCAGGACCTCAGTTCGCTTTACAGCAGTCAACCCACGATTGATTGCAGCAAACTGATGGCGGCTATTAAAACCTTTAAAACCAAAGAGGCCGTGCATGTTTGAACTTGACTGGCCACTGGCCTTACTACTGTTACCCCTGCCCTGGCTGATTGCCCGTTTTAAACCACAGGCGGCACAAACTCAGGTCCGCCTGCGGATGCCAGGCTACCAACAGCAAAGTGCAAGCGGGCAAAGCCTTGAACGTCCAAAGCGCAGTGTAAACCTGATCGAAGCCTTGATCTGGCTGTGCCTGGTTGTGGCGCTCAGTGGCCCCAGCTGGCTCGATGATCCAATCACCTTGCCTAATGAAGGTCGCGATATCATGCTGGCCGTCGATTTATCGGGCTCAATGACAGAGCAGGACATGGCCTACCAGGGCAAATATGTTGATCGCCTGTCGGTGGTCAAAGCCGTGCTGTCTGACTTCATTGTCGAACGACAAGGGGATCGCCTCGGTCTGATTTTGTTCGGTGACACCGCATTTTTGCAAACCCCGCTGACCCGCGACCTGCAAACCGTGAGCCAAATGCTGCTCGAAGCACAAATCGGTCTGGTTGGCCGGGCAACCGCCATTGGCGATGCCATTGGCTTGTCGGTTAAACGTTTTAACCAAAAAGAGCAAAGCAGCCGCATTCTGATCCTCCTGACCGACGGCCAAAATACCGCGGGCAACCTGAGCCCGGAAGAAGCCCTGATCCTGGCCCGTGAAGAAGGCATTAAAATTTACACCGTCGGCGTCGGCTCGGATGGCCGTGGCGGTTTCAGCCTGTTTGGCATGGGCGGAATGACAGGCAGCAGCATAGATGAAAACACCCTGAAACACATTGCCTCAGAAACCGGTGGCGCCTATTTCCGCGCTAAGGATGTAAAAGGACTGCAACAGATCTATGCCGAGCTGGACAAGCTTGAGCCAGTTGCCGATGAAAACCAGACCTTCAGGCCCAGGCAGTCACTATTTTACTTGCCTTTGCTGATTGCACTGGCACTGTGGAGCCTGACATTAGTGAGTCACGCCATCAGACACTTGCGAGCTAAGCCACTATGACAGAGTTTATTTTTATCCGTCCAACGCTATTATGGTTACTGCTGCCCTGGCTACTGCTAACGGGAGTGCAATGGCTTAAACGACATCGCAGTAACGACGAGCAATTAATCGCCCCACACCTTGCGCAGGTAGTACTGGAGGCGGGTCCGCGCAAGCAAAGTAAAAGTACCCCCTGGCTGGTGAGCTTGTTATTACTGCTGAGTATATTAGCCGCAGCAGGACCTAGCTTTGAGAAGCACACAGTCCCGGTGTTTAAGAGCAAACAGGCCCGGGTGTTGGTCATGGATATGTCTTACTCCATGTTTGCCACCGACATTCAGCCTAACCGGCTCACTCAGGCCCGCTTTAAAACGCTGGATATGATTGAGCAGTTTACCGAAGGCGACACCGCTTTGGTTGCATACGCAGGAGACGCCTTTGTGGTATCTCCCCTGACTGATGATGTCAAAACCCTGGCTAACCTGGTACCCAGCCTGAGCCCTGACATCATGCCCAGCAAAGGCGCTAATGTTCTGGCGGGGCTGGATCAGGCTAAGACTTTGCTGGATCAGGCCGGTTACACTGAGGGTGAAATTATCCTGATCAGCGACGAGGTCGAACAGGAAGAGCTGGCAGATATCGCAGACTTGCTAAATGGCACAGGTTACCGACTACACGTTTATGGTATTGGCACGCTAGACGGTGCGCCAATTGGCCTGCCTGAAGGCGGTTTTTTGAAAGACCGCTATGGGCAGATTGTGGTACCGAAACTATATCCTGAGCGTCTGTCTGCGCTAGCCTCGAGACTCGGCGGCCGCTACGCGACTTATACTCCCAGTGACAGTGACATCAAAACCTTTGCCCCATCCAAAGTGACCGATCTGGACAGTAATGAACAGCCAGGTGAAACGCTGTGGCACTTGGATGCGGGTAAATATTTGTTGTTTATTATTGTGCCACTGGCGCTTTGGCTGATGCGCTCCCAGCCGCTCACGCTGGGATTGCTTGTGGTTGCGTTACTGCAACCACAAGTTGGGTATAGCGCAGACTGGACCAGCTGGTTTAAAAATCAGGATCAGCAGGCACTGGAATCGTATCAGCAAGGTGACTTTGAGCAAGCCCAGGCCGCTGACAACCCGCTGTTGAAAGGCACCGCATTGTACAAAGCCGGTGATTATGAACGTGCAGCCGAGCAGCTTAAGCACACCACATCTGCCACCGGGCAGTATAACTATGGCAATGCACTGGCCAAGTCGGGACAACTCGACCAGGCCATTGCAGCCTATGAGCAGGCCCTGAAGCTGGACCCCGACTTTAAGCAGGCGCAGGACAATAAACAGCTGGTCGAGAGCCTCAAGGAGCAACAGCAGCAGTCTCAGCAACAAAATGGCGACCAGTCTGATGATCAGGAGCAGTCCGGCGATCAGCAAAGTGATCAGCAGCAAGACGGTGAACAGCAAAGCGGGCAACAATCAGGCGAACAACAGGACGAGCAATCGTCTTCGCAATCTGACTCTGAACAACAGTCTGACTCTGAGCAACAATCAGACGCGTCACAAAGTGACACACAAAACCAGCAAAACGCTGAGTCTCAGGAGACACCTGAGTCAGACAATGACAATGCCCCTGAGCTTGCGCAACCGCAGCAACAGGAAGCACAGGAACCACAAGCTGAACAGGCTGCTCAGCAGATGCAGCAGGCACAGCAACAAGCTACTGACAATGAAAGTCAGCCTCAGGGGACACAGCAAATGATGCAAAGTCGCCCACTGACACCAGAAGAAAAAGAAAAAGCACAGCAACTCGATCAGTTACTGCGTAAAGTACCAGACGATCCTGCTATCTTGCTGCGCAACAAAATGTTATTGGAATCACAACAACGGGTGCGTCAGCGCCGCCCGCGAGGAGTAGAAAAATCATGGTAACGCGATTACTGGGATCCGTGATCTTACTTATTACAATGATGCCTGTCTGGGCTGTGGACCAACTCAGCGCCAGTGTAGATAAAAACCCGGTGCTGGTTGGCGAGTATTTTACCCTGACCATAGAGGCCAACGGTAAAGTGTCTGGTGAAATACCCGATACCAGCGCGCTGAGTAGTCAATTTGTTACCAGCCCAATCAGTACCAGCTCACGTACCAGTATTATCAATGGCAGTATGAGCAGTACCACCAGCTGGCAAATGCAGCTGCTCTCTCGCAAAGCCGGGGAATTTACCATCCCGAGTTTTGAGGTTGCGGGTCATCAGTCTCGCCCTATCAAACTTAAAGTTCTTGCCCGTGAGCAAGATGGCGAGGCGCAGCAAAATATCTTTATTAAGGCAGAGCTAAAACCGGATACTCTGCACGTCCAACAGGCGGCCCTATACACGGTGAAACTGTATCTTGGTCAGGATCTGCTCGATGGTCAACTCAGCGCCCCACAGATGCAGGATGCACAAATCGCCCAACTGGGTAAGCAAAGTGAAGACTATGAAATTGTCAATGGTCGTCGCTACATGGTGGTAACGCGAGAATATCTGGTGCAGCCACAAAAAAGCGGCACCTATACGCTGGAGCCGCCTATCTTTAACGGCCAGATCCGCGAAGGCTACCGCCGTATGGCCGTATCCGCGATGGGCGACAGCATAGAGGTGGAGGTACAGCCCATCCCGAACGACTACTCCGGCACCTGGCTGCCCAGTGAACTGGTTAACCTCAGCGAAGAATGGCAGCCGAGTGACCAAACCGTAGTGGTTGGCACACCCATTACCCGCACCCTGACACTCACCGCACTGGGCGTCACCAAAGAGCAGTTGCCTGACATTCAGGTACCTGACGTCGATGGCTTCAGAACTTACCCGGATGAAACCGATCGCAAACAAATGACTCGCGATGGCCGCGTGATTTCTCAACTGATCGCCTCCTACGCCCTGCTACCCCAGACACCCGGCACTTATACCCTGCCTGAAATAAAGGTGCCCTGGTTTAATACCGTGATCAACAAAGTGCAGTATGCCACCTTGCCATCAAAAACCATTGAGGTAAAAGCCGATCCCAACCAGGTTTCGGTCGCGCCCGCTCCGGTTGTCAGCGCGCCACAACAAACAACAACCCAGGCCGAGCCACAAATTGTGATCCAGGCGGCGGATAAAACCTGGCTGGACTGGGCATTGATTGCATCCGGCTATGTGTTGTGGCTAATTACTCTGGCTATCTGGTTCGTGACTCGCCACTCAACGCCACGCAAACCGGCAGCGCCTGAGCAGACAAGCAAATTGCCCGATGAAGCTGAGGCACTCAAGCAGCTCAAGCAAGCAGCAAACGCCTCGGATACAGCGGCCTGTTATCAGGCGCTTAAAGCCCTGGCTCGGGCACAAGGCTATGCGCATCTCGCTGCCTGGCGTCATCAGCTCAGCCGGGAGTTGCAAAACGAAATTGCAAAGTTGCAAGGCGCACTCTATAGTGCCAACCAGGAGAGCGTCGATCTGAGCTTACTGTACCGCCTTCTGGCGACCCAGCATAAACAGGTTAAAAACGCGAAAAAACAAACTCTTGAACCGTTATATTAATTTTTCTTCGGTTTAATGAAATAACTTTGCTAAAGACAAGGTCTTATTAGCATGACCACAAAACAAAAACGTTACGAAAGTCTGGTCCAGGTTTACAACAAGGAGCTTTATCGCTTTGCTTACTGGTTGTGCCAGGACCCGACCATTGCTGAAGATTTGGTTCAGGAAACCTTTTTACGCGCCTGGCGATCACTGGACGCCTTGCAGGATGACAGCGCAGCCAAATCCTGGTTATTAACCATATTGCGGCGTGAAAATGCGCGTCGTTTTGAGCGCAAACAATTTGATTATGCCGATGTTGAGCAAGACACCCTGGTTGATGCAACCAGTGCTTCACCCGACTCACAGACAGAGCAAATGATGATCCAAAGACAGATCAGCTTACTGTCAGAGGAATATCGGGAGCCGCTGTTGTTGCAGGTGGTGATGGGCTGCTCCGGCGAAGAAATTGCACAGATCCTGGAACTCAACAAAAATACCGTGATGACCAGGCTCTACCGTGCCAGAAACCAATTGAAAGAGGCTTTAACACAAGTGACCGAAACAGCAAAAGGGGCATCAAACTGATGGATGAACTCGAATTTCGTCGCCGCTTGTTTGCCGACCCCAATGATAAGGACGTAATTGCGCAGGCAGACACAGACCCGGCCAAACAACGTCTCGTCAAAGAGATGCAAGATTTTGATGCGACGCTGCACAGCGCACTGGATATTTCCGTGCCTGATGATCTGGCGCAGAAGATCCTGGCAAAACAGCAGGCAGATACAGACACCTCAAGCAAACAAAGCGCAGAGGTGAAGCAACTTGCCTGGTATCGGCGTTTTAAAGCGCCGCTGGCCACCGCAGCCTCGGCCCTGCTGGCGGTATCTTTGTATTTTGCTACGTCGGTGCATGCGCCTTTGCAAGCCGGAGAGCACGCCTTGCAGCATGTGTATTATGAAGCAGAGGCATTAGCCCTGACAGATGAGGTACAGCTTCAGGAGGTCAATGAGAAACTGGCCATGTTTGGTGGCAAGCTCGAAGCCATGCCCGGCAAGGTGACCTATGCCACATTCTGTAATTTCAAAGGGCAACGCAGTTTGCATCTTGTTTTTCAGTCGGATCATGGGCCGGTGACCGTTTTTATTGTGCCAACCGACAGCACTGACGCAGCAAGCACTCAGCAACGCTTTGCCGATGAGCGCTTTAGCGGCAGCATCAAACCCGGTGAGCGGGCAGATACCATTTTAGTAGCTAATCTGGATGCCCCGCTTGAACAATATCAGACAGCAGTAAACGACTCGCTGCGCTGGTTATAATCCTTCATACCTCTCTAGGCCTCAGTTCCCCAACGTGTGGGCACTGAGGTTTCGTTATCACGAGTAAATAGTTGATAGTAAAAATGCACTAATCAGATATTTTCGAATGGTCAGAAAGAATATTTCGACGCTACGCCAAAACCCAGTAAAAACCTTTAAATACAAAAACTTATGAAAAATTAGGTCATATTCCATATGGCTGTGCTCTTGAAATTGCTTCGCTTCACCTCATTGATTCACTACAATGCAGTCAGATCAAAAACCCAGAGGAACACCATGAAACAATTTGTTGTTTTAATGACACTAATTGCCGTTCTGGTATCTACCAGTTTCAGTGCAGAAGCACGCAAAAAATTCGGCAGTAAAAAAAGCGCGGGTAAAACCCACGCAACCAGTACTACAGCACAGAAAAAACAAGTCGACACCAAAACCCTGGCACCCAATACCACTGCTAAGCCTAAATCAAACAAAAAAGGCATTATGGCAGGCGTGTTGGGCGGTCTATTGGCCGGTGGCCTTATCGCAGCTATGATGGGCGATGACTTTGAAGGCTTCCAGTTTATGGAAATGATCCTGTTCGCAATCCTGGCATTTGTGTTGTTTAAGGTCATTAAGTCCTTTATGACCAAGCGCCAGCAGCCACATATGGCCGGTATGCCACAGGGTGGCAACTTTGGTGGCGGTAACTTTGGCCAAAATAATACGGGCCAGGGTCACAACCAACCAGCTCAGTTCCGTCAGCAGCCACAGTCAGCCCCGGTAAGCAGTGGTTTTGGTCAGCAACAGGAACAGGTTCCTTTCAACCTGCCTGCGGACTTTGATGTGAATGGTTTCCTGCAAGGCGCACGCGATCACTACCATACCGTTCAAAATGCCTGGAACCAGAGCGATTTCACCACCCTGGCAGAATACCTGAGCCCCGAACTGGTTGAAGAGTTTAAACAAGACCGTGCACAGCAGGGTGACGTTGCAACAGAAGTCATGTTTGTGGATGCACAACTAGTACGTGCAGAAACCTCTCCAGTTGCCTGGGAAGTGAGCGTGATGTTCAAAGGTAAATACCGTGACCTTGGTGACAAGCAGGAAGAGCCAATCCATGAGATCTGGCACCTGGAAAGAAAAACACAGGGCGACGCGCCTTGGGTTATCGTCGGCGTAGAAGACTTAATCGACTAGTCCGGCAAATGTGCTACCAGTGTGACACGCTGGTAGCACCCTTGCTCATTCAATTGACTCCCTCACCTGAGCAAGCAATCCCCTGCTTTGCACACATTCAGCTAAAACCTAAGCGCACTCCCCCGATATTACTGGATTGAGCCGGTGCGTACACAAACGCCTAGAAACACCACACCCGCTATTTCACAACAAAGGCAGGCGTCAGTGTTGTGTCCCTCACAGGATGGCCGCACGTATCCGCAGAATCAGCGAGAAGCCGTTAAGAATTTTAGTAATATGACGCAGGTAACCTTTTAAAGTGCGGACACAATTTTTTACACGCTCTCAACGGGTCACGGAAATGATGAACACACTTTAGTAGGTAAAGGCAAAGGAATAACAACTTCTGATCTTAACGAGAAATATATCTCAGTGACGCTCAATCACAACAAATGATGTTAATGCGATTGAGCTAACCTTTTGTCCGACAATTACACCTCACAGGCTGCACGCGTACAACTCCACCTGTCAGTCAGCGTATTACATAGTTCATAGTTGGTAATATCTGGTGGCATACCACCTGCGATAAAAGGTGTTTGTGCATCAGTAAGTTTTTTTGTATTAGTCAGATTTTTCAACTTCTTAATTTTCAGTTTCATGTCATGTCCTTGTTTATTTATCACTCACCTTTTAAGCTAGCAACTCTCCCCCATCAAAGCAATATGAACGAAACAAAAAATAAACATATTTATCACACTATGTGTTCGCACGTATATGCTTCTTATATTCCCCCGGTGTCATTCCCGTGTGGGTTTTAAATGCCTTATAAAAGGAAGAGCGTGCATTAAAACCCACCGCCATCGCGATATCCAGCACGGTCTTCTCACCTGCAAGTAAAAGTTCTGCAGCGGCGTCAATACGGGCTTTGTTCACATAATCAAAAAACGATTGGCCTAATGTCTGATTTAAAGTTTGAGACACGTAGTTTGCCGACACCTTCAGATAATCCGCCAGCTTGTATAAGGTCAGGTCCGGCTCCAAATAAAGCTCCTCTGTGACCACAGCTGTATGTATTTTCCTGGCAATGCGAGTTGCCTGTTCATCGCTCAACGCCGAATGCTGATATTTGGTCTGCGTGTTTTCTTCCTTCTCTGCACTAGTCACAGTGTCTGTCACTGCTGGCAGCTCCGTGAGGTGATAAATTTTATCAAACCCAGGCTTTTGTCTTAACGACCAGTAAAGTAACAGCCAGACGGTCACAGCAGTCAAAATCGCAACGCCCCCTTCACGCAACAAGGTCGGATGAGAGCTCAAATCCTGAAGCAACGTGAGCGCCAGCCAGCCCCAGGTAAACAGCATTAGTAGCAATACAATCCCCAGCCAGCCCAGCTCTCGCTCTGTTGTGCTGGCAAACACCGCATGAAGCTGACGTCGGTAGGACAGCAAGTTGCGCCAGGTTTTAATAACATAAACCAGGCTCTGCACCGGCCAGAACAGCATAACTGCGATGATCAGCCTGACAGCAAGGCGTGCCTCAGTTGCCAGCTCAACATCCCCTTGTGCGAAAAAAATATCCTGTAAATCCGATTCAGGCAGGCTCAACAAGCTAACAGAAAGTACACACGACATAATAGCTGGGGCGAAATGCCACACACTCTTACGAGTAAAACGCCAGGGACGCGCTGATGTTAAGCCGCGCGTATACAGATAGAAGCAGGGAAACAGTAACAGCCAGGCAGGCACTATCGCCGCGATATAGACGTAGCGGGCAGCTGGAAATTGCGCAAAAATAAGCGGGCCGGCCAAAATCACAAACAGAGCAGTAAGAAACAATGCCAGTGCACGGTAACAGTGCCAGCGCTTCGCTCTGCCAATCAGAATAGTCAATGCCAGGCCCAGTGCACCGAGTAAAAAGGTATAGACGAACGTCCATTCAGCTTCAAACAAACCATTACAACCTTATGATATTTATACTTATAATTATTTAAAGTGTCCTGACCTGTAGTATTGGACGACAGGCTTTGTAGGTCAGTATAAAGTGCAACACAACCACATCGCAATAAACAGGAAGAATAAGATGGAACAGATCACAATGACTATGCTAGCGCATATAATCACGGGTACCCTTGCCATAATTGCAGGTGTTGTCGCCTTAACTGTTGCAAAAGGGAAATCTTTACATGCCTCGGCAGGCACCTGGTTTGTTTACACTATGCTTATCATGGCTATCAGCGGCACTTTGATCGCACTATTTCAGCCCATGATCATCACCGCCATCGCGGGTATCTTTACCACTTATCTGGTGCTTAGCGCGTGGCTGGCAGTGAAGACCAAGCCTAACACCAGGGGAAAGTTTGATTATGTAATGCCAGTGTGTTCGCTGTTGATCATCCTTGCCTGCCTTTACTTCAGCGGCCAGGCAGGAACCAGCCAGGCCGAGATAAAACATGGCATAAGCGCTTATGATTACTACTTTTTTGTTTTACTCGCTGGCTTATCTTTTGTTGGCGACGTGCGCCTGGTGTATGCGGGCGGGCTTAACCCAAAACCGCGACTGTTCCGCCATTTATGGAGAATGACTTTTGCTTTATTTATATCGGTTGGCTCATTCTTGTCACAAGGTGCTGCAAAAGTATTACCACAATCTCTGATAGACTCGGGCTTGCTGGCACTACCTGAACTGTTTATCTTACTGGTCATCGTTTACTGGGGCTTTAAGCTCAGCTTTGGTAACAAGATACGCCAGTGGCGTGCTAATCGCGCAGCTCAGTCTTCCTCCTGATTGAGGTGACGTCGGCATAGTTCGCTTGCCACCGTGCTCTGCCGACAGTGTTCTGAAATCACTTGGTTTTCTGCTTTTTTTATCAACGCCGCCAGCTCGCCACTTTGCATCATGCGGCGCAACACCCCATCAACTTTATCAACCCAGTGCTGCTGATCTTTGTGGATATAGTGGTAAAGCGCCAGTACACGAAAGCTGCGCTGGTGAGGGACAACATTCTCAATCCCTGCCTGCGCTAGCATGACCAGACCGTCAATTCGATTAGTCAACGCTACGTCGGCCAGCCCCTTAGACACCAGATTTAACGCCTGTATGGTGGTATCCGTATCCTCCACCTCAGGCATGCCCTTGGTAATGTTATTGGTATGTTTTACACCGCGTACTTTTGCAATTCTGTATTTGCTTAAATCTTGCTCGCTGTGAATATCCAGTTGCGCATCACTGCGCACGAACGCCATGGTCTCTAGCGTGTAATAAGGTGTCGGAACGCGAATTGTATGTGGGTTCTCTTCGCCATAGCTAAAGATCCGCATTATCTCTCCATGTCTTTTACCGCTGCGTACCAGCTGCTGCGCACGCTTTCCCGGGTAGGGTGTGATCACGATAGATACATTGAGTTTGTGATATACCTGGGGTAACACCAGACGACCCACTTCCTGTTCAATCAGATAGTTAATTGATACAAAATGCAGCGGCCCAGCGGACGCCTTGTTGCACAGCAAAAGCAACAATAACAGGTACTTCTTCATCGACCAACCGAGCTTTTAAGGTAATGTTTATTCGATTATTTTAGTACTGACAGGACAAATATCAATGATTGGTCGTGCAAGTTTCAACATTACCATTATTACAATAATGGTAATCCAGATAGTAATGAGACTGCACAGGCTTGACACCTTGGGTGATAAACTGGTGCAAAAGCTCAGTACCCAGACGCCCCATTTCAAACGGCTTTTGCCCAATATTCGTTACGGACAATCCCCTTTGCAATGCCTTGAGCTGACTATTCTCGGTATCGGCTGAAATGATCACCCTTTGCTGCCTGGCTATCTGAGATTTAAACTGTGACATGCGATTAATATAGTCTGGATTAAACTGGGCAAACCCGGCAACGGCAAGAAAGATGGGGGGATCGGGATACTTCATCATAGTAACAAGTTGATCCAGCGCATCCGAGCGCCGACCCAGTGTATAGAGCGGACAACGATAATGTTCTACCCAGCCATTTTCACCCGACAGTCTTTTTTCACTTTGCCCCGACAGCGCATGACGTACGCCCGCAATGCGTTGATTCAGGTTTGGGGTTGTCTGATGCCCAGACTGCAGGCAAATAAACTGCTTTTCGCTGGATTTAAAGCGTTTTGCTTCTTCGCCGAGCGCCATTCCAAAGTCAAAATTATTGGTGCCGACATAAGTGAGCCGATATGATTCATGTTCCGGGAGCAGATCCGAGTCAAACGTGATAACCGGAATGGCTTTTTTAGCCGCCTGTTTTAACGCGCCCTCAACCAGGAACTGAGAGTCAGTAGTGGAGATGAGTAAACCATCAATGCCCTTTCGCAGTAGCTCTTTGACGATCAGTACCTGAGTTCTGACATCCTGATAGTCATCGGCACCATCATAAATGCAGTTAACGTTGGGATAATCGCGGGCAAAGCGCGAGCACCCTTTGTACGACTGCTGATAAAAGCTGTCGTTTTTGGTCTTGCCTACAATGGCAATATTGATAGGAGCCTGTGAACTGGTGGCGCTATACACCGACCCTTGCCAGAGCATTAAGGTGACAACAAGAAGTGCAAACTGCGTGATCCTATGCTTCATGCAAATGTCGGGTCCGGTAACTGCCTACTTGTTAACAGTGTAACCAAATCACATTAAAAAACAATCGTCTTAGTGCTCTTGGCATATTGGAAAAGGTCAGGTGCAAAGGGTGCGTATATCTCAGACAAATGCCTGTCTATCGCAGCACCGCTTTGAACCTGGGGGGAGATTATTTACAACTGAACGCCAAGGTAATTTGGTAGGGTTCGCCCATTGAGTCTTCAGCGATACCGCCGCCAATGCTCATGGCTGCCCCTACATCATCAACGGCATTTTCACCAAAGATCCACATCGCGGTGCCTGCAGCTTCCACTGCCGTTGCGATATTACGTTGTTGCAGGTAGTCCTGCTCAGGCATTGAGCCCATGTAGGTAATGGTTTCATTTTGAATATAGGCATGACCAAGACTTTGCTTATCGCAATAATGGTTAGCCTGCTCAAGCGCTTCCTTACCTGCTGCCTCTCTGGTTTCTGCGGTTAGATTCACATAGTGCTTGCCGTCGGCAGAAGGACGAACGTTATTGTGATGTGCGCAGCCACTTGCAAAAATGGCGACCAAAGAGAATGCAATCCAGTTTTTCATACAATTTACCCTGACTGTGTTTATTTCATTCGGGTTAAGTGTATAAAGTCTCCCCGTGCCTTTCAGTGAGAGAGTGTTTGAAAATGTTAGGCCTGCACTATGCCATGGTCATCGGCTAATACCTGGCACACCTTTCCCGAATGAAATCGCTGGAACAAAACTGAGTCGTAGAGCAGCGTATCACTGGCAAGCGCACCTGCATATCGATACGTCACCAGCATATGTGCCTGATGGCACACCAGCGGATTAAGCAAGCGTCGGTCCCTGACTACAACCAGGTCGATGACTGGACACATACGGCAGCGCTGTTTGTTTTTCCTTACAAATTTCCACACTCGACCTGCTCCAGTACCAGTTTGGCTGCCAGCAGATCGCTCAGCGCTGTGCCAACGGATTTAAACAGTGTGATGTCGCTGCAATGCGTGCGTAATGAGTGGTTTTTTCTGGCCATATCAGCCAATTCCGCTTCCACTTGATCTACATTAAACACCCCTTCAGAGATGGGAATGAGTAACTCTCCCGCTTCGTTAAGTACATTGGTCTTGCTGTCAACGAAGACCCGGCTGGCAAGTACTGTTGCAGTATCTAGCTCCCGGGCCGTTGAGTGGTGATTGCCAATTGCGTCGATGTGTGTGCCCTCGCTCAACCAGCGCCCATCAAACAGGGGACTATGGCTGCCCGTCGCCGTACAGATAACATCGGCAGAGGCGACTAATGTGGCCTGACTTTGACCTAATTCGAACTTCACCTTTGGATATTCCTGAGCCAGCAGCGCCCTGAGCGTAGCCACTTTGTCCGGGTTTCTGGCAACCAGCGTCACCTTGTCATAATTTCTTACCGCAAGGTGTGCACGCACCATATAAGGTGCCAGATTGCCCGACCCGAACATGACTAAGTGACTGGCATCTTCCCTGGCCAAATAAGACGCCGCGAGTGCGGAAACCGCGGCCGTACGCCATAACGTCACCTGTGTGCCATCCACCAGCGCCAGCGGCTCGCCATGTTCGCGGCCAAACAACATGATTTTTGAATATAAACTGGCTTTACCTTTTGCTTCATTGTTGGGAAAGTAAGTAAAGGCTTTGACCCCAATCACGGAGTCATTCCAGGCGGGCAGCACGGCAAATGCATCGTGATTCGTAGCCTGTGTGTCCAGTTCGAACACACTGCGCCTGGGCATGGCATGTTCGCTGGCAAATCCGCGCTGCAGCGCCGCAATCAAAGCAGGAAAAGTCAGTGCCTGGTGCACCTGCTCTCGGTCTATTACTTTCATCTTGTCTCCCTCACAGTTCAAAATCTTGTGGTGCATGCGTCAACAACTCATAGCCTGACGCTGTAATGACGATGTCCTCTTCCAGTCTCACACCACCAAATTGCGGAATATAAATACCTGGCTCAATGGTGATCACATTCCCCGCTTCAAGGCGATAGTCGACGCCAGGTTTGATAAAAGGCTGTTCATGCAGAAACAAACCCAAGCCATGTCCCAGCCCCTCTCCTGCATACCTGGCAAATTCGCTGTTTTGAAGTACCGCGTGCGCCGCCGTATTGAGTACCTGACAATCAACGCCTGAAGACGCATGTGCCAACGCTGCTTGCTGGGCGGTTTGTACCGTATCAAACATGGCGCGCTGCCTGTGACAGGGCATGCCGTAAACGTAAGTGCGCGTCATATCCGAGCGATAACCACCAACAACGGCACCAAAATCAATCAGGATCAGGTCGCCGTGCTTGAGCTTTTGTGTTGACGGGCTGCCATGCGGTAAGGCGCTGCGTGCGCCAAACAGGAGGATAGTGTCAAACGACACGCCTTCAGAGCCCAGCTTTTGCATGCGATAATCCAGCTCCAGCGCCAGGTCGCGCTCACTGACTCCTGCTTTCACAAGGGACAAGGTATCCGCCAGGGCCTTGTCAGCGATTTGCGCCGCCTGGCGAATGCAGTCGATTTCCTCTGCGGTTTTGACTTGTCTTAATTGTTCTACCAGTCCCCGAGTGGGCGTTACAGTGCGCCCTGACAGCTCGCCGCTGATCTCTTGCCACTGGCCCACATCAATATGGGCAGCATCGAACGCGAGCGCCTTTAGTTCACCAGACAAACGGCTCAGGCATTGCCCCAGACTTTCGTGGTCTCGCTGTCTGAGTATCACTTCAGCATGTTCGGCCTCTGCCTGTGCACGCTCAACATAACGATAGTCGGTGATCAACAGACACTGCTCAGCACTGATGAGCAAAGTGGCTGCGTGGCCGCTGAACCCGCATAAATAACGAATATTTTCATAGCCAAACACCACCATAGCATCATAACCTGATGCGCTAAGCTGGCTGCGTAAGGCTGTTTGTCGTTGCAAATATTGATTCATCGTAAAATAAAGCCTTGTTGAAGTGGATCCTCAGGATCCAGACAAAATGTATGTTCGCCGACGACATACGCCTCGCCGGACACTTTTGGTCGAACTGCCTGCCGGGCACCATACTGACACAGAGCATCAATACTGACATCAAAACCACAGCCCAGGATCCCCTCGATATGAATGACCTCATTCACCGCCAGCTCCCCCCGGGCAGCCAGCAAAGCTACTCTGCCACTAACGCCTGTGCCGGTTGGACTGCGATCGAGCGACCCGTCGGCAAAAATACAGACATGGCGGCTGTGGCAATGTGCTCCGCTCACCTGAGAATTGGAGTAGAACACAACGCCATATAAAAAACTCAGCGAGGCATCTTCAGGGTGCTCAAGCTCTATCTTGCCCGTTAATGCCTGTTTTATTTTTCTGCCCAGGCAAATGATCTCTTCGCTATTTTGCAGATCCAGTGCAAGGTCGAGTTGATCGGCATCGACATACGCATAATAAGCACCACCAAACGCAATATCGCAGTGCATTGTGCACACTCCCGCGAGCACCGCCGCCACGTTCAGTTGGCAAACGAAAGCAGGGACGTTATAAAATCCCACCTGTTTTTTATTCGGAGAATAAAACGCACAGATCTGTCCTGCGGGCGTATCCATGTTGAGTCGCTGCTCCCCATCCAAGTCCGCTCCTTGTGCTCTGGCCAGCTCAGCCAGCGCTATCACCGCATGGCCACACATAGTGGAGTAACCTTCATTGTGCATAAACAGTACGCCAAAGGCGCTATCAGCTCGCTGGGGTTCTGTGAGTAATGCGCCATACATGTCGGCATGACCGCGCGGCTCAAACATCAGCGCTCGGCGAATCTTGTCGTAGTGCGCCATGCAATATAAGCGCTTTTCAACCATACTCTTGCCTTGTGGCTCTGGCACGCCGGCGGTGATAATACGCAGCGGCTCACCTGCTGTATGCATATCCAGTGCCTGGATCTGAGTCCAATGCGAGGGAATACGCCAGGAAGTTAGGTAACGTGTCATTACGCCTCCATAAGGAAAAGCCGGGCATGAAGCCCGACTGACCAGGGAAAACTACAAATTAAAAAGTAAAGCGTGCTACCAAAGAAACAAACCGCTCTTCCTGACGACGCGTCACTAGGCCATAATCCGGGTTCAACTCCAGTTCCTGACCTTCCACCGAACTGTTGCGGGTTCTGGTTTCGGTGATATCCAGCGCCGCATCGTTGTTCAGCAGATTGTAAACTGTGGCCTTGAGCATCAGATCATGGCCCGAGATATCGGTATTGTAGGCCATTGATAAGTCGAAGCTTGTCAGCCATGGCAGGTTGTCAATACTGCCTCGCGGGGCTGCATTACCATGCTCATCATAGTGACTGACATGACCATAGTCCCGGCTCACACACGCATCCCACGGGCTGCCTGTTTTACAGCTATCCACATTACGCGGGTGTAAGGATAAATAGTTTGTCGGCCGCCCGGAAATGGCGCGCGCAACCATACCCAGCGTCAGCTCATCGGTCAGTTCATAGGCACCGGAAAACTTAATTGCATGGCGGTGATCATTGGGGAGATCTCCGTACCCATTGTCCATCAGATCCGCATAGTCATAGGACGTTGTCCAGCCCGGGTCGGCCTGGTTATTGTCAGTCTTGACCAGGCCTTCTGTATTACCGTAGCTATGAGACCAGGTATAGGACGAATTAATCCGAAACCGGTCGGTCACATTACCTTCGAGGGTCAATTCCAGTGCCAGATACTTGCGCTTAGCCTGTTGCAGGGCCAGCTCCTCAGCACTGAGGGTGATCTCATCAACCTGCCCATCGCCATCAAAGTCGTAACTCATGCTAATGGCCTCTCCAGGGTTATTCAGCACATAATAAGAGCTTTGCCCGACGTTATCCTTGATCCCCAGTTCAGCCAGTTTCTTAGCCAGTACCGGTCCCACGTCGGTATCCTCCACGCTGCGTCCTAAGTCACGATAGATGGCGCGAATTCCAAGCGCCATATCACCAAACACTTCTTGCTGGTAACCCAGAGTGAACTCATCCGAATACATCGGCTTTAGGGAGGATGACGCTATCAGACCGGGCTCCGTGATCCCCCTTTGTCGCCAGTAACGCTCCCGCAATTGCGCCCCTCTGCTGGGCGCGCCATCAGGGTCCAAAACTGGCACGCCATTGGCGTCAACCTGATCCAATGCGAAGTACTCAAACCATTCAATGGATGACGATCCCAGGGTCACATTCATGTTGGCCGAAACAGGCTGGAAGTAGCGCCCATAGGTTGCAAAAATCTTAGCGCTGCCATCGCCGTGTAAGTCGTAAATGGCTTGCAATCTGGGCGCAACTTGACCTGTCATATCTACAAACGCTTCACCGCTAGAGGTCGAATTATCAAACTCGCTGTATCTGACCCCCAGATTAAGCACCAGGTTGTCTGTTGCCTGCCAGCTGTCATTTACATACAGTGCCAGTGACGTAGAGTCGGATTTGTTCCCCACTTCCCGGGTACGCACGCGACGCTCAATATAGTCCGTCCCCTGAGGCGCGCCTGAAATATCATCCTCCGACGCAGTTAAGATAGTCCACCAGCCCTGCGCCTCGCCCAGTCCATTTTGTCCTTCGTAATAATCCACCGTAATCTTGCTGTAATCGATACCAAACGACACTGAGTGCATTTCCAGATCCCAGGTAAAATCAAGTTTGAACTGATCGCGAATAAACTCTTCTTCGGTGATCCCGCTGGCGGTATGTGAAGAGACAGTAACAAAGCCGTCACGCTCATCCCAGACACCCGGATCCGTAGAAGCAACCACATTTTCCACGTTTTCCGACACCCGTCCAACGACAGCGGAAACACTGAAAAAATCATTGATATAACCGTTATAGTTCAGGCTGTATACTTTACCGCCGTCTTCACCTGGTGCGGCAACTCCCCGCTGCTCTCCCACCACATTGGTTTCCCAGTCATACGCAAAGGAGGTGGTTTCCCAGGTTCGCTTGTTGTTCATCGCAGAAAATCCCACAGAGTGGTCCTGATTGATAAACCAGTCTAACTTGGCAAACCAGCGATCCTCCTCCCGCTCCCGGTCGTTATAAACCGTTTGCCTGGCCCAGGTTTCATTTTCTCGGTACGGTGCCAGCAGACCATAGAAAAACAGTGAGTCTTCAACCAGTGCGCCACTTGCCCAGACCTGAAACTCTTTATACGATTCAGTAGATTGTTGGGTATTGGTGTCATAACCAACCACCCCATTTTGCTGGTATAGGGCGTCGTGCTGACTGCGTAAGCTATCCGGGTCGTAGCGCATCTCAACGCCCAACTTAAAATCATTATCCCCCGACTTGGAGACCGCATTCACGATACCACCCAGTGCACCACCAAATTCGGGACTCACTCCCCCCGTTTTCACCTGAGTTTGCGAAATCGCCTCCCACGGCAGTCGTATTGAACCCAGCCCGGTACGAATGCTGGTAACATTGAGACCGTTAAAGTAATAGCCATTTTCTGCCGACGATGAACCACCAAAGCTGGATGCATCCTTAAACTCGGAACCGCCTGGCTCTGCGGTGCCCGGTGCCAGCAACGCAATACTCTCAAAGCCGGTATTAACAGGCATGGCTTTAATTTCTTCGTCTGTGTAGGTCACACCTGCGGTGGAAGAAGCCATATCAACACGACGAATGGCCGTACCTGATACCGCGATGCGCTCGATATCCGACGCGCCGATGCGATTAAGCTGCGCATCCAGTAACACCGACTGGCCTATGCTGACCTGAACCTGCTCTTCGAGCACAGTTTCAAACCCGTCCTTACCGATCGATACCCGATATTGACCGACCGGTAAGTTACGCAGAATGTATTCACCCTGAGCATTGGTTCTGACGCTAAATGTCAGCCCTTTTGCTTTGTGCGTAAAGATGAGCTCCACATTGCTCAGGTCATTGCCCTGACCACTAACGATACTACCTCTGATCAAACTGTTGCCATCTGCAGCAAATGCAGGCGCCGCGCCACCTAATGCCAGCGCGATTGCACTCGCAGCCAGCGTTTGACGGATCACCTGCGTATTATTTTTATTGTTACGCATTTCTAATTCCTGTTGAGTTCCCATTGATGATTTGTCTGTAGCAGACCTAATCACCCTACAATGAATTTATATTGTATACAATATTTTTTATCCATGGGAGTTGATTTGAGCAGGTGTTTCTTAGCGCGATCAGGGCATCGGCATTTCATTTGAAAGGCAGGCACGTCCGTTCGTATCAAATTCTGGGGCAGAAATGAAATGGCGTATAGGTATTGGAAACAAAAGTTGACTTGCTGACGTTTCCTGAAGGCGGTTATGAGCTGGCAGTCACGAGATGCCAGCCTGGCTTAACGTCTTAATACTTCAGGTAATAAAAACCACTCGATATTTTCTACAGCATTAAAAGCAGGCGTTGTAAAAAGGTGGCTATACAGCCACCTCTTAAAGTTAACTTTGTGATGCGACCCAGCGGTCGACGTCGTCTTCCACAATCGCCAGAGGTCTGGCACCTTTCAGTAAGATCACATCATGGAAGGCTTTAATATCAAACTTATCGCCAAGCGCCTTGCGGGCTTTATCGCGCAGCTCAACGAGCTTAATCATACCCAATTTATAACCCAGGGCCTGACCTGGCCAGGCGATATAACGGTCAATTGCCGCTGTGACATCGCTCATAGCCGAGCCCGTCGCTTCAGCAAAGTACTCAATCGCTTGCTGACGCGTCCACTGCTTATAGTGCAGTCCGGTGTCGACCACCAGACGCGCAGCCCGATAGGCTTCTGCCTGCAAGCGACCCAAATCACCAAACGGGTCGTTCTCGTACATTCCCATTTCATAGGCGACTAACTCAGAGTAAAGCGCCCAGCCCTCAATATAGCCGTTGAACGAGGCATTCTGACGCATCAGACCAATGTCTGTCTGCAGCATGTTGAGCGCAATCTGGAAATGGTGCCCAGGCACGGCTTCGTGATAGGTCAGAGTTTTCATACCAAAGCTTGGTACGGCCTTCATGTCTTTAAGGTTGATGGCAAATACTCCGGGACGACTGCCATCCAGAGAAGGCCCGCTGTAATAGCCACCCGGTGCACCGGCTTCCACTTCTTTGGGAATACGGCGTACTTCTACTTCTTGCGGCGGTAGAGTTGAAAAGTACTGCGGTGCTTTTTTGTTGATGGTCTCAATTTCTCCACGCAAGAAGGTCAGCAATGCTTCGCGGCCCGCGTCACTGTCTTCGTATAAAAAGCGAGGTTCATCATTTAGCTGCTTCATACGGTCGCCCACAGAGCCCGTGGTATAACCATTTTCGCGCAGGATCTGGTCCATCCGCTCGGTGATCCGTTTAACTTCCGCAAGCCCAATATCGTGGATCTGCTGTGCACTGAGATCCGAATCGGCCAGATAGGTAATTTCATGCTGATAGAAGGCTTCACCACCTGGCTGCGCCCAGATCCCGACTTTTTCAGGGGCTTTTGCCTGTAACACTTTAAGATCGGCAATCACACGCTGATATGCGGGATAGATCTTTTGATCAACCAATGCTGCTGCCGCATTAACGAGCTCAGTGCGCTGTGCTTCAGAAATAGATGCAACATTTGATAATTTGGCGTCAAATGAGGTAACCAATGGGTGTTTATCGCTCGAATGCGCGGTAAAGTTATTCAGGTATCCAAAGGTATTCGGGAACAGGACCTTGGGCAGGATGATGCCCTTTTCAGCATCATCCGCAAGCTTACCGCGAACCTGTTCGGTCAGTGTTGCAAACGCGTCCAGCCTGGTCAGATAGTTTTGCGCATCCTGCAGGTTTTCAACGCTGTGCTGATCTTTGAGCAGGTTTGGAATATCCACCAGAGGCCCGGAAAGCTGATTCACAATATAAGGTAAGTGGCCACCCCAGGTATCTATATATCCGCCGCTAAATTGGGCGTCACCGGCATAATAACGCGCCAGCACTTCGTTCACACGCAGGTGTAAACGATCATCTTCACTCATCTTGTGCGCTTGCAGACGCTTGAGTTTTTCTGCGGCATTATTCATATCAATTTGCAGCGCCTGCATACCCGATGCTGAGTAGTCAGGCAGTCTGTCGGCATAACTGCCGTATTGATCGGCAGATAGCTTTAATGAGGTTGCCAGTGCAGGCTGATGATTTATAAAGGTTTGCGTATAGGCGTCAACTTGCTTGTCGATGTCAGCGCGTGACAATGGCGCAGCGGCAGTTGCTGCAGAGTCAACCTGATTGACCCGGCTTTCCTGTGCACAGCCCGACAAAGCAATCGCTACGGCGAGTGTGAGCGCATTCAACTTATTCATTACAGAGCTCCAGTTTTTATTATCCGTGTAGTGTTATGTTGCTGGTATATCATATTTGTCTACAATATACAGCCGCTTGCGACCACTCATTGAGCGGCGCAGGTATTTTTACTTGTTCAGCCATTTTGTTTATTCAATATGTAGCGTTGCACCGCCTGATTGTGCTCTCGTAGAGACTTGGAGAAATAATGGCTGCCATCTCCTTTTGAGACAAAATACAGATAATCCGTTTGTGCTGGCTGAGTGGCCGCTTTTATTGCAGCGAACGACGGCATGGCAATGGGTGTTGGGGGCAAGCCATTGATTCGGTATGTGTTATAAGGCGTATGCTCGCGCAGATCGCGGCGCTTAATGTCTCCGTCAAAACGCTCACCCAGACCATAAATAACCGTCGGGTCCGTTTGCAGTCGCATCTTGCGGTTCAGGCGGTTGACAAAGACAGACGCGATGACCGGACGCTCTTGTGCTTTGCCCGTTTCCTTTTCGATGATGGATGCCAGAATCAGCGCCTCATAAGCCGAGCTGATGGGCAAGTCGGCTGCCCGTTGCTGCCATGCAGATGCCAGTTGCTGATGCATACGCTCGCTGGCACGTTTTATCAGGGCAGATGCTTTACTGTGCGCGTGATAATGATAGGTTTCGGGAAATAACCAGCCTTCCGGATGAAAAGCCCGGTCACCAGACAGCCCTGCTGTATCAAGGCGCATATGCTTTGCCATATCAGCTTCATTCAGGTCAAAGTGAATAAACGGCGCATCCTTGAGATTGGTCAGTACCTGTTTAAAGGTTTGCCCTTCAATGATAGTGAACATAAAATCGGCCTGCGCCCCGGCACTTAACTTTGATAGCGCATCGAGTACACTCAAACCTTGTAATTCGTAGACACCCGCTTTGACTTTGACTCGCTCCGGGAACACTTTGCCGTAAACCTGATAAGGCAAACAGCTTTCGACCCAGCCCAGGCCTTGCCAGCGCTGGCAAATTGCCACAAAGCTGTCACCCCGTTTCACCTCAAAGTAGCGTGTATCGCTGCGAAGTGGCGCATCCTTAAATTCTGAAATGGTATGCGTAGCTGCCAACACAACAATGACTAACCCTGACAGCAAAAGTAAAATCAGCTTTTTGATCATAATCTGACAACAAGCTCCTTTGCCAATGCATGCGCCTTATCCAGGCTGAAACCATGATTATCAATCTGGCGCACAGGCACAAGGCCCATCAGGCTGTTACACAGATAAACAGCGTCTGCCGCATAAACAGACTCCAGACTCAGGGAAATCGTTGTAATGGGATTATGCTGTTGCAGGCTTGCAAGATACACGCCCTGGATCCCACACTGAGACAAATCGGGTGTATACCAGTGCTTATCTTGACAGATCAGAATATTGGCTGCTGAACTTTCGATAACCTGGCCGTGTAAATCCATCACAAGGACGTCATCCGCAGCTTTGTGAGCGGCATTTTGTTTAATGAGCACCTGCTCAAGTCGGTTCAGTGTTTTCAGTCCGGCTAACATAGGTTGGTGGCCTAAACGAACATCGGATAGGGCCAAAGTCACGCCCGCATCACGCCAGCGCGTATAATGAGCCGGATACGCCGATAACGACACAAGTGTTGTAACCTGAGGCTCCTCTGGCAAGCCATAACCTCTTCCGCCTTCACCTCGGGTGATCACCACTTTGAGCACCCCTTCATCTACGTCCCTCGACGCGTACTCGCATTGCTCAGTCAGCGCACTGTAGTTTATCTCAGGGAAATACAAGGTACTTGCGCACTGCGCCAGGCGTTTTAAATGACCTTCCCAGCGCTCCAATTTGCCCGCTGAAACTTTAACCGTTGTAAAAAAGCCATCGCCATAGTTAAGGCCGCGATCCCGGCTGCTTACCTGCTGCATTCGTCTTTACCACTTCAAATTGATTGCGCCAACTGTATCATATCTGCTGTTCTGACGGTGTCATATCGACATAAAAAAACCCGGACATTGCCGGGTTTTTATACTGAGTTAGCTATCAGACTTTCTTAAACAGCAAAGAGCCGTTTGTGCCGCCGAACCCAAATGAGTTACATAGCGCATAGTCTAGCTTAGCATCACGTGCCGTGTGTGGTACGTAATCAAGGTCGCACCCTTCATCCGGGTTATCCAGGTTGATAGTAGGCGTGACCTTTTGGTGCTGTAGCGACAAGATGCTGATGATAGACTCTACAGAGCCTGCAGCGCCCAACAGATGACCCATCATCGACTTGGACGAGCTCACCATCACATCTTTCGCAGCATCGCCGAAGATAGACTTCACTGCCGAAGTTTCGGCCTTGTCGCCCGCTGACGTAGACGTACCATGTGCATTGATATAACCAACCTGCTCAGCATTAACACCAGCGTCGTGTAAGGCATTTTCCATCGCTAGTGCAGCCCCTGCACCATCTTCTGGTGGTGACGTCATATGATAAGCATCGCCACTCATACCAAAGCCGACCAGCTCTGCGTAGATGTTCGCGCCGCGCGCTTTCGCGTGCTCGTATTCTTCCAGCACGATCACACCCGCACCATCAGCCAGCACAAAACCGTCACGATCTTTATCCCAAGGGCGCGACGCCGCTTGTGGATCATCATTGCGTGTAGATAAAGCACGTGCCGCACTAAAACCACCCATACCGATTGGCGTAGACGCTTTTTCTGCACCACCGGCAACCATCGCATCCGCATCGCCGTAGGCTATCATACGTGCTGCATGGCCAATGTTATGCAAGCCTGTTGTACATGCCGTCACAATGGAAATGTTCGGGCCTCGCAGACCGTGCATAATAGACAGGTGGCCTGAGATCATATTAATGATGGTCGAAGGTACATAAAAAGGAGACAGCTTGCGTGGGCCACTGTTCAATAGCTTGACATGGTTTTCTTCAATCAGCGTCAGGCCCCCGATCCCAGAACCCACAGCGACACCAACGCGCTTGGCATTTTGTTCTGTGATTTCCAACCCGGAATCTTTAAGCGCCTGTACGCCCGCCGCGATGCCGTACTGAATGAACAAGTCCATTTTCTTGGCATCTTTCTTTGACATGTATTGAGTCTCGTCAAAATCATTGACCAGACCCGCAAACTTGGTACCGAACTGAGTAGTGTCAAAGTGTGTGATATTGCGAATACCACTTCGGCCTTCTAACAAGCCCTGCCAGGTTGACTCGACGTCATTACCTAGCGGCGTCAACATACCTAAGCCAGTTACTACGACTCGACGTTTAGCCACGGTTTCCTCCAAAAGGGATTTTCGAAATGATGGGGGGATAAATGATCAGGGCAGCGAATGCTGCCCTAATTTAAAACCGTTAATTACTCAGCGTGAGCAGTAACGTAATCGATCGCTGCCTGAACAGTCGTGATTTTCTCAGCTTCTTCGTCAGGGATCTCAGTGTCGAACTCTTCTTCCAGAGCCATTACCAGCTCAACAGTGTCAAGAGAGTCAGCACCCAGATCGTCTACGAAAGACGCTTCTGATTTTACTTCTTCTTCTTTAACACCTAGTTGCTCAACGATGATTTTTTTTACGCGTTCTTGGATGTCGCTCATTCTTCTTTCCTTTATTTAAACGCTATCGCGTTAATTTCAGATTGCGGCGTAGTTTACGGCGCATCATACTGTGATTCAAGGATTGACCATGACTTTTTTTTCTGGTCAAACCTGTTACTAAATATTTTTTACTTTTATCGCCTATTTTCATAGCAATTTCAAGTAAGATTGCCGCAAGATCACAAAAACTTCAACCTCGCGCACAATTGTTACACCATGTACATGGCGCCATTTACGTGCAAAGTTTCGCCTGAAACATAAGCGCCAGCATCAGATGCGAGATAAACAGCCGCTGCTGCAATCTCTTCTGGCTTACCAAGGCGCCCTGCCGGCACGTTCGCGAGCGTTGCCGCCTTTTGCTCGTCAGTTAGCTCATCAGTCATGTCTGTTTGGATAAAACCAGGTGCAATCACGTTAACGGTTATACCACGTGATGCCACCTCACGGGCCATCGATTTTGAGAAACCAATCACACCCGCTTTGGCAGCTGCATAGTTCGCCTGTCCTGCATTACCCATGGTACCGACCACTGAGCCAATGTTAATGATACGGCCTGATTTTTTCTTCATCATAGGACGCAAAACCGCCTTAGACAAACGGAAAATTGAGCTCAGGTTAGTATCAAGGATCTCATCCCACTCTTGATCTTTCATGCGCATCAGCAGGTTATCACGGGTAATGCCAGCATTATTAACCAGCACATCCACATCGCCCAGGTCTTGTTTAATGGCCTGAAGCGTTGCTTCAATCGATTCTGCGTCAGTTACATTAAGCTTGTAGCCTTTACCATTTTCGCCCAAGTAGTCAGAAATCTTTTCTGCACCCGATTCGCTTGTTGCAGTACCTGCTACCTTTGCACCTTGTGCCACCATCGCATTTGCAATGGCTTTACCAATGCCTCGGCTTGCGCCCGTGACAAGTACCACTTTACCTGTCAAATCAAATAGGTTTGTCATATTCAATTCCGTCATTTACTTTGCAGACGTGATTGCTGCCGCATCATTAACGGCGCTACACGCTATAGATTTATCAATTCGTTTAACCAGACCGGTGATAACTTTACCCGGGCCAAATTCGTATGCCTGAGTGATCCCCTCTTTAGCTAATTGCTGCACCGTTTCAGTCCAGCGCACAGGGCTGTATAGCTGACGAATGAGGGCATCTTTAATTGCATCACCACTTTGCTGCTGTGCAACATCAACATTATTGATAACAGGGAATAAAGGCGCTGCGAATTCAATTTCTGCCAAGTCTGCAGCCAGTTGCTGTGCAGCTGGCTTCATCAGTGCACAGTGAGAAGGTACGCTGACGGCCAAAGGTAAGGCACGCTTGGCACCCGCTTCTTTACACGCGGCAGAAGCGCGCTCAACCGCTTCTTTGTGGCCAGCAATGACGACCTGGCCCGGTGAATTGTAGTTTACCGGCGCAACCACTTGCTGTTCAGCCTGCTCTTCACAGATCTTTGCGATGGACTCATCATCCAGACCTATGATTGCGGCCATTGAGCCCGTGCCCGCAGGTACTGCCTGTTGCATATATAAACCACGTTTCTCAACCAGTTTTACGGCCGTAGCCAGGTCAAGTACGCCTGCGCATACCAAAGCTGAATATTCGCCCAGGCTGTGGCCAGCCAATACCAGTTCGGCGTCTGACTGTTCAGTTTGCCACTGTCGGAAAATCGCCACACTGGCGGTCAACAATGCAGGCTGTGTGCGGTGGGTTTCATTCAATTCGCTTTCAGGACCGTCTAAAACGAGTTTTGCCAGGTCATAACCCAGCGCCGCAGAGGCCTCTGCAAAGGTATCCTGAACAACTTGAGAAGTTTCTAATAATTCCGCCAACATGCCAACGCTCTGAGAGCCCTGGCCTGGAAATAGTAAAGCAATCTTTTGTGACATAGTGTGCTCTTATGATTTCTATATTCTGCCATTTCCTTAGCCACACTATCTGGATGAACTAGGATCTGGCAGATGTCTCTTCAATCGGCGCCATTTCTTCAAAGGCCGCCTGGATCTTATCTGGAATACGCCTATCTACTTCTCTGGCCGCTTCTTCAATCGCAGCCAAAAAAGCCTTCTTCGACGCATTTCCGTGACTTTTCACTACAATACCGCGCAATCCTACCAGACTTGCGCCATTATACTGGTCGGGGTTCACGCGTTTATACAGTTTTTTTATGACGGGCCTGAGTAAAAACGCCAAGCAGCGGTAAAAAAGATGCTTTTTCAACGCTTTTGTAAACTTAAACATGATAAGTTTGGCAATTCCTTCGCAGGTTTTCAATGCGACATTGCCAACAAAACCCTCACACACAATGACGTCTGACTTGCCTGAAAATATATCACTTCCTTCGCAATAGCCCTGGTAATTGATGGCAGAGCAGTCCTGCATTAATTTGGCAGCCTGCTTGATCCCGTCGTGCCCTTTGATATCTTCAAGTCCAATGTTAAGCAAGTGGACTTTGGGTTTGTCCAGTTTCAGCGCGGCGCCTGCGACGATTGAGCCCATAATGGCAAACTGCAATAGGGTTTCGGGGTCGCACTGTATGTTAGCACCGAGGTCCAGCAAATAGACGGGCTGTTTTTTTTCTGTGGGCACAGAGGTGATCAAAGCAGGCCTTTTTATGCCAGGCAACATTTTCAGAACATAATGGGCCATGCTCAATAGCGCGCCGGTATTACCGGAACTGACACACGCTTGTGCCTGACCAGATTTAACCAAGTCCAGTGCCACTCGCATGGAGGATTTTCGTTTGTTGCGCAGTGCCTGAGCAGGATCACAGGTATTCGTGACGACTTCATCACAGTGCTTAACGATTAAACGCGGGTGTGACAGCGCATTAGCTTTCTTGAGCGCATTTTCAAGAACGGTTCGGTTGCCACAAAGCAACAGAATTAAGCGGGGATATTTTTCAACTGCAGCGAGCGCGGCAGGTATTGATGAACGGGGGCCGTAATCGCCCCCCATCATATCTAACGCTATGGTTAGATCAGCGTGCATAAAGCAATCTCTTACTTAGAAATTACTTTTTCGCCTTTGTAGTAACCGTCAGCAGTTACGTGGTGACGACGGTGAGTCTCACCAGAAACTTGATCTACAGTTAGTGTAGGACCGTTAATAGCATCGTGTGAACGACGCATGCCACGACGTGAACGTGACACCTTACTTTTTTGTACCGCCATTAGCCTTTCTCCTAAGAATCTTTCTTAAGTTGTTTTAAAATTTCAAATGGATTTGGTTTGCTCTCTTGTTCTTCTATATCACCAAAGCTAACTGGCTTATCAGAAAAAGAACAGGATGCTTCTGTATGCTTAGGAACGATGGGGATCGCCAGTATCAACTCATCTTCGACAATTTGCCGCAGATTAATCTCACCTTCTTCATCCAACTCCACAACATCATAGCACTCAGGGAGTTCTTCCGACTCTGCACCGAATCCGACTGGCGAATACGCAAAGTCTTGTTCCAAATCCAACCCTAATTCATCGTTACAACGCTGACACAACACGGTGACTTTGGTTTGCACGTTTCCACGTACCACAACCAAACCTTGCTGGTCTGTTTCGCAACGAATAGTTACCGCTATTTCACCTACTTGATCTTGCACAACTTGCTGCAAACGAGAAAGTTCTTCAAGCGCTATAACACCGTCATAACTGGCCCGGCGCTGTGCCGCTTTGCAAGGATCAATGGTGATAGGAATTTTCACCTTTTGCATAGGGGCTGCATCATATAGATAGTTAGTGCTTTAGTCAAAGCAAAATTAAACTTTCATATTGTTTTTGACTACGTTGTGATTATCCTATGGAGAATTTACTACAACGCAGTGACGGTACTTATGAAATCACCACTTATATTAGCCTCCAGCTCTCCGTTTAGGCAGCAAATTTTAGCAAAATTGTGCCTGCCATTTGACAGCTTTTCTCCCGACATTGATGAGTCAGGTTTGCCTCAAGAAGCGCCTGCCGAGCTGGTTGCCAGGTTAAGTGAAAGCAAAGCGCGTGTCGCGCACCAATATTATAGCAGTGGATTGGTCATTGGCTCAGATCAGGTCGCTTTATTTAACGATCAGATCCTTGGTAAACCTCACACAGTGGAAAATGCCCATGCTCAGCTCAAACAATTCAGCGGCCAGGTGGTTACTTTTCTCACCGGATTATGCGTCTATGAGCTTGAGACTCAGCGGGCAGTGACTAAGGTTGTGCCATTTAAAGTGCATTTTCGTCAGTTAACCGACACGCAGATTGCACAGTATGTCGCGAAAGAGCAGCCACTCAACTGTGCGGGGAGCTTTAAAAGTGAAGGGCTGGGTATTTGTCTGTTCGACAAACTAGAGGGAGACGATCCCAATACATTAATTGGACTCCCTCTGATTGAACTGACTAAATCACTGGGCGAATTCGGCGTCGACGTGCTCGGACAATAGGAAGTCACTCAACTGGGTATAACTATGACACAAGGCCAGCGGTGCGTAAGCCTTGAGCTGCGCTTCGCTGGCAGCACCAAAGGTGACAGCAATAGCAGGTACACGGGCATTGCTGGCCAGTGCCATATCAATACCCGTATCGCCTACCATAATGGCCTCTTCAGCAGACACACCCAGCTCATTTAAGATCTGCAGCAGCATATCCGGATCGGGTTTTGATTTTGCGTCATCCGCCGTTTTAGTGACACAAAAGTAATCACTCAAACCACTGTGTGCCAGCAAATTATCCAGGCCAGCACGGCTTTTACCTGTTGCAACAGCAAGTAAAATGCCCTGCGCTTTCAGTTCGGCCAGCAGTGCTTCAACTCCCTCAAACACGGTTATGGGTGTTGTGTCTTCTTTATATAGACGTTTATACGTCAATGCTAAATCAGCTGCATTGTCTTGATGCTCTGGGAACAAAGTAGCCATGGCCTTTTCTAACGACAAACCTATGATTGACTTGGCTGCATCATTTGAAATGGGCTCAAGCCCATGACATGCCGTGACCTTATGAAGGGTATTGACAATTTTTGGCACAGTGTCCATTACCGTGCCATCCCAATCGAAAATGACCAGTTTATATGCCATGGGTACCTCTTAATGTTGTCAGGCAGTGCTCCAGCGCTTTGTCCAGTGGCGCTTCAACATGTAAGGTGGTCTCGTGCTTAGGGTGAATAAACCTGAGCTCCCGGGCATGCAAGAACAAGCGGCCCAGTCCGAGCTGGCGCATTTTGCTGTCGAACACCTGATCGCCATATTTATCATCACACGCTATTGGGTGTCCTTTGCATTGCGTATGCACGCGGATCTGGTGGGTACGCCCCGTGACAGGCGATGCCTGCACTAAGGTCGCCCCCTCAAAGCGCTCCAGTACCCGAAAGCGCGTATGTGACGCTTTACCTTCTTCGTGATCAACTCGCACCACTCGCTCGCCTGATTGCAGGGTATTTTTACGCAGCGGCTCAGTAACATTTTTGTGCTTTGCAGACCACTCACCGCATACCAAGGCCCAGTAGTTCTTTTCCATGGTTTTTTCTCTGAGCTGTTCGTGCAGCCCTTTGAGAATGGCGCGACGTTTTGAGATCAATAAACAGCCAGAGGTATCACGATCGAGACGATGTACTAACTCCAGATTTCTCTCTTCCGGGCGCAAAGCTCGAATTGCTTCAATCAGTCCATAGCTCAGACCGCTACCGCCGTGCACCGCCATTCCTGATGGCTTATTCATGACGATCAAATACTTATCTTCATACAGAATCGCATCTTCAAGCCCGGCTACTTTGTCCAAGTTCTTTGGTACAAACTCTGACTTCTCTGCCACTTTAATCGGCGGAATACGCACCTCGTCGTTCAGTTGTAGCTTATATACCGGCTTGACCCGCTTTTTGTTAACCCTGACCTCCCCTTTGCGAAGAATTTTGTAGATTGCACTCTTTGGCACCCCCTTAAGATGGGTAAGCAAAAAGTTATCTATGCGCTGACCGAGTTGGTCTTCTGTTATGGTTACAAAACTTACCTTTAAGCCGGTTTTTTCTGACATTGCCTAATCACTGAATTGAGTAATAATTTAGTTGCTATCACGCAGGTATTAGTGGGATAATCGGCCCGCCTATCTTTGCGAGCGTGCTTTTTATCGCATTGATGCCGCTGTGATGCACATCTTGGGTGGAGGATCATACAGATTAGAGCTGAGATTTCCACAGCTTTATCGACCCGGCCCAGTGACAAATACGTGCGTTTAATCTGAAATGAAGCGTGTAATAGTTCATTGTACTGATTAAACACAGCTAAATAACCGAAATTAAAAGCAATAATTATTAATGTCTTGTGTAGTTTAGTCGGGATATGTTTAGGCCCGTGCGACATCCGCAAGTTGAGTAAAATACTCAGTAACCCGCCACTTAAAAAGCAGTGTGGCGTAAGCGTTACATGCGGAAGTAAATGATTGTTCCCGTCTCCCAGTCGTGAGACTGCATTATAAAAATAGGAACACTAAACACCTGAACTAGCGTGCACAGGCAAAGTGTAAAAAATTAAGTAGAGTAAAAATATGAAACGTATGCTGATCAATGCGACGCAGCAAGAAGAAATGCGCGTTGCACTGGTTGACGGCCAGCGTCTGTACGATCTTGATATCGAAAGCCCTGGTCATGAACAGAAAAAAGCCAACATTTACAAAGGTAAAATCACTCGTATAGAACCTTCCCTAGAAGCCGCTTTTGTTGATTATGGTGCTGAGCGCCACGGTTTCCTCCCTCTTAAAGAAATTGCCAAAACATACTTCCCTTCAGGCTATACCTTCAATGGTCGTCCAAACATTAAAGATGTGATCAAAGAAGGCCAGGAAGTCATTGTTCAGGTTGATAAAGAGGAGCGAGGCCAAAAAGGTGCGGCACTGACCACTTTTATTAGCGTTGCCGGCAGCTACCTGGTACTGATGCCAAATAACCCTCGTGCAGGCGGTATTTCTCGCCGTATCGAAGGTGATGAGCGCATCGAGCTAAAAGAAGCACTGAGCCGCCTAAACCTACCGAAAGGTATGGGTCTGATCGTGCGTACAGCAGGTGTGGGCAAGTCTTTCGAAGAATTGGAATATGACCTGAAAGCCCTGCTGGTACACTGGGAAGCCATTCAAAACGCAGCTGACAGCGGTAAGGCGCCATTCTTAATCCACCAGGAAAGTAACGTTATCTTCCGCGCTATCCGCGACTATTTACGTCGCGATATCGGTGAGATCCTGATCGATAAAGCGCGTGTTTTTGAAGAAGCTAAAGCCCATATTGAGCGCTTCCGCCCGGACTTTATTAACCGCGTTAAGCTATACCAAAACGATGTTCCGCTGTTCACGCACTACCAAATCGAAAGCCAGATAGAGTCAGCTTTCCAGCGTGAAGTACGCTTGCCTTCTGGCGGCTCAATTGTCATTGACCCAACCGAAGCGCTTACTTCTATCGATATCAACTCCTCAAAGGCAACCAAAGGTGGTGATATTGAAGAAACAGCATTAAATACGAACCTGGAAGCAGCTGACGAAATTGCCCGTCAATTACGTTTGCGTGACCTGGGTGGCCTGATAGTGATCGACTTCATTGATATGACGCCTCCGCGTCACCAGCGCGAAGTTGAGAATCGCCTGAAAGATGCTGTACGCGCAGACCGCGCCCGCGTTCAGATTGGCAAAATTTCACGCTTCGGCCTGCTCGAGATGTCACGCCAGCGCTTACGCCCTTCACTGGGTGAAGCCAGCCAGCACTCTTGTCCTCGTTGTGACGGTCAGGGCACGATCCGTTCAAACGAATCGATTGCTTTGTCTATCCTGCGTTTGATTGAAGAAGAAGCGATTAAAGAGAACACCGCTCAGGTTAACGCCCAAGTACCTGTAAAAGTAGGCTCTTACCTGCTTAACGAGAAGCGCCGCGCAGTTCAGCGCATTGAAAAGCGCCATAACTGTGACGTGGTGATCATCCCTAACCAGCACATGGAAACACCACATTATGATGTGGTTCGTCTGCGCAAAGATGATGTGCCAGAGAGTGTGAGCTACGAGCAGGTTGTTACTCCTGAAGTTGAAGAGATCGCCGCACCTATCGCAGCGCCAGTGGCAAAAGAAGAGCCTGTTCTCAAAGGTGTTGCTATGCCTACTGCACCAGCGCCAGCACCTGCAGCAGCGCCACAAGCCGCACAAACAGCCACTCAACCTCAGGCAGCTAAGCAAGCACAAGAGGAAGCGGGTCTGTTAAGCCGCATCGGAACTTGGCTGAAAGGCTTGTTTGGTAGTGAGGAAGAGCAAAAAGAGGAAGAGCAACCCAAGCAGCAACCTCGCCAGCGCCAGGACAATCGTCGTCGTAACCAGCAACGCCGCAAAAACCGTAACCGTAATGACCGTCGCAACGATGGTCGTAACGAAAGTCGTAACGATGAGCGTAATGACGGCCGTAAAGCAGAGACTGATAACAACGACAACAAAACACGCAAAGATGAGCGTAACGACAACCAGGAACGCAGCGAAGGTCGCAACAAGCGCCGCCGTCAGAACCAGCGTCGTCGCAACGACTCAGATAAAGCAAAACAAAGTGCTGAGCAAGATACTGAGCAAAAGCAAGACAATACTGAAAACGCAACTCAGGAGAAAGCGAATAAGCCGCGTCGCCAGCGCCGTAACCTGAAAAAGAAAGTACGTATTGAGGGTGAAGTAAAAGCCGCTCAGGCGAATGATGAGAGCGCTAACACTCAATCAGAGCCTGTGCAGACACCTGAGCAACAACCTGAGTCAGCACAACAGCAAGTCACTGAGCGAAGCAATGACGCTATCGCCAAAACCGCTGCCCAGCAAGAAGCTGTAGAGCAAGTGCAAACAGTCGATACGCCAGCTGATGAATCAGCAACGCAAACTCAGGTGCTTACTCAAGACAAAGCACAAGGTGAAGAGGCAAGCGAAGAAGACAAAGAGCAACGAGAGCAACCCCGCACTCGCTCTCGCCGTTCGCCGCGTCACCTAAGAGCAGCAGGCCAAAAGCGTAAACGCAATGAGAATAAGGATGCAACACCAGCGTTTGTGCCAGTCGCAGATCAGGCAGCAGCCGAGTTTGAAGCTGAGCTAAATGCCACAGCAAAAACATCAGACGCAGAGCCACAAGAAGCGGTTGCTGAAGCTGAAGCACCGGTTGTTGACGCGCCAGTAGCAGAGCAAGTAGAAGTGCCAACTGCTGAAGCGCCTGTCACAGAGCAAGTAGAAGCACCTGCTGCTGAAACGCCTGCTACAGAGCAAGTAGAAACGCCATCTACAGAGCAAGTAGAAGCACCTGTCGCTGAAACGCGAGCTCCAGAGCAAATGGAAGCACCCACTGCAGAAACGCCAGCTTCAGAGCAAGTGGAAGCACCCACTGCAGAAACGCCAGCTTCAGAGCAAGTAGAGGCACCTGTTACAGAAACGCCTGCTCCAGAGCAAGTGGAAGCATCTATCGCTGAAACGCCTGCTCCAGAGCAAGTGGAAGCACCTGTCGCTGAAACGCCTGCTCCAGAGCAAGTGGAAGCATCTATCGCTGAAACGCAAGCTCCAGAGCAAGTAGAAGCACCGGTTGCTGAAGCGCCAGCTGAGCAAGTTGAAGCACCGGTTGCTGAAATTCCAGCTACAGAGCAAGTAGAAGCACCGGTTGCTGAAACGCCAGCTATAGAGCAAGTGGAAACACCTGCTGCTGATGAGGCCCCTGTAACAAAGCACGCGGCAGTAGCTCCTGTTGTTGAAGCGCAAGAGGTTCCTGTAACTGAAGCACCTGCTGAACATGCGGTGTCAAACCGGGCACGTTACCAATACGTCGCCGAAGCGCCAATGACAAAAGCTGCAGCTGATGAGAGTGCAGAGATAGCTATTACCGTCTCAGCAATGCCAGACTCCATGCGTGAAAAAGTCAGTGACAGTGGCCAGGGCTCTGGCTCTAAGTCGCCAACGGCACGTGCCAGCTCAGCCATGGCATCGCCAGCAAGCTACGAATAAGCTTGCATAACCACTTAAAAGGGCCGCCTAAGCGGCCCTTTTTGATCCCATCCCCCGTGAACGCTGAAAGTTCATAGCGCATACTCAGTCAAGCAATGTTCAATCAAGCTCAGAGAAAGGCAACGCATATTCATCCGCTCATCTTAATAGCTTCAGTTCCTATGCAGATGGTTCAAGATGATGGGAGCCAGCCGCTTGTTTGAGCGCCCTGCAAGGCAAGAATATCTAGCTGTTAAGCAATTGAAGTTTCTTGTTTTGCACCGCTTAATTGGGTCTATGCTCAATAGGTATCGGCGGCTTTTTTACTTGAATATGGGTTTCAGGTAAATGGTGACTGGTATCAAATAACAGCGACCAGCCAGGAAGCACAGCATTGCATCAGGCTAATCGTTTGACCAAAGAGAAGACAATGAAACGGGAGTACCAGCTTAGTTAGCACTGATATTCCCGTAAAGAATTAAATATAAAGCTTTTCAGTCGCCAATACCTTTTTCAGGTAACGACGCGTTTCGTTGTAAGGCAGCCCCTGCTGCAGCGCTTCCAGCACACGTTCAGGAGACAATGAGTTAATCACTCTCGCTGCACGTTTGATATTGCGAGAGCCGTCAGCATTAAACACACTCGCGACATTGCCAGCGCCCGTATTGTACGCTGCTATCATGCAGTACTTGCGGCTCAGGGGATCTTTAATCGCACTCAGATAACGATCGTTGAGTAAATGCAGGTAGGCGGTGCCTGCCTCAATGTTATTATCAACGACATACAAATAAGGCGGGCTCATTGGTTCATCCAGCTTATGCAGGAAGCGATTAACATCAACTCCCGCGCTGGTTGGCACAATTTGCATTAAACCAAATGCCGGAATATGTGACTTGGCTAGTGGATTAAAATGGCTTTCCGTATGCATAACCGCCAATACCAGACTGGGGTCAATTTCAAAGCGCTCGCTTTGCTTTGCTATCTGGCCTTGATACTGGGCGGCACGTTTATGTGCCAGACCACCTTTCGGCATTTTAATCCGTACCTGGGTTACCTGCTGAGGCTCAGTCTTCGAGATTTGTTTAACAGATTTGGTCAGATTTTTAATACGCTTGGTGGCCAGTTGATCCAGCTCCGCCTTTTTGGTTGTAAGCTGCTTACTGGCGGCTTCCACAACTTGCGGATCAGATTCCAGAGCCAGTGCTTCATCGGCTTGCTGTTCTGCGAGCTGCTTCTGCTCCTGAGTCTGCTGTTTGATCTGGGCCTTTGCCGCTATGATAGATTTCACACGAAGTCCATTATCTATCGTCACTTGCTTACGCTCACTCTCTCCATCATCTAGTGCACTGCCGCTGAGGAAAGATTTAAACAATCTATCTTCAGATTGTTTAAATCTCTCAATTGCCTGTGAAACTTGCTCATCCGAGACATGAGAGCCGGCATGGTGGCGCACACTGAGAACGATTTCATTGTTTTCAAAATCGACTTCCAGGCGCTCCCGGTTATCCTCGGAATAACTGACAAACTGGCTTTGGTCAGAAACTTTCGCTTCTCCCCACTGTTGGATCAGTTGATCGCGAAACGCATCGAACTCCTCAAAATGCGCTTCAACATAGTCATTAAATTCTTGTAAGTGCTGCGCCTTGTAGCGCTCAAATTCCGTTTGTTCCTGGGCGCTGTTGTCATAGGTTTGCATTGCCGCTTCCAATTCACTGAACAAACTGGATGTACTGGCAACCGCTGCCGCGGCGGCAAACTGAGATGCAATCGTCAATGCAAGTATGGTTTTCACAGCCCACTCCTATTAATAAATAGCGCACCTTTGGGTGCGCTAACGATTCGATTAATTGGTCAATCTGGCGATTTCTTTTTCCAGATCTTTTTCTGCTTTAAATGCCTTGAATTCCTGATACAGGAATTGCTCATCTTGCGGGTTAATTTGTTTCTTGCTCTCTTTCACCAGATCTTTAAACAGACTTTTTGTCAGTGCCGGTGATAATGTCGTCAATGCACAGAAATAATCTTTGCCGCCAATTTCAACGACGTCGGCTTTAATCACGCGAGATCCATTAAGCGTTTGCTTTGTTAGCTGCTTTGAAACTGAGCTAAACGTCGCGCCCACTGTGGTTTCTTCATTCGCATCGGTGCGGTTAGCAAAGGTTTTGTCTAGCCCTTCAATGCGTGTTTCAATCTGTTGAGCCAACGCCAGTCTTGCGTTAGCCACTGCCATTTTCTGGTCAATCGAGATGTTGCCTGAGAACTTCACACAATCGGCAGCTGCGATGCCATTTTCAACAGCCGGATTCAAAACCCAGTCTGGTATATTAATCTTCGACTCAGAAGCGGTTTTTTCTCCAGTCGAGCTACAAGCTGTTAATATCCCTGCTACGAGCATAGTAGTAATAAGCGGTTTGATCTTCATGATATTGTCCTTCGAGCTATTGGTTTCTAAGCGATGATTTAAATTTAACAAAAGCCAGATTGCTTTACAGTAATAAATTGTAAGAACGATTTCTTACAATATTCAGCTTCAAAAAAAGCAAAATAATCTTTAAGTTAGTGCAAATATATCCAACTTTTTTGGTATAGTCACCGTAAACTTTATTACAAGCAAAGGAAGCGTAATGCTATCTCTATTCAATACTTTGCATTATCGAGCTTGGTTAACCGTGACCCTGATTGTGGTTCTGACTGGATGCAATACAACACCCGCTAACAAAAATGCAATTATACTTGCTCAGCAAGGTCAGTTTGAGCAAGCAAAGACTGCGATCGAAACCGCTTACCCGGCTTCGGGCAAAAATAAACTGTTACGCCACCTTGAGCTTGGCACTTTGTATCACCTTGAGCAAAAATACCAACTGAGTAACGATAACCTCGACAAAGCCAAAGCAATTATTGAAGAGCAATACACCATCAGCGTTTCAGAACAGGCACTGGCGTTGCTGAGCGGCCCGACTTACACCACATTCGCAGGTAAAGAGTTCCACCGCCCGCTTATCAACGTTTTTAAAGCGCTGAACTATAACGCTTTGGCAAATCAACACCCCGCCCAAAGACAAGTTTACCTGGATGCCGCCCTGGTTGAAATGCGCCAACTTGATACCTACTTATCGACGCTCACCGATGAAACAGGTGGTTATGACGGTAAACCGAGCGGTGACGGCCTCACTGACAGAGTGATGCGTATTTTACAGCCGCTACTGGCGCCAAACGACCTGCTAAAGAACATCGACTATAAGGACGACGCCTTTGCCCATTACATCAGTGGTGTTCTTTACGAAAGTAGCAACGAGCTCGATGCAGCTCGTATTCAGTATCAAAGGGCCGCACAGGCATTCGAGCAAGGTTTCGCCGAGCAATACAACTTGGGTAATAACGTCACAAGACAAGCCTATATGGACTTGGCACGCGTTATGCGAAAAGCAGGTGGCTATCACAATGAGCTAAGCGAGCTCGAGGAAAAATGGGGCTACAGCATTAGTGAACCAGAACAAACGGGCCCCCGCTTAACCGTCGTCCAGAATGCCGGCATTGGCCCACAGCGCAAAGAATTTAATTTACTACTAAGAGCAGATCATAGTGCTAAAGCGCTGGTTATCACGCCCATCCTTTGGGGAACATCAGCGGAGCGAAAAGCACAAATGTGGTGGTTCCAAATGTTATACGCAGACACCAGCCTGTTCGATATGATGCAAAATTACGCCACTGGCGACCTCGGTGACGTGGCCATGGGGGCATTGACGAAGCGCCTGCCATTAGGCGACACCCTGTGGCAAAGTGCTAAAACGGCTGGGTTGATAGATGCGTTGGAACACGGCAGCCGTATCGCAGTAACTTACCTTGAGCCATTCGAGCAAAAAATAGATAAGTCTGAACTTTGGATTGAGGGCAAAAAAGTCGCAGAGCTGGATAACTATCATTCTGTTAGCCTTCTAACCCTACAAAGTGCGCTGAAAAACGCCAATCGGGAAATGCAAATTGCACTTACCCGTGAAGTGGTTAAGGCCATGACAGCCCATAAAGCAATACAAAGCACTGGACTACAAGCCTTTGACGGTTTTGCCAAGTTAGCAACCAGCGTAGTTAATGCGGTCACAGCCGGTGCCGACTTACGCCAATGGCAGTCACTCCCTGCGCAGATTAAACTCACCCAGGTACCGGTAACAAAGGGCACCGTTAATATCATGCTCAAAACCAAACTGCGCTCGGGCAAAGTGATAGAACAATCTGACACACTTGAAATCAACGAAAATATGACGCTGTGGCATACCCGTACTTTCATCGAAAGTGCCCAATCCGCAGCACCAACCACTCTGCTTACAATGGAATAATTGTTATGAACTGTAAAACCACACTTTTAAAGCTAACTCCTTTGGTTGTTGCATGTAGCTTAGCCATTACCGGCTGCTCGTCAACCAAAGTACAAAGAGTAGATGCAAATCAAGAGGTTGCTCTTTCTGACAAGTGGAACGGTAAGGACTCGCAACTGGTTGCAGAGGCCATGATCAACGATATGTTGAGCTTTCCATGGGTTAACGATCACTTACAAAAAGAAGGCACTCGCCCTGCTATTATAATCCAGTCAGTACGTAATAAATCGCATCAGCATATTGCGGTTGATACTTTTTTAAATGACTTGAAGCGTTCTATTTTACGCAGCGGCCAGGCGGACTTCGTTGCAAACAAAGATGTTCGCCAGGAGATCCGTGACGAAAGGAAAGATCAGGAGCTCAACGCCAGCCTGGCAACACAAAATGAGATGGGCCAGGAACAAGGCGCTGATTATGCCCTGTCAGGCACCATTAACTCATTCGTTGACGAGAAAGACGGCGATCGCGTGACTTTTTATCAGGTCGACCTGAGATTGATCGATATGACCACAAACCGTGAGGTATGGAATGGACAGAAGAAAATTCAAAAACTGCAGGAGCGTTCGCGCTTTGGCTTCTAAGCCGCTGCTTGCCACTTTGCTAACAGCCGCAATTCTTAGCGGCTGTAGTGCAAATAATGCAAGCCAGGCCCCTGCTGATACTAAGCCTGCATGGATCACTGCCATGCCCAGCTCCAGCTACATGATTTACGGTGTTGGCAGTGCGCAAAATACCGGTGACTTACAGCAGGCCAAACTGGCAGCACAGGAGTCGGCCAGACTTGCCTTGGCTAAACAGCTCAATGTAACCATCTCAGCCAATACCCGGATTGAGCAATCCGCCACTGAGAAGTCAATGCAGTTTCACGTCGATGAGCTCATTAACTCTCAGGTGCCTGACATTCATTTGCAGGGGGTTAAAATTGAAGATGAATACATCAGTGCGGATCAGCAAACAGCGTTTGCATTAGCAGCATTTAACCGCACCGAAGCCGCCATGCAAACTGAATTGACCATTCGTGCACTCGATGAAGATATTGCCCAATTCAGGTTGGCAACCGGTGGCAGCAAGTCTGGGCAGTTGAAACAGGCCGTCACGCTTAAGGAGCTGTTAGTCAAACGCAGCAAGCAGAATCGTTACCTGACACAACTACAAGCTGCCCCAATCGCTTTGTCTGACGCTGTTCGCGCTAAGCAAGATGAAGCGGATGCAATCATTAACAGCATCAGCTTTAGTATTGAGGGCGACACACCGGCACACCGCAAGGTCCGTGATATCCTGGCAAAAGCGCTCAGCTCTCAGGGGATCAAGGTCACCACTGGTGAGGCTGACTTTACCTTAAAGTTTACCGTAGACTGGCAGGACATGAATAAAGCTAACACTTTTTACAGTGTCGCAGAGAGCTACTTAGTTGTGATAGAAAACGGCGAAGAGCAGGCACACTTTAATACCAAAGTGAAAGCAGCATCGGGCTATAAAGATACAGCCAGAAGCAATGCCATGACTAAGCTGGCAAATAAACTGGGCACTCAACTGGCACAGTTTGTGGTTACCGGCAAATCCTAAGCGGAACAATCCGTATTATCGGCTTAACAAAAAGGGCTAACACAAGTTAGCCCTTTTTAATTTATTCACTGTCTTCTTGATAGAACTTTTCCAGCTGATCTTTAAGATTGGGCGGCACACCCTTAATGGTTAAAGTGTCATTTTGCGGGTCATATAATACCCGCTCACCTAAGTGCTTGCGCTCGAACCCCACGCTGACGCCCCCACCGAGGCCGGAGAATTTAACCATAGTGGTGACTGTCTTTTTATCAAGCGGAAATGACTCCTCCAGCTCATAGCCTTGTTGCTTATAAAAGTCTTCAAACTGAACATCCGAAGACTTAGAGACTGTATCTGACAAAGACTCGACATCAGCATCTTCACCGCTATTGATACAGTCATTACAATAATCAAAGACCTCTTTACGGATCGCGTCCTTCTCTTCTTTACCAAACTGTTGTTCAGCCAGGTAGTCTTCTACCGCATGCAGCATAGTCTGCGACTGCTGTTTAGGGTCTATACCTTCAGCACAACCCAGAAAATCGAGGAAAAAATCCGCTACTTTTCTGCCCGCACGGCCTTTAATGAACGAAATATAACGATTTTCGTCCGCTTGCGTATCCCAGGCCGTCAGGTCTATACGTGCGGCCAGCTGCATACGCGAAATATCCAAATGTCTTGAAGCCGCCAGGTCCAGCTCAGAGGTAATCGAGTAGTGCTCTTTGATGTTGATCATGGCTATCAACAAATAGTCGCTGGCAACATACTGATAATGACAAAACACCAGATAGCCGGTCTCGTTGAACGCATATTTGTTCAACTCTTCTTTCAACACTTCGGTTGCTTGCTGCGTAAGATGCCAAAATGCCAGCTCGTTATTGCGATAGCTTTGCATCGCTGAGGCAACACGGCTGTCTTTATCGGGATCAAAAGCACAAAAACCTTTTCCTGGCTTGCCATTGTAAGCATGATGGAGCTGCTCAATAAATACCGAGACCCTATCATTAATCTGCATCTCATCTTCGCGTAAATGAATTTGTGTTTCTTCGTCTTGCTTGTCGACATAATGTACAACAAGCTTGTTCACCTCAATGCTCATCTTTGTTTTTAACGCCTCTGGTGTTAGAATAGAAAGAATTATAACTCTTTTTATTTGAACCAACCGATGCCTATCCAGTCAAAATATTCCAACGAACAAGTAGAACAAATTGTCGACCAACTGTTAAACGTACTGACAGAGAATCAGGCAACCGTTGATTTAAGCTTAATGTGTTTAGGAAATTCTATCACGCACATCATCAAAGAGCATGTGCCAGAACAGAAAAGACAAGCGGTTGCCGAAAATTTTGCTAAGGCGTTGACTCAGTCGGTAAAGTAACTGAATGAATCTTTCTTCGCATAGTCCTTTTTCTTCAAAGGCCAGCCAGCTATTAAGCTGGGGGCATTGGTTTACCTTTGCCAACATCGGCTTGGTATTACTCATCACCTTAAGCTACCTGGCCGCTGATAAAGCTCCTACAACTGCGCTTGGCTGGATCTACATGCTGGTCACCTGGCTCAGTCATACCAGCTTTATTACCTTTTGTGTTTTTGTGCTGAGTATTTTTCCGCTCAGCCTGATTTTTCCCTATCCAAGGCACATTCGGGGCATGGCTGCCTGCATAGCCACACTGGGCATTACCGTACTCAGTGTCGATGCCTTTGTCTATTTCCAGCTGGGATATCATTTGAATCTTCAGGCACTGCCGGAGATACTATCCCTGTTTTGGAAAACCATCAGTGGCTCCCCCGCTGTTAACAGTCTGATTGTACTGGCTATGATCGCTGCGATTCTGGGCTTTGAGCTGATCGTTGGCAATCACGCTTGGCGCCACTTGGAGCGATTAAAGGGCTACGCCTTTCCAAAATTCGCCAGCACGATACTCGTTACCTGCTTTGCAACCAGTCATATTATGCACATCTGGGCAGACGCCAATAGCTACTTCGACATCACGATGCAAGACAATGTACTGCCATTATCCTACCCAACAACGGCGAAAACCCTGCTTGCAAGGCATGAGTTGCTCGATATGCAAAAGTATAACCAGGCAAGATCGCTGAATGTCGGACCGAACGAAGTAAGCTATCATCCACCAGCGTCACTGGCGTCATGCCCAGCTCAAGATACGCCCGTAAACATCTATATCGTCAAGACGCTGACTGAACAAACCGAAGCAAACCTGATGCAACTAGGCTGGCATCGCTCCGAGCAGCTGCTTGTACCCACTTTAATGGAAGATTTTCAGTTTAATCTGTTGTACGGTTTGCCAGCCTATTACAAACAGCCACTGATGGACAACAGAGTACCGCCGGTATGGTCGAGCCGCCTGTCTTTATCCGTTACTGGCCTGGACAAATTTGCTTATATCGACGACACCAAGAGTGCCGATGTGCGGGTATCGTACCAAACGCAAAGCCCTGCTTTTAGTGAAGACATGCCCCCCACCGTCGTCATTGTCGAGCCTGCAAGTTCCGATATGGTGACCACCACCCGTTTTTATACCAATATCCCGGCTTTTGCTGGCTATTCTGAACTGTTCCAAATCAGTGATGTGCTGACGACAATCACAGCCGAGCATTTCCAGTGTAGTGCACTCGCAACGGCGAGTATGTTGGGCAACAACATAGCAACTGACACACTCAATGAAGGTGTCAACTACTCTCGTGGCGTTCTGGTTGCATACAAAAAGGATAGGATCACACTGATAGCTCAGGATGGTAGTTATAAGCAAATCTCTGCAAAAGAGGGCTTTACGTTGGATCAGAAGCTGGATATCCCTTTCTTAATCCAAAGCATTAAACGACTCAAGCAGTTCAATCAGACGTCGGCTACAAAGTAGTGCGGCGTCTGTCATCACACTTGCGATATCGAACAAATTTACTATCTTGAAATGTAAACACAGGTTTCAGGGAAGCACTTGCTATGAGGATATTTATCATCGTCTTTGGGCTGCTTTTGCCCACATTAGGCCAGGCAAAAACCACCTTCAGCTACTACAAATGTGTCACTAACAAGACCATAGTGTACAGCCAACACCCGTGCGCGGCCAATGCTGAGCAGCATACTTTGAGCCACTCAGATCCAAAAGCCCCCCCGCCCGATGGCCAACACACTAAAACACTGAACAACATTGAGCGCCAGCAAATGGTACTCAGGTTAAAAAAAACACTCAGAGCCAAAAAGCATCAGGCTGCAATTCTGGGCAGAAAGCGAGACGAGGCTACCCGGGATGAGCAGCGGCGTATTTCCCGTTTGATGGAGAAAAGTGAGCGTGCCAAAACGCTCAAAGATGTCAAACGTAATATCAAGTCCATCAATACCGCCTACCTCAAAGAGGTAAAGCTCCTTAATAAAGAAATAGCACGCCTGGAAAAGCGCCTTAAGCGACTAGAGTAATAGCACACTTAAGGGCGTTTAAGTGTCAGGAAATCCGTGGTTGAGCGCCTGACATTTATGCGCTAGAGTAACTCGGCAGATTAGGAGGTCCGATGAGTTACCAGGTTCAAACAATTGCAGAGCATATTCTGTCCGGGTTTCACGCGCACTACGCGTTATTTCAGCAAATAACTGCACGCGCGCCACAGGCGTTTGCACTGCAAAAATGGGGTGAAATCGAGCAGATCAGCAAACAAAGGATCAGCCTCTATGATGCACGTGTTAACGATACGGTCACCGAACTCAAAAAGCATACACCACAGCACACCCCCGACGAAGCGTTATGGCATCAGGTAAAGCAACATTACGCCGAGCTTTTGTCTTTTCACCCACAAGCTGAGCTGGCTGAAACCTTTTTTAACTCAGTGTTTTGTAGACTGTTTCATAGGCGCTACTACAAAAACGACTTTATTTTTGTTGAAACAACCCTGACAAAACCAACGACGTTACCTATTGAGGCGGAATTTCGCAGTTATTTCCCGGTTATTTCAGGACTTAAACCCACCATCCGCAATATGATCTCGCACATGGACTTGCAATGTGGTTTTCGCGACTTGGAGCAGGATATTCGACTGCTGGTCAAAGCCTTCATTAAGCAGGCACCAAGTACACACCATAGCCACCATGGGTTACGTTTTGATATCCTGACAGCCCCTTTTTATCGAAACAAAGGGGCTTACATCGTTGGCCGGGTCGTCTCTAAATCGGGCGTACAACCCTTTATTATTGCCCTTTTACACCATCCTCAGGGCGGCTTGTATATCGACGCGCTGTTAACCAAAAGTGCACAGATGCGCATTATTTTTGGCTTTGCCCGCGCCTATTTTTTGGTTGAAACTCATGCCCCTTCCGCTATGGTTGGCTTTTTACAACAATTAATGCCAAATAAAACCACCGCAGAGCTCTATAATGCCATCGGCTTTCATAAACAGGGGAAAACTGAATTCTATCGTGATTTTCTGTTTCACTTGCAACATAGTGAAGACGTTTTCACTATCGCCCCCGGCACGCCCGGCATGGTCATGATGGTTTTTACCTTACCTAATTTCCCTTTCGTGTTTAAAGTCATCAAAGATGTCTTCGCCGAAAGTAAACCGTTTGGCAGAGATACCGTACTGGCACGCTATCAGCTGGTGAAAAGTCACGACCGTGTTGGCCGTATGGCCGACACCATCGAATACTCGGAAGTGGTGATCCCCAAAAAGAAATTTTCCCCTGCTCTGCTGAAAACGCTTAAAGCCACAATCAGCAACAGCTTGCGAGATGAAGGGGATTACCTGGTGATTAAGCACCTGTATATTGAGCGCCGCATGACGCCGCTGAACCTCTTTTTACAAACCGCAGATGAACAAACCGCCAAGAAAGTGATTGAGGACTATGGCCATGCCATCCGGGAAATGCTCAGTGTGAATATCTTTCCGGGCGATATGCTGCTCAAAAACTTCGGTGTCACCAAACACCATAGGGTCATTTTTTATGATTATGATGAAGTTCAGTATCTGACTGACATGAACTTCAGGCCTATGCCGAGCCCATCTCTGGAAGACTTATACAGCGGTGTAGCCGAGCCCTCTGCGGCCCCGAATGACGTATTTCCACAACAGCTGTGTACATTTGTCCTCACAGACCCTAAACTCAGAGCGGTGTTTGAACGGTCGCATGAAGCCTTATTACAGGTGGAGTACTGGCAACAGGCGCAACGGGATATTCAAACCCATGTGGTTAAGCAGATTTACCCCTACCCAGCCTCGCAGCGCTTCTATCGACACATAAAATAATAAAGGAACACTGTGAACATAAGCAAAATTGACCTGAATCTATTGGTCTACCTCGATACATTATTACGAGAATGTAACGTCACCCGCGCGGCGAACCAGCTCAGTATTACTCAGCCTGCAATGAGCAACGGCCTGAAACGGCTCAGAAACTTGTTTAACGATCCGATCCTTGTGCGTACCAGTGAGGGCATGGTCCCGACAGAGCGAGCGCTTGAGCTCCAGCCCGTGATCCGCGGTATTTTGATGACACTGGAAGAAACATTGGCCCCTAACCGCGAATTCGATCCCCGGCAGAGTAAACGCGTGTTTCGCATCATGGCCAGTGATTACGCAGCCAGTACACTGGCTCCTAAGCTACTTAATAAACTGCATATGGAAGCGCCGGACACCACACTCGACATCCTTACACCAAGTGATGTGACTTTTCACGATGTGGAAAACGGTAAGGTCGATATGGCCATCAACCGCTTTGAGAACTTACCTCAGTCTTTTCATCACAAACGGATATGGAAAGACAGCTTTTGCTGTCTGGTTAAGTCAGATAACCCGATCAAAGCGCATTTTAATTTAGATGCTTACTTAAAAGCCCGGCATATTTGGGTAAGTAAAACCGGATTCGGAGTCGGTGTCGGGATGGATCCCGCAGATGTACAAAAGCTGGGCTGGGTAGACGAAGCATTAGCGCATTTCGGCAAACATCGTAACATCGCAACGTTTACACGCAATTATCACGTTGCCATTCACCTTGCCAAAGAGCAAAACCTGATTGCAACTTTGCCATCAAAAGCGGCGAATATATACAGCGACGACCCTAATCTGGCGATACTGGAGCCACCTTTCCCTATTCCGCCATTTGAGTTGGATATGATCTGGAGCCCGCTGCTACACCGCGACGCCAGCCACATCTGGCTCAGGCAAAAGATAGCTGAAGTAGCGGACGCGCTTAAATAGGCACTTCTGTGCAATCAAATATAGGGGGACTGCCCCCTATATCTCGCTTTCCAGCATGGCCAGCGCACGCTTTTCGCTGTCGCAAACCTCACCATTGGCTTCACTGATCCTATGGGCTATCGACACCGCCAGCTCGCGCATTGGCTTATCAACAATGTGATTCAATCTATGCTGAATGAAGCACTCAGTCTCATCTTGCTTAATTGCAATCAGGCACTTACCCAAGGCATCATCCATATAGTCCTGCAGTGCTATGGCAGAGTTCCAATGCAGCGTATTTGCCCAATCACGGACAATCTCCATTTCCTCGGTTTCAATTTTTTCGTCGATACAGACAAATAGCAAAGCAATATCTAACAAGGACTCTTTTTGCAATTGCTCTACACATATTCCCATATCAAAGTGGTTCAATAGTTGTTCAAATTTCATATTGGTTTCCTTGTAATTGAGATAACGCCGACCAGTCACGATATAGGTATCTGTACCAGCTAATCTGACCCTTGTTATATACCTGATGCTTAGGTGCAGACAACAGACAACAAACAACAACACCCCATAGCATTCAAACATATTCTACAAAAGTCGGATTGTCACTTTAAAAATAGTCAACCAGTTGGCTGTGAGCTAGACTAGCCTTAGTACTTACAGGAAGTCGTTATGTCTTGGCTGAATCGCTTATATTTGAAACTACTCGTTATTTTGAGCTTTGTATTCCCTGTACACGCACACATCTCAATTTCAATAGAGCAAGACATATATGAATACGCAAAAGAAATACTGTCCGAACAACCTATTTCTGAATTCTCAGCTGAGATATTCAATCACCCCAAATGCCAGCGTGATGTCGTCGAGTTTCTGATTGCACAGCGCGCATTGCTGGAAGGTGGCTTTGCACACCCCTTTCGCTTTACGCTCGGAAACTATGATGCAAGGAACCTGAAACTGCTGCAATCCGGGTTGCTACTAATGAGCTTTGACACCATCTGGCTGTCTCAGGCACAAACAATCAATGACGATGTTTATATTTCAGAACCGATAATAGAAAAAGGCGCATATTTTGCCGGGATCTATACGTCAGGCTCCAACAAAGTATCTTTACGGAACAAAATCTCAAAGGATCTGAGTCAGATAAGTATCGTAAGCAGCCGGGCCTGGCTCGTTGACTGGGTCACCCTGAAAGCACTGAAACCCAAACAGCTGCACCACGAAGATGACTGGATCACCATGGCAAAATTGGTCAGTAATGGCTGGGTTGATGCCATGCTGGTTTCTTTTAACAACACTCGTCCTTTCTACTATGAAGGACCAGGATACCGCATAGAAGCAATAGAAGGTATTAAAGTCGCACTTCAGGACAGCCGACATTTCGTAGTCTCCAGACACCATCCATACGCTAAAGAGGCTTATGCTGCATTGCAACTTGGCCTGACAAAGCTCAAAGCACACAAATTCATTGATCAGGCTTATCGCCAGTGTGGGTTTATCACCCCTTTGATTGATGAATGGCATATACTTTAACCCTAAAATCGCAATTATCAGTTTTAATTTCGGGTATTCATATTTCTTCCATTTTCTTCTCCTAAATTTCCAGCCACTCGGGAATATGTCAAATTAGGAACAGGTAATGAATGAATTAAAACTGGAAGTAAATACGGCTTTTTACAGCATTGTTGGGGTTTTCGTTGTTGCGTTATTGGCACTGGCGGGGCTGTTTACTGAACTCAATCTGTCATTTCTGGCAACCATACAAATCGCGATAGCCAGTGTAGTGACTATTGCACTGGCTATTCACTTGCTATTGAGTATGGCAGGACGTAAACGCGTCACACTGTGTAACCAGGGACTGTCATTTTTCAGCCTGACCGGTCGCCAGCGTTACGTACCGGCAGAGAACATTCAATCTATTGAATTTGTAAACTATATCGGTCTGACGATGACACATGTCAGGACCAATCACGGAGTTATAAAGCTACTGGCATTCAGAGTACGTAAAGAGCAGCAACAGCGTCTGAGAAATATGGGTTACCTAGCGTAACCCTCTTGCCCTGAACTCATAATCTAATTAGCATGCAGATATCTAGACAAAAGAGACATGTTATGACTGATCAGTACCCAATAGGGCAAGCCGGTAAACCGTGGCAAGCAGCAGAAAAACAACAGTGGTTAGCGACACAAATCAAAAAGCGTGACTACTTTGAAGATATTGAACCACTTATCAATGCTCTCAAAGCTGACTTTCGAGTTGAGCAATATGGTATACTCGATTACGATACCCAGTACCCGCTATATGCACTGAAGTCTGCCAACTGGCATGCGGAACTGCCTGTGGTACTGGTTACAGGCGGGGTACATGGCTATGAAACCAGTGGCGTGCTTGGTGCATTGGCGTTTGCAAAGCAGCATGCTAACACCTTTGAAGATCAGTTTAATCTGCTTATATTGCCCTGTATCAGTCCTTGGGGTTACGAAACCATTAACCGCTGGAACCCAGAAGCAGTAGACCCAAACCGTTCTTTTTATGCAAACAGTTCTGCTCAGGAATCACAGCTTGCTATGGCTTATGTTAATCAATGTCAGGGATCCATCGCTCTGCACATAGACCTGCATGAAACCACAGACACAGACAACAGCGAATTTAGACCGGCACTGGCTGCACGCGATGGCAAAGTAAATCATAACTGGAATATTCCAGACGGATTTTATCTGGTTGGTCATAGCCAAAAACCGCAAGCGGCATTTCAACAGGCAATCATTCACGCCGTGCAACAGGTCACACATATTGCTCAAGCGGATGAGCATAATGCGCTCATTGGCGTACCGGTAGAACAACTTGGTGTTATCAACTACGACGCCACGCATCTAGGTTTGTGTATGGGCATGACCAATGCGCCCTATGTCACAACTACCGAAGTTTATCCGGACAGCCCAAACACAACACCGCAAAATTGTATTGATGGCCAGGTTGCTGCTATCGAAGGCGCAATCGCCTACCTGGCAGCCCAAAAGTAATTTAGGCCATCAGCTCCCCGTGCTCGTGAATAATTTCAAAGATGTCTCTAAAGGAGTGTGCTTTTTGGAAGATATTCACGGGCACATGCAAGGCTCGGGCAATATCTGACGACGAAATCATCCCTCTCAGGCCCCCTTTTTCATCCATTAATAATACATGCTGCTGACCTAGCTCCTTCAGCGTTTCTAAAACATCCCCTATTTTTGCTTTAGCAACGGTCGTAAAACGCATTGCATGTAAGTCCTGCTTTTTTGTCATGACATCTTCAACGGTTAGATCACTACGAGATACCTGCCGTTTCTGGGCAATGGACAAAACCCGCCGACCCGACAAGTCTTTTGAATTAACCACGCCAAGAAAGGTATCATCATGATCAACGACCAGCTTTGAGCGCACATGGCCGTTTAGCATCATATACACAGCATGGTCTATGTCGACATCCTTTTGGATCATCTGCGGCTGACGTCTGGCAAAATCGGTGATCACCTTGACGGCGGGACTCGATAAGCTCAGCGGCTCCGCATCAGAATAATCACAAAACTGATAGACCCCTTCTAATTTAAGTGTTTTTAGCGATTTATATTCACTCATATCCCCTCCGCTGTCGACGCTGTAGCCGACTCCTGTGATCTAACCCTCATAAAAATATGGAACATAGTTGCACTTTATGCAAGAGAGTGAGTTGCGTGGTGTAATCTGCTGTAATGGCAAGATGCCACTGGTCTGGTTACAATGGTAAGGTTCGCAATTGTCTTTGCCCGGACATGATAATTGCCTGTTTCAGGTCGATTATTATTGTGAATATTTCCTGAAATAACAGTACCCGCTGCGGCGGGTTCTTTTTATAAATTGAAGGTAACTAAGGAAATAGTGTCTTCAACAAGGTAGAATCTCCACCGAAATGCAATTTCGCGTGCGTCACTTATACGGAAAGTTAGGAAAATTTTATGGCTTATTTGATCGATGAACAAAAACTGGAAAAAATTTACCTGAAAAGTTATCACACTTTTGGGCGTTACAAATTTAATGTAGATACGTTCGTCGATAAGCCCGGTATATCCCGACATCATGCCATCATTGAACACGCTAATAACACCTGGCTAATTCGCGATGTTAGTACAAACGGCATTTGGATCAATGATAAAAAGATTGATAAAAACCTCCCGTATCAGCTCTCAGAGAATGACAAAATTGACTTTGCAGCCCCGGGACAAAACTCTTACGTCGTGGCCAACCTGAATGCCAATTGCCAGTATCTGGTATCGCAAACCAATGCCAATGAAGTCATTGAACTGGAAAATCAGATCCTGTTGCCCAATGACGAAGAGGCCAGCCATATCGTGTACTTCGATGCCTTACTCAATTACTGGTTTCTTGAAGATTTAAATACCTCAGACCGTCAGGCTTTGATTGATGGCGGCGTCGTTTCTCTGTTTGGTCAGCAGTGGCTGTTCTACTGTGCCAATACCTCCACCATGACCAAACACCTGGACAATCAACCGATTGTAAAACCCATTGCGTTAAATTTTAGTGTAAGCCAGGACGAGGAAAAAACGGATTTGACACTGGAACTTGAAGGTCAGGAAATCGACTTAGGTTGCCGCACGCACCACTACCTGATGTTACTGCTGGCAAGAACCCGGATTGACGATAAACAAAACGGCATGGACACTGAATCTCAGGGCTGGCTGTATCGCGAAGACTTGGCCAAGGCGCTTGGCGTGCAAACCAATCATATGAATATCATGGTGCACCGTGCCCGTAAGCAACTGACAGAGGCAGGCGGAGATAGAGCCCCGGAACTGGCCTACGTGCTGGAAACCAACAATGGTAAAATTCGCCTTAATTGTCAGAATATTACCATTGTTAAAGGATGCCAACTGGAAACCCGGATCTCAATCTAAACGGGCATGAGCAACTCAGGGCCGGTACGGACCGGCCTCATTATTAACCTGCTGCTCAAGGGCTTTAAAACATCCGACTTTATTGAGTAGCTCCATCATCACAAATAGCGGCCCTATCAGCAACCCCATCAGGTCATCTGCAAAGGCCGGTTTTTTTCCTTCAAAATAATGTCCGACAAATTGGATCACCCAGCCAATAACAAACAATGCCAGCCCCGTGGCATAGAACCACACCGCATCGACCCCTGCCTGGGCCATCGCACTAAATGCATAACCAGTAGCCCCCTGACACAGCAGCAGAAACGCTATCATCCAGCTGCCCAATGTCGGCGACAAAGCTAAGTAATAAATGCTAACCAGCAAAATTAAACAGGCAGAGAGGCTGATCGGGACCTGAAAGATTACGCCTAATGGCACAAATGTCATCCAGACCACAGCAAATACGATTAAAGGGACACCGACAAAGTGAGTTGCAATATTGCGTTTGTCTCTGTGATATAAGGCGTAGTTGACCAGATGTTGCTCAAGTGATTTCATCGTTCTTATTCTTTTGAGTAATTACTTTATTTTATAAAGCCGCAATCCGCTGAAAAAGTCAACACTGTAACAGGATAAGACCGCAGCTCTTCACATTTACTGGCAATAAAAATGCCGCCAGCTGAGTGGCGGCATAAATCACTGGGTTATTAACGCAGATGAACACTTTCTGTCATCTCCGTTATTTACAACTGTAGCCCAAAGAAAAAAACAAACAAGATAAAAACACAAATTTAACTCAAACGTAACCTTTGAGCCATTCCTGATTGTCGTCCCGCCTCCGTTTGCATGGATAATTGCAGCACTTGCGGTTGGCAATTGAGCTCCAGGTGTTGCTTTGCACGCGTAATACCTGTGTAAACCAGCTGACGGTTCACACCTTTACCGGCGCGCTGGATTGGAGGCAAAATCAATGCCGTGTAATCAAATTCCGAGCCCTGAGACTTATGGATAGTCATGGCATACACCAGCTCAAAACTGGGCAGTCTTGCGGGATAAAAGTGTCGCACTGTGCTTTGCTCATCAATGAAAGTTGCATAGAGCTGACCCTGTGCGTCAGGTAATAAAATGCCAATATCGCCATTAAACAGTTTAAGCTGGTAGTCATTTTGCGTGATCATAATCGGCATACCGGCGTAAAAGCGGTTATACGGCGTAATCAACCTGCGCTGAGCAAGCTTCTGCTCAATACGCTTATTAAGCTCTGCGACGCCATAAGGCCCTTCTCTGACCGCTGCAAGTAGCTGGTACTGACTGAATAACGCATGCACCTCTTCTGGCTCACTGTGACTCTGGATAGCCTCCAGGTATCGGCTGTAGTGATCCGCCGCCCGCTCAAGCAAGGCATTATATTGATCCACACCCAGTCCGTAAAAACTCAGATCGCTGTATCCGTGATTGATCACCTGTTGCAGCTGCTTAGGATCGTTGTTATTGACTGCACTGGCCAGCTGACCAATGCCGCTATCACTTTTAAAGCGATGGCTTTGCTGTAAAAATGCCGTGGCGTCGGCCAGCGCATAACGGCTTGCTTTACCCTTTAGCACGTCGCGCCCGGCAAAACAGACCTGATTTAAAAAAGCCGCACGATTAATGGTATATGCCGGCTGTGTACCGAGTTTAAGATGACCACATAAGTCACTCAGTATACTGCCGGTATCAACTGATGCGAGTTGGTCTTTATCTCCCAGCAGGATCAGTCTGGCATGCGGCGGCAACGCCCTGACCAGTTTATTCATCAGCGCCAGGTCAACCATAGAAGCTTCATCCACTATCAACAAATCAATGTGCAATGGATTTTGCTGATGATGAATAAAGCGGTTGGTGTTCGGGATCACACCAAGCAATCGGTGAATGGTTTGGGCTTGCTCCGGGATAAGCGTTGCCAGCTCGGGCGGCAGCGACAGCCGCCCTTTCGCACCAATAATAGACTCGCTGAGTCTGGCTGCTGCTTTGCCCGTCGGCGCCACCAGCTTAATACTCAGTGGTGCTGCTGTGTACAAGGACTGTAAAATCGCCAATAACTTGGTCACCGTTGTGGTTTTGCCAGTGCCTGGGCCTCCGGTGATCACACAAAACCCGCTGGATGCAGCCATGGCACAGGCAACCTTTTGCCAATCTATGTCCTGAGCATTATCGAGCGGAAAATACTGGTCCAGCAAAGCACTCAACTGCCCTGCATCTTGTTGTATCGGTTGCTCTGCCATCTGCCGAAAACGGTCACTCAGGTAAGCTTCATAGTCCGCCAGACGCCCCAGATATAGCCGCCCGGCAAATAGCCGTAAAGGCCGCCCTTCGCCCACCGCCGGATGCGAATTCAACGCAGCCAATGCCATGTCAGGGTTACCAAACGGGGTGTATGGCAAACGCTGAGCCTCTGACACAGTATCCGAACCGGCACTCATATCGTCCGCGCTTAAAGAAAATGGATTCTGCCAGTCAATCTCAGCCAGTAACAAGCAAGTGTGCTGACTTTGTTCTGCTCGTTGCAACAATAAAACCAGGTAAAATACCGCGTCATACTGCCCCTGGCACAAAAGCTTTGCCAGCGCCACATCGGCGGCTCGCACACGTCGGGTGTGGATCAGTAAGGCAATATAGGCCTGATGATCCAGCTCCTCTGCCGGGAATTCAAACATGTCCTGCATCATTCTTGTTCTCCCGTATCAAATAAGGCATCCAGTTGCAGCAACGTCTTTTCGTCCAGTTGGGTGTAGAAGCAGCCGGCCCCATCCGGTAAAGCACGTAAAAACAAGTAATACACGCCCCCTAAGTGCCGCTGCGGGCAATAATCCGCGAGGCGATGTTTTAATAACCGGTGCAGGGCCACGGAATAAATCAGATACTGAAGATGATACTGATGCGAGCTCATCGCCAGCGCCAGGTTATCGGCCTGATAATCCGCCGCTGCATCCCCGAGATAGTTTGATTTATAGTCGAGAATAAAATAGCGCCCCTGCCAAACAAAGATCAGGTCAATAAAGCCTTTGAGCATGCCCTGTACCTCATCAAAACGTAAATGGCTCGGCGCGCCTGTGATTTGCGCTACTAATTTGTTTAATCTGGTGTAGGACAGGCGCTTAAGTGGTAACTGAAACTCCATCTCCACCAGACAATCCGAGACACTCAGCTGGCTCAACGTCAGCTCCGGAAGCGGGGTGAGAGGTGCATTCAGACACCCCAGGATCCACTGCTCCACGGTTTCCTGCCATACCGTATCAAGATGATATTTCTCCAGACAAGCCTGAGTTGCTTCAGCTAAGGTCAGTTTGTCTGGCCGGGTAGGTGCGTGGGGCGCGGTGAAGTCAATCTGCTCAAAGATCTCATGTAAACAACTACCGGCGCGCGCACCTTTAACAAAGGTGTAAGGAGTAAAGCGTTTGATCACGCTCGGCTCGGGCAGGTCAATTTTGTGGTTCTCATCCAGTGCCCCCACCGGGCGATCTGCGCTGGTTTCATGATAACTCAGCTGGCTAAAACTGGTCATTCGCCAGTTTTGCTCAATCGCTACTTCGACAGGCCGACTATGCAACAACTGTGTTTCCTGGGTATGCTGCGCCTGATACACACAAGGCGCTATGCGCAGCACCTCATACGCCATCCCCTCATGGCGTGAGCACAGGTCGCGAAGCTGGTCATGCCATTGGGCTGCCTCTGTGATTTTATCCTTGTTCAACAACACATGCCCCAGAGCACATTGCTGGATCCCAGGCTTTTTACTGCGCCCCAGAGGCAGGTTATACAGGCCCAGGCTACAAAAATGAACAGCCCGGGTCAGTGCCACGTACAGCAGGCGAATATCCTCCGCAAGACGCTCACGCTCGGCATTATGCTGTGCGTTATCGTCCGCATCCAGATTGAGCACCAGCTCGCCATTTTCATGATAAATCACCTCACTGGCCTCTCTATATGCAGTGGCAAAAGGCATGTAAACCAGGGGATATTCCAATCCTTTGGAAGCGTGCATAGTGACGATTTTGACCAGATCGGCATCGCTTTCAAGGCGCAGCTGGGTGCCTTCATAGCTGGGGTTGGCACACTGAGCTTGCAACCAGCGCATCACCCTGTGTGTGCCTTCCAGCTCTATCTGTTTATGCTGCAACAACTCGGCCAGATGCCGGTAATCCGTCAGCCAGCGCTCAACTTCGTAGCCTGCCTGCTGCCACAAGGTAACCAGTTGATTGTCGACCAGTAAAGACTCCAGTGTGGCCATTGCGCCTTGCTGATACCACAGCTGTTTAAGCTGGGCAAACTGCATCAGGTAACGCTGCCACTGTCCTTCCTGAGTGCGTAATGCAAAGATCTGCTGCTCGTTAAGGGCGAACAAGGGACCGGCCAGCACGCCGCGTAAAGCCGCTTCATCATAATTGCCATGTACAACGTGCAGTAACTGCCAGACAGCCAGCGCGACAGGCTGCGAAAACACACTGTCCCGGGCCAGATAAACACTGCTTACGCCAGCCCTTTGTAGCGCCTGTTTTATCACACTGGCTTCAACGCGATCCCGAACCAGCACACAAATATCCGCAGCCAGCACCGGGCGCTTACCAATGCAGGCGCGTCCCTCCTGAGCCTGGGTCAGCAACTGTGCAATTTGCGCCGCAAAGCCCTCGGCAAGCTGCGGATAGGCGCTGGCTTTGCTGGTAACCGGCGCGTCGTCATCTTCAAGCACATTGAATTGCAAAGCCGGCGGTTCAGTACCATCCAGGGTAAAGGTATTGTCGGCGTCTTTGCCCGCAGCGTCGACCTCAATAAACGGAATGTCGCGGTTAAAAATAAAACTGTCGGCCTGCGCGGTAAAAATGGCATTCACCGCACTGACCACGCGCCGGGCCGAACGATAATTCTTATCCAAAGTAAACTGGCGGGTTTCATCCACCCGATGTTTCGCACCGATGTAAGTGAAAATATCCGCACCACGAAAACCATATATGGCCTGCTTAGGGTCGCCTATCATGGTCAGGCCTTGGGCGCCCTCAGTGCCATAGATGCGAGAAAAAATGCCAAACTGAATGGGATCTGTGTCCTGGAATTCGTCTATCATCGCAACCGGATAAAGCTGCGCTATTTTTTTAGCAAGCGTCTCCCCCTGCGCACCGTGTAATGCCTGATGCAAGTTTTGTAGCAGATCGTCTGGCGAGATCAGGCTGTGCTCAAGCTTTGCCTGACTCATCAGCGCGCGCACTTCTTTCAGTGCATGCTGTAACAAGGCAATGGGTAATCCTTTGGACACATTTTGGTGCAACAGCGCCATCTCATCAAACCAGCCTAGTGCCGGGTGAACAATCGGCTTACCCGTTTTGGTATAGTTTTTCGGGTCGCTCAGCTGGGCCTCTCCCCATAAGGCAAACGAATGCTTGCTGCTACCAAATTCAAAGTACCAGTCGTCGCCCATGCAATAGTCGATCAGCGCCTGGATATTGGCAGGCCGTCCCGGCGCTTTGCTCTTTGAAATTCCACTGTCGCGCAATACCTGGAAGAAATCAGAGTTTAACAGCTGTTGTTTAAATCCTGCCGCCCGGCGCTGATACTCAGCTCTTTGCTCCAGCACGACGGCCAGGTCCAGCTCGGGCGCCAGGCGGGCATCACCGCGTTTAAGCAAAGGATAAAGGCGCTTTGCCAGTGCCTGTGGATGAGAGAAATGCGACAACACCAGCTCAGTTTTATCCGCATCCAGGGGATAGACGAAGCGTCGCCAGTGGTCCTCAACAGCGGCATTAAACAGCTCGCTGTCATCGAGGATAAACTCCAGATTAAAGCTCAGGTTAGATTCAAACGCATGCTGTTTAAGCATGCGCTGACAAAAGCCATGAATGGTAAAAATGGCGGCCTCATCCATGGATTTAGCCGCGGCATCGAGCAGGTGATAAGCCGCTTCCTGATCTGCCACTTGCGCCACTTGCGCCAGTAGCGCACTGATCAGCGCATCGTCACAGCCGCCGCCGAGTAAAGCATCCCGAGCCTGTACTATACGTTTTCGGACCCTGTCTTTGATCTCCTGAGTCGCGGCGTCTGTAAAGGTAACGACCAGGATCTGCTCGACACTCAACGGAGTAGTCTGACTCTGCGCATCAACAAGCCCCAGCAGGTAGCGTAAATACAACCCCGTGATGGTATAAGTTTTACCCGTTCCGGCGCTGGCCTCAATCAGGTTATGGCCCGACAAAGGCATGGTTTGGGGATCAAGCCGTTTCATAGCGGGACTCCTGTGCAAGGTCGATAAGCGGGGTCAGTAATTCGTTGCTCCACTGTGTAAACTCCGCTTCGCAGGCCTGCAATGACGGGAAACTCAGTGCCACATACGGGTCTTCAGAGTCACCAAAGCCGATGTACTGGCCTCCCTGGAATTTGTTCAGTGCTTTGCTCATATCCTGGGTTTTACAAAACTCATAACTGGTGGCCGCAAAGAACGGCACTGCGCGGGTGATAAGCTGGGCATAAAAATCCTGCCACTTAGCTAACTGAACCTGTGCGTCATCACGACTGACTGGCGGAAAAACGACTTGCTCATCCAGGCCATAAATGTGTGTTTCTGTGTTGGGTGTCACGCAATTGGCTATCAGGTGCATCAGGTAGCCTCGGATCCTGTCTTTGCCTTTGATACTGGCCGTACGATAAAATATTTGCTTGCCCTGGTATAAGTCTCCCAGCCAGCCAAGCAGACGCGTTGAGCCAACTTGCACACATACCTCCACCGGCTCCATTGGCTCACCCATCACGTCTTTCAGGCGTCCTGACATAGCCGCGACGCGTCCCTTTAACTTTTGCAGTTCAACCACACCCACATTGGCCTGTGGTAACTGGGCGCGTTGCAGCAGCTGCGCCTCGGGCAGCGGTGTGTCGCTCAGTTCGCTGTGTAAGATTTCGTCCAGATACTGATAACGCGTCAGAGGGTCCAGTGCAAATGGCTCACTGTCGGGCGTATCTTCCTCTAACGTCACTAACCTGACGCCCAGCGTATACTGATAAAACCAGCGCTGCGGTGCCAGACAGGCGCGCAAAAAGTCCGGTAACTCCAGCTCGTCTGGCGGCTCAAGTGCAATCGCTTGCTCAGTGGGTTGCTGTGCCAATTCAGACGGTGGCTCACTTTGAGATGGACACCAGTTGGGGTTAAAGCTGTGTAATGGGCCGCTTTGATAATGCTCGCTGCTAAATGGTTGCAAAGGTGCCTGGCGGTAAAGCTGCTCACTGGGCTTGAGGCTGTCATCCTGGTAGCAAAAAGCCCGGTCCAGATATTCACATAACTCGCTCACTAAAATGGACGGCACCTGCGGCTCATTGTTATAACAAGAGCGGCCCAGATAACTGATATAGAGTTGCTGACGCGCACTGAGCAGCGCCTCCAGAAACAGATAACGGTCGTCCAGCTTACGTGAGCGGTCTCCTTTACGACGCCGCGAATACGGTACCAGGTCAAAGCCAATCGGTTGTACCTGGCGCGGATAATCGGCATCATTCATACCAAGCAGGCAGACAACTTTAAACGGCACCGCTCGCATCGGCATCAAAGTACAAAAATTTACTGCCCCGGCCAAAAAGCGCTGACCAACCCCTTTGTCTTTGATCCCCTGGCGAACCTGATGTAATACGATCCTGGCATCAACCGGACCGGCAAAGTCGCCATTAATATGGTGTTTTTCCAGCTCGTCGATGACTTTATGCAATTGCATCAGATCCCAGCTCTGCTCGGTATCCTGATCGTAAAAGTCTGCCAGCATGTGTCTGAGCACAGCACACTTCTCACCCAGTGGCGTTGCCACTAAGAGCTGCTCTCGCGCCTGCTCCAACGCTTCGATAAAGGCAATTAGCTTGCTCAAGGTGTTCACAGCCATGCCTTCTACCGCATCGGCCGGATATATCTCATTGTATGCCGTCAGTTCATCTGCACTGGCAATGCCAAGCAGCAGGCGTTGTAGCCCGTGCCGCCAGGTATTCAATGAGATCTCCGGTAACCCGTAGTCACGCTTGTGCTGGCCATCTAAGCCCCATTTGACCGCCACCTGTTGCAGCCAGGTCTGGATCTGCACAAACTCACTCTGCTCCACCGCAAAGCGCTTACCGATAGGCTCAACGCCCAGCAGATCGAGTATATCGGACACGCTGAACCGGCTAAAAGGCAGCCCCGCCAGTGTAACGAAGGAATTTAGCACCGGCTTTTCTTGCTCTATGCTCATATCGGCCAGTGCAAAAGGGATTTTTCTCGCCCCTGATGCACTGCCAAACACCGCTTCTATATAAGGACTGTAGCTGCCCACATCCGGCATCATCACTATGATGTCTTTTGGCGTCAGCGCCGGGTCTTCATGAAAGAGCGTCAGCAGATGATCGTGCAGCAACTCAACTTCGCGCAATGGTGTGTGGCAGTCGCATAGTAAAACGGAGCTGTCATCCTCTTTGATGGTCAGCCGCCCCTGCGGACTGACATACCAGTTTGGGTCATCGACCAGAGACTCACCTTTAAACGCCAGTTGATAGATTTCCTGCTGCAATTGGGCCAGCAGGCTGTCATCAAACTGGTCAACAAAGCCATCCAACCAGCGCGCATCGGTTTGCAGCAACTGCTCAAGGTAATCCCGGCCTAGCTTCCCCCAAGAGGACAACAAAGGGTTACCGGTATTGTAGTAATTGCCTTCGCCAGCCTGTTTTTGCAGCTGAGCATCCAGGGCCGGCCTTACCTGATAGTTTGCCAGGATCTTTGCCTGGGTTTTCTCATCAACCAGATCGCCCCAGTAATGTTCACTGGGATTAAAGAAAAACAGCAATACATCGATTTTCTGGGCGAGGGCATTGAATATCTCTAGCTGGTTAGTCGCCATGGCTGAAAGACCAAATATGCTGATCCGCTGGGGCAAGCTGGTGATGTCAGCATCCGCCAGCTTTGCCAGTAATTGCTGATGCATATTGGCCCGGTTATAAGGGCTTTGTCCTAAATTATGAGTATGTTCGACCAGTGCCCGCCACAGGTCCGGCTGCCAGGGCGCAATACCTACATCGACATCTTCCAGCGTATCTGTGCCCAGCTCCCATTGTTCCAGCCAGTTTGGCCGGTACATCAGATATTGGTCGTATACATCGGCAATTTTCTCACACAAGGCAAAGCGCTTAAGGTCACTCTGTGGCAGATCACTGCCCTCTTCCAGGTATACTCTCAGCGGCTCGTAAAGCGGGTTGCTGAGCTTCTGGGGTAGCAAGGTAAACAGCTTCCAGCTCATGTTGTTTTTATTAAAAGGTGACTCTTTGGGCACATCCGGCAAAAACTGTTGATACAGCTGCCAGATAAAACTGAGTGGCAGTGGAAACTCAACTTGTGCCGCATAGCCGATATCGCGGCTCAAGCCATTTTTAAGCCACTGAGACATGCCCGGAGACTGCACCAAGACAATTTCGTTAGCAAAAGGGTCCTCAAGCGGTGCCTGCTTCAACAACGTTGTAAACTGTGCTTGAAGGGCTTCCATACGATTTGATTGGATTATGTGCAACATAATGATGTCTCGGGCTTTTTAAGCGAGTTTTGGACTTTGATCAGTGTAAGAGATTTCACAGGGTAATAGCAACGTAGCTGAATACATCGCTAACCAAAGGAGTAGCAAAAGAGGATGCGGTAACAGGCTGCCATTACCGCAGGGTGTCCTGTCGGCTCAGAACAAGTCAATCCCAGAGCCTTCGTCATGGCGCTCCAGTTTATTGGCATTCAACAGTGTTTCAAAAAACGCAACCTGATCTCGACCGTTTTCCTTGGCGTAATATAGCGCCCTGTCTGCATTCTCTAATACATTGATAGGAAAGTCATAGGGGCTGATCCGCGCCAGCCCCGCGCTGACAGTCAGGGTTTTTACAAATGGAAAGTGCGTGTTGCGGATAAGCGTTAAAAACTGCTCCAGCTTTGCCTCGATAGAGGCCTGATCCGTTGGCTCAAACACCAGCACAAACTCTTCACCTCCAAAGCGGAATAACAAGTCGGTCGAGCGGAAAAACTGCTGCATTTTCTGCGCAACCAGCAGCAAGACTTCATCCCCGCAAACATGGCCATAATTATCATTGACCTGCTTGAAATGATCTATGTCTATCATCGCCAGCCAGGATGTTGCCCCCTGATGAAAGGTGCGTGGATCCTGCTCATCGCGAATATGGCGATTTTGTTTGATCACTTGCTTCTCAAGCAACTGCTTAAGCTTTTTCTCAAAGGTCTGACGATTCAGCAGGCCTGTGAGTTTATCCCGCTCATTTTCATGCAATATGGTCAGATAGTTTTCGTAGATGCGCACAAAGGCATTCAGAAGTACCTGCTCATTACTGTTCAGGCCACCTGAGTGCACTTCTATTGCACCAACCGGTGTTTCATGGATATTGATAGGCAGCCAGCGTTTTTCTATACCATCTGCATTTTGCACCGTGATAATGCAGGAGGACTGCAAACAGGAGATCAATTCAGACTGAGGCTGTTCAATCACTTGCCTGTCGAGCCATTCAAATTCCCGCTCACCATGCATAGTCAAACCAATGCTTCGTTCAACTGCGAGATCTTCCTGAGTATTAAAATTCTTATACACACACAGATGCTGACAGCCTACCAGTTCCTGAATGGTCGATAGCAGGCTGTATTCGAGCGAATCTATGTCTCTTGTTTTTGTTATTTTGATTACTGAATTGAGCAGTTCTTCTTGCATTAGATACTCGCAGACTCGATTAATGCTGATTATAGTAACGGCTTTTCACCCAAGTGTGTACTACCAAGTGTAGCACCACAAGGATTTGGCAAGGTGTATTTATATAAAGAAGCAAAACGCAAAAAGGCGTCCACCGGACGCCTTTTTAAATTTGAAATGGCGGAGAGAGAGGGAGTCGAACCCTCGATACGCTATAAACGTATACACGAGTTCCAGTCGTGCGCCTTAAGCCACTCAGCCATCTCTCCGCACTGTAGCACCGCTTGGGTGCGGCGCTAATACTATGAAAAGCTTAACGCTTTAGCAAGTATTTTTTGTAAAAACCCAGCCAAATGCTTAGTTACTAAGCAACTTAGCTTATTTTTGCAAGCTTGCTGAAAAGTCCAGCATGCGATTCAATGAACGCAATGCGCCCTCTCGTAAGTCCATATCTACGAAGACTTCTTTACCGCTTGGATCCAGTAGCGCTTCTTCAATGGCTTTAAGGCCGTTCATTGCCATCCACGGACAGTGGGCACAACTCTTACAGGTTGCCCCTTCACCCGCCGTTGGCGCTTCAAAGAACTCTTTCTCAGGACACAGTTGCTGCATTTTGTAAAAAATGCCGCGGTCAGTCGCAACGATGAACTTCTGGTTAGGCATTTCCTGCGCCGCTTTAATCAGCTGGCTTGTTGAGCCCACAGCGTCTGCCAGGTCAACGATCTCGGCTGGCGACTCAGGGTGCACCAATACTGCCGCATCGGGGTGCAGGGCTTTCATGTCTTTCAGCGCTTTGGTTTTAAACTCATCGTGGACGATACAGGCACCGTTCCACATGATCATATCCGCACCGGTTTTCTTTTGAATGTAAGAACCCAAGTGTTTATCTGGTCCCCAGATGATTTTCTCACCTTCTGAGTCCAGGTGCTCAACAATCTCAAGTGCACAAGACGAAGTCACTATCCAGTCAGCGCGTGCTTTCACTGCGGTTGAGGTATTTGCATACACAACCACTTTTCTGTCCGGGTGTTGATCACAAAACGCCGAAAACGCGTCGATAGGACAGCCTACATCCAGAGAACAGGTTGCTGCCAAAGTGGGCATAACAACGGTTTTTTCTGGTGTTAGGATTTTGGCGGTTTCACCCATAAAGCGTACACCGGCAACAATGATCATATCGGCATCTTTTTGCTTGGCACCAAAACGCGCCATTTCCAGTGAATCTGCAACACAGCCACCGGTTTCCTCAGCCAGGGCTTGGATCTCTGGATCTGTGTAATAATGGGCAACCAGAACCGCGTTCTTCTCTTTTAACAACGCTTTAATTCTGGTTTTATATTCGGCTTGTTCCTGCTTAGTTAACGGTGCAGGCTTTGGAGGAAAAATATAGTCCTCCGGCATAATTTGTTCTGCTAGACTCATTCTCTCGACCACTAGTCCACATGACGGAATATCCGCGAATTATACGAAAATCGGGGCAATAATCCTAGTTGAAGACGGTATTTTGAAGGAATATTTAAGAGAATATGAAAGGAAAGGGATTCAGCAAGAATGGTGGGTCATGATGGACTCGAACCATCGACCAATGGATTAAAAGTCCACTGCTCTACCAACTGAGCTAATGACCCGCTCG
>NZ_PPUZ01000045.1:0-19185 GCF_004212645.1 Pseudoalteromonas rubra | reverse complement strand
TTAAGCAAATTGGTATAAACTCAAACTAGAAATCGATACGGATTGGTATTTAGGTTGAACTTTTTAAAGGCAATCCCCATATACCACCCTAATCCTTGAAATTAATGAAGTGCGAAGAGAATATAATGACGCTTGAGAGAATGGATCGAGTCGAGATACCCGTATTGGCACTGCGTGATGTGGTCGTATACCCTCATATGGTGATCCCGCTGTTTGTAGGCAGAGAAAAATCAATAAAATGCCTAGAAGCTGCGATGGAGAATGACAAGCAAATTTTTTTGGTGGCGCAAAAAGAAGCGTCAATAGATGACCCCGATACTGATGATATCTATCAGGTAGGTACCGTCGCTACCGTACTGCAACTACTTAAGTTACCTGATGGCACCGTCAAGGTGTTGGTCGAAGGTACTCAGCGCGCCAAGATTGAAAAATTTCTGGTGACCGACGAGTACTTCCTGGCAGAAGCGCAGTTTATTGCTTCAGAGAACATCGAAGGCCCGGAGCAGGATATTTTCATCCGCAGTGCTATCAGTCAGTTTGAAGGCTACGTAAAACTCAATAAGAAAATCCCGCCAGAAGTACTGACCTCGGTTTCCGGCATTGATGAAACGGCCCGCCTTGCTGACACCATGGCAGCGCACATGCCGATAAAAGTACCTGAAAAGCAGAAGGTGCTTGAGTTATATAATGTCACTGAGCGATTAGAATATCTGATGGCGCTGATGGAAGGTGAAATTGACCTGCTACAGGTTGAGAAGAAGATCCGTTCACGCGTTAAAAAGCAGATGGAAAAATCGCAGCGCGAGTATTACCTCAACGAACAAATGAAAGCCATCCAGAAAGAGCTGGGCGAGTTGGATGATGTCCCGGATGAGTTTGAAGCGCTGAAAAAGCGCATAGCAGAAGCGCAAATGCCCAAAGAGGCAGAAGAAAAAGCCACCTCTGAACTGAACAAGCTGAAAATGATGTCGCCTATGTCGGCTGAAGCAACCGTGGTGCGCTCTTACATCGATACGCTGATTGGTGTGCCGTGGAAAAAACGCTCTAAGGTTAAAAAAGACTTGGCCAATGCGCAGAAAATCCTTGATGCCGACCACTACGGTCTGGAGAAAGTCAAAGAGCGCATTATCGAGTATCTCGCGGTTCAGCAGCGCACTAACAAGCTCAAAGGGCCGATCTTGTGCCTGGTAGGCCCACCTGGGGTGGGTAAAACCAGTTTAGGGCAATCTATCGCGCGTTCAACGGGTCGTAAGTACGTGCGTATGGCATTGGGTGGTGTACGTGATGAAGCGGAGATCCGTGGTCACAGACGTACCTACATTGGTTCGATGCCAGGAAAATTGATCCAAAGCATGACCAAAGTGGGTGTGAAGAATCCCCTGTTCTTGCTGGACGAAATCGACAAAATGTCTTCTGATATGCGTGGTGACCCAGCTTCAGCCTTGCTTGAAGTGCTGGATCCAGAGCAAAACAGCAGCTTTGCAGACCATTATCTCGAAGTCGAATATGACCTGTCAGATGTAATGTTTGTCGCAACCTCTAACAGCTTTAACATTCCGGGTCCATTGCTTGACCGGATGGAAGTGATCCGTCTGTCGGGCTACACCGAAGATGAAAAACTGAATATTTCTAAACAGCATCTGATCCCGAAACAAATTAAGCGCAATGGCTTGAAAGAGCATGAGATTGACATTGAAGACAGTGCCATCATTGATACCATTCGCTACTACACACGAGAAGCCGGGGTGCGTAACCTGGAGCGTGAACTGTCAAAGCTATGCCGTAAAGCGGTTAAGAGTATCCTGCTGAGTAAGTCGAAAGACAAGGTGGTGATCAACGCTCAAAACCTGGAAAGCTACCTGGGTGTTCAGCGTTTTGATTATGGTAAAGCGGAAGATGGCGATCGCGTTGGCCTGGTTACCGGCTTAGCCTGGACTGAAGTGGGCGGTGACTTACTGACCATCGAATGTGCAGCGGTACCAGGTAAAGGCAAGTTAGCCTACACCGGTTCATTAGGCGATGTGATGCAAGAGTCGATTCAGGCTGCGATGACCGTAGTACGTAATCGTGCCGACAAGCTCAGAATCAATGAAGACTTCTATGAGAAACGTGACATCCATGTACACGTGCCCGAAGGTGCAACGCCAAAAGACGGCCCAAGTGCGGGTATCGCCATGGTGACGGCATTAGTTTCCAGTCTGACTGGTAACCCGGTACGTAGCGATGTGGCGATGACAGGTGAAATCACGTTACGTGGCGAGGTCCTGCCAATTGGCGGACTGAAAGAAAAACTGCTAGCTGCGCATCGGGGTGGCATTAAAACTGTGGTCATTCCAAAGAAAAATGAGCGTGACTTGAAAGAGATCCCGCAAAATGTTCTGGAAGGTCTGGAAATCCACCCTGTTAGCTGGATTGACGACGTTTTATCTCTGGCACTCGCTCATCCGGTAGACAGTTTTACCATTGAGTCGCAAAAGTCTGCCGGGTAAAGCAGAAAAAGTACATAAAAGTGCGTAAAAAGGGTTTTCAAATCTATATGGTATGCTAACTTAAGCACTGGATTAGCCCGGTAGCCCGCAACCCGCGTGGTTACTAGGCTTTGAGACATTAGATGAAATAGAGAATCGTCAGATTTCTCTGAGTTAACTACAAAAGTGATGTTAGTGGTAAGCCCTCATCGCTCTTGATAATAACAATGTAAGAGGATGATATTGTGAATAAATCTCAATTAATCGATCATATCGCAGCTGATGCTGATATTTCTAAAGCGGCTGCTGGTCGTGCTCTGGATTCATTCATTGAGTCAGTAACTGGTGCGCTAAAAGACGGCGACTCAGTTGCCCTAGTCGGTTTTGGTACTTTCTCAGTGCGTGAGCGTGCGGCGCGTACTGGTCGTAACCCACAAACTGGTGCGGCAATCGAAATCGCTGCAGCTAACATCCCATCTTTCAAAGCCGGTAAAGCTCTGAAAGACGCGGTAAACTAAGCAGATTTCGCTCAGTCTGTCCGATGACCTATGTTAAAATAGTGTGATTGGGCCAGATAAGCTTCAAGAAAAAAAGCGTATCTGCTAAGATACGCTTTTTTTATACCAGCTGGATAATGACGCACAGTCGCCTGGCCAATGGCGATTTGGCTCAATGCGCTGAGTTGCACGCAAGTTTTTGCCCGTTTGCACTTCCGTGCTTGCAATTGCCGCACTTATCCATATAAATAGGTACAGAGACGAGACAGGGCGCTGGAGTATTGTGTTCAGCGAGCTTGGATACGCACATAAACCCAAAGTACTGAGCGTGGTTGGACTTACGTGCTACGTGCTTAGACTTAGATAAGAGATAGAATAAATGCTAGAAAAGATTAGAGAAGGCTCACAGGGCCTGGCAGCCAAAATTATTCTTGGTGTAGTGATCTTGTCTTTTGCGTTGGCAGGGATCGGTGGTTACCTAGGTCAAACCACAGAGCAGGCCGTAGCAGAAGTTAACGGAGTTAAGATCACACAAATGGAATTCTCCCGCGCCTATGAGAATGAGCGCGCACGGCTGGAGCGCCAGTTTGGTGAGTACTTTACACAAATCTCAGCAGATCCGGCATACATGGCTCAGATCCGCAGTGGGGTCATTGACCGTCTGGTACAACAAGAACTACAAAACCAGCTAGCGATTGAGTTAGGCCTGAGAGTAAGTGACGAGCAAGTAAAGCAAGCGATTTTCGAGCTGCCTTACTTTCAGCTTGGTGGTCAATTCAGTAACGACCGTTACCTACAGCTGATCCGCCAGATGAACTTCCAGCCAGACTCTTTCCGCGAGTACATGCGTGAAGAAATGACCCGCAATCAGCTGGTTTCTGCGGTTGCTGGTTCTGACTTCGTGTTGGACAATGAGCTAAAACAAGCACTGGCTCTGCAGCAACAAACACGTGATATTGACTACATTCAACTGAGCAAAGAGACAGTTAAAGGTGAAGTCACTGTAACTGACGCTGAAATTTCAGATTACTATGAGCTTAATCAGGAGCAATTCCAGGCGCCTGAGCAAATTGCGCTGCAATACCTGGAGCTTAAGTCTGAAGATATTACCCTGGATAAGCCGATTACTGACGAAGAAGTGCGTGCTTACTATGAAGAAAACCAGGCCCAGTACCTGGAAGAAGAGCGCCGTCGTGTTGCACATATTCTGATTGAAAGCACAGACGATGCCGATGCGGCGAAGCAAAAAGCGACCGCTTTGTACGAGCAGCTACAAGGTGGTAAAGACTTTGCCGAACTGGCACAAGCCGAATCTGACGATATCGCTTCTGCAGAGGTCGGTGGTGATCTGGACTGGATCGAGCGTGACATGATGGAGCCTGAGTTTGAGGAAGCGGCATTCGCGCTGGCAAATGTTGGTGATATTTCTCCTGTTGTCGAGACTGAATTTGGCTTTCACATTATTAAGCTAACCGATTTACAGGCGCAACAGTCAAAAGCATTCGAAGAGGTTGCGGCTGACTTGCGTGCAGAGCTTGAAAGCACAGCCAAAGCCAATGCATTTTATGAGAAACAATCACAAATCGCTGAGGTAGCTTTTGAAGTTGCGGATTCTCTTGAAGATGCAGCGGCTGTCGCTGATATTGAACTGAAAAGCACGGAGCTGGTATCACGTATGGCGTTGCCTGCGCCGCTTAACGACCCAACCATTGCTAACGCCATCTTCACGCCTGAGCTGATCGAAGACAGAGTCAACTCTGAAGTGCTCGAAGCAGGCAATGAGCATATTGTTGTGGTACGTGTTCTTGACCACAAGCCGGCGACTGTGAAGCCGCTGGAAGAGGTGACTGCACAGATCAAAACACGTCTTGAGAACGAAAAAGCGTCTGAGCTGATTAAAGAGAAAGCGAACACGTTATATGCTCAGCTGGAAGAAGGCAAAGCTCTGAGCGATATCGCAACTGCGGAATCTGTCGAAGTGAAAAGCGAGACAGCCCTGAAGCGTCAAAGCTTTACCGTTGCGCCAGAGATTGTCCAGCAGGCATTCAAACTGGCACATCCTGGTAGCGACAAAACCCAGTCTGCATTGGTTGAGCTAAATAGTGGTGATGCGGCGCTGTTGGTGCTCAAAGGCGTAACAACCACAGCCGTGACAGGTGAAGTGGAGCCACAGCAGAAGCAAAACATCACCATGTCAGTGGTGAATAAAAACTTCCTTGCTCTGCTTAGTGCACTGGAATCTGATGCTGAAGTGGTGCGTCCAACTTTGCAATTCAGTGACGAGATGCAGTAAGTCAGACATAGCAGCCTCGTAACTTTGAGCAATGAGTGAGGCTAACATACTGAGCGACTAGCGAAGCTTAAAAGACGCTAGTTTTGCTCAACACAAAAAGCCGATATCCGTATACTGATATCGGCTTTTTATGTTGAGTACTTGATCATGCACAGCTTTTCTTAACTCACTAGCTCTGCACCCCTTACACACTCGCACTTTTCGCCTTGTTGCACTATGCCGACTCACTCTTTTTTACCTTACTCATCAGTCCCGGTAAACTCATTGAGGCAATCTTTCGCCATGCTTGTTGCCTCATTTACTTTAATTTGTCAGTCTCAATAACAGGTGCACCGGGTGTGATCTTACCCAGCAGCGAGTAGGTACAGACAAAGGCTTAACTGTATCGTGATACGCGTAGGTTCATGTGTTTAAGTAATGATAGCTTTGAAATAAGAGTGGTTTTCACATCATATAGCGCTCCGTAATAAATATTAGGTTTTTCAAACTGGCTTGCTTTCATTTTATTTTTAATAAAAACAAGCTGTTAAATCTAATTGTTATGAAAAACTATAAGCTTTGATAATTAGTGTATTTATAGTGGATTCGCTAAGGTTAGATAGGTCACCGAATGGGTGAGCGCAATAAATCTAATGTATCATTACAACAGGAATTCTGGTCATGCTTAAGTTGAAAGCTAAAAAGTTAAAACGTCTTACTGCAGAAGAGCTCTTTGGTCCTGGTGCAACTCAGTTTGTAGTTGGGGGGGCTGCGAAGCAGATTGATACCCATAGTATTACGCAAAAAGATCCGACAGCGCCCTGAGCCGTTCCCCAGCAGATGTGAGTGATAAATAGTACGTGGATTAAGGCGTTTTGATTAGCTTCGATAGACGTGTTGATGAGGAGGCCCTGTAAGATAACTTTGGGCCTTTTAATGTTTGGCTATGTACTATTAAACTCAATTGAGCTGGCCTCACTGAGGGTGAGCATCATGACCATATATCAGCTGAAGTAAGCGAATAAGACCTGCTAACCCCCCATTTAAGCATATAATACCCATCATTAGCGCCACACACCTGATAACCGTAAATGTAATACCATCATCACAGTTTGCCCATCTTTGGCGCGTATTGAATACTCCACTATATCTACCTTGAGCAGCTGCGCATGTTAACAGATATCCTGCGGTCGCAGTTGCACCCTAGATTGAAGAGGGCTGGTTTTACAAGGTTGTTGCCCACAGACGTTCCAAAATAGCAGGTGTTTTCGCAAGTCTGAACTATATCCTAAGTACTTTTAACATCATAACTCTGCCTTTGTGCAATGTATTCCCCCTCACTGGCTTTTCGTAAAGTTGGAACCCCCCCCCCCTTTCAACACAGTGGTTCTTATGCGTTATATAAGTAAATAATTAATATATGTTCTCTGGAGATGGTTTTCGCACTTGAAATCCTTTATCAGTGCATATTTATAGTGTCTGTTTTAGGTTATTGTGAACTGTAATTTGAGGCGGATGTTGTGGTTTATACTCTATTTTGTAATTTATTTTAAGCTGGGGTTTTGCTTTTTAAATTCGTTTTTTAACCTTTTTAGGGTCTTTCCATATGATGATCCTACATCCTTCTGTCGTTTTTTTGTAGCTCCGTCAGATACAAACCTTACAGCACGAAAAGGTCTTGGTAAGGTGTTTTTATATCTTTTAAAAACAGTTGTTTAGGTTGTTTTGTTATCGTTAACTATAAGGTTTCATAACTAGGTTTTTTGATGTCGATGGTCAATGATAGTTGCATCACCAAAACGGTGTTCAACCTTAAAAATAAACATTATATAAATTATAGAAGAGACCAGCGCCATGCTTAAACTTAAAACAAAAAAACTAAAAAAATTAACTGGTAATGAGATTAAAGATGTTCGTCATACTAAGCTGGTTGCAGGCGGGACTGATACAGATAGTATTACTCAATTAGGTTTGATCGACCCTAAAAAGTTCAGCGTTTAATTTAGTGTTCTTGGTATATAAATCAACAGGAGTTTTAAATTGATGGGATCTTATTTAGTGCTGGCAATGGGGGTGGGGCTGCAGTCTGTTTCGGGGCATCTCGTATTACAAGAGCCTGCCAATGAATATCATTACTCCAGAGAATCAGGGCGTGTTGTTAAGCTGGCTATCAGTGTCGGTAGTGAAGTTGCAAAGAAGAAGGTTATGCTACAGTACGTCACAGAGGATAGTGAAGAGACTAAGGCACTAGTTTCTAACGAAAACGGCTATGTTGACTACGTTAACCCCAACGCAGAGCCAGGCAAAGTGTTTACGCCAGGAGAGTTATTATTGCGGATCCAAAGTCGGCGGGTTTTTGGCGCCCACTACTTTGAACAGCAAGCGTACGAGCATATTAAGATTGTTCAGGCTATACAAACAAACACCAGCTTATGGTTATGCTCAGGTACTCGGCCTATCGAGGTGAGAGTTGATGATGTTGCAAAAGACAGCCTGCTGGTTTCAATGCTACTGAAAAAAGAAGAGTACAGTCAGCTTGAAGGCACCATTAGCCGGGGCAATGTTGCACTGCATCAGTCAATGCAGGCATGTTTGTAAGCATATAAATATACCATTCTTTGCGGCGGTCAGAAGCTTTTTTTGAAAGCCTGGTTGCTGGCTAACGTTTCCATTTTCATTGCGTTACTTCGTGTCTCTCCGTGGGTCCAGATAAAACTAGATGGACCCTATACTTTCTGTCACCCCATTTTTGAATATCTAAGTTAGGTGTAATAACGTGCGGTATGCTCAAGCATGTTTGCCCGGTAATACGGCGGACTTGAGCTGCAAAGTTACTATATGTGGGGCCGTTGAGCGGCTTGTTTAAACGCAGACTTGCTGGTGAACAAGCTGATTCACCTTTCTGTAACGCCATTGGTTGATTGTACTGCCCTGACAGACTCATTGCGAGTGCGACAAACTCGTTCTTCTCTATCAAACGAAACCAGCGTGATGATCCATGCTCGGATCCACTTATCTTGTTTTTGCTTTGTCCACTTATGCACGCTGCTGACATTGAAGCCTCACATTTATATGGATCGCAGCGAGGTGATGTTATGGCGCTGTCCAAATCTTCAAGGAAAGTAGCAGCACACACAGGCTGCATAAATACCCCGTATCAGGCACTCTTATAAGGAGTAAAAGGTGCTCGTTTTGTCGTGTCAAAGTAAGCACAATGTGCCGAAATACCGGCAACAGAATGACTTTGCTCGAATAACGGGAGCACGTTGTGAATGGGAAAAATTATTAACAAAGAAGCGTGGAGATTGATAGGTTACGAGACTCTCTGTGTAGTGGTATCAATCAATATATAGCCGCTATTTGGTCATAATGAATTGGTTTAAGTTGTTGTTATTATTGCTTATACTAAAAATTCCTGCGATTTGATTGTATACGGTGACTGGGGCAGTATGGACCCATCAAATGACGCAACATGCTCTGTTTAACGGAGCCACTCGAGGAAATAACAATGCAACAAAATACAACCCTTGGACTGTTTGATACTCAACATGAAATTAAACAGATGATCGCCAAGTTTGAACAAGTAAACATCGCGGATGAGTTAACGAATACACTAAAATCTATTTCAAAAGAATCAGGTTACAAATGCCTGGGCTTTATCGATTTTTGTCCTGTTTCAGCATCCTCATATGAAGAAAATGTCTATGGAGAAATTTCAGCCGAGCTGGCAGATGAGATGGCTGACAGCGCTATTTATCATCATTGTAAGTCGGGAATTCGTTTGCTGCCGCTCTCCAGCATCCTTAAGCATAGTCGCCAGCTAAGTCAGGTGTATGTGATGCCAATGCGCGGCGTGACGGGCATCTATGGTGGCTTAGTATTCGATATACCGGAGAGTTTTTGCCAGCAGACGAGCATAGAGTTTGTGGACTGGTGCTGGACTATAATCTCACCATATCTGCTACAAGCTGCGTTACGCTGCAGAGATAAAAAGCTGCATATCACAAAACGCGAAAAAGACTGTTTAATATGGGCGTGTGAAGGGAAAACATCTTGGGAGATTAGCCAGATACTGGGGATTTCTGAGCGTACGGTTAACTTTCATCTATCAAACTGTATTGTTAAAACTGATAGCACAAACAGACAGCAAGCAATTGTAAAGTGTATTATCAATAACCTTGTCTAGTGATACAGGCTGGCTTGAAAAATGAAGCTAATAATCAATTATTTTTACTGGGGAGTGCCTTCTCCCCAGTGTGTAAGGTTACAATGGCGCGATGATATCAGCTTTAACCAGTTGATTTTCTACTACTTTAATCATATCTAGGTAGAGGGAATTGGTTTGGTGAGAAAAACTGATCCTGTCTATGACAAAACTGGAACTATCCACTTTGTATAACTCTTGCCTAGTCTGTTGAGCGCCAAAGTTAATCTTGAACACTGTTTCGCCATCCGAATGATACAAAACGCCATTCCCTGCGGCAATAGAATGCTTATATTTGGCTTTTGATAGTTCAATTCTGTCGGCTTTCTCGCCGGTATTGATATCGTATAAAGACACTTCATCATGTGACGATAAGCTGGCATAAAACTGCTTATCCAATTGTCCAAACCACAGTGGACGCTCAATAGGTAAGGCGATGCTTTTATCGGTATCCAGAGAATGTATAAAGGCGTTGCCTCTCAGCGTTTTTGCATCTACAACCGAATATCCTATGCTTTGTTCGCCAAGGTACTCGGCCGAAACTATGGTGCCGTCAACACTGATTGAACCCAAAAGAGATAGGGTCTGTGCATTATAGGTTTCAAGTTTATTCTTGTAGCGAACCAGCAGTTCTCGCCTTTGCGGATTGTAATGAATGGATTCATAATCCGATGCTGGCAGTGCCAGTGCTTCGTATTGACCATCAGGTGATTTTCGATAGATACTGCGCAGGCTCCCCTCCTGGCGCAAAAAAATCACACTGTCGTCAAAATCTGCTGCCTGAATGTCATCAAACTTGCTGTCAACCACAGGATGTAGCTCACCACTTTGCGGATTTAAAGAATAAATTCCCTGTAAGAATGGGTAGGTCACTGCAAGCAATTCACTATGAGAAAGAGGCTGATTACTCGCATATTTAACCGTATTTGGCAGTTTGGCAGCTGACGTCACTTTTTTCTTTTCAAGGGAGAAGGTAAACAATATATTCTCTACATTATCAAACCAAATCAATGTATTGTGCTTTTTCTCATAAGATAGCGACCAGATCCGATTGTCCGTGTCATAGAGTTTAACCTGATTACCTCCATCCAGGTCTGTCATATACAGTTCACTGCCTTGGTAGTGATGCCTTTCAAAAATAATAACTTCTAAATCAGGTATATATGTAAGAAATCTATCTCCATAAGAATTCAAATTTGGCGATGTGATCTGGTATTCCTGACCAGTAGAGATATCACGACTGGCCAGAGCTGCCAGTTCATCTCGGTCACGGTAGCCGCTTTTGGAATAAATGAGTCTGCCATCGCTGACCCCGGCGCCAGTGAAGCCTTGTAAACTGCAATCAAATAAATACTGATTGCTACCATCGAAGCTCGCATTTATTAACCAAACTTCGCACTGCTCACCATTAATGGCTCGGTAAAAAACTTTATTAGAATCTGCTGACCAGCCGATCGGAAAATAATTGGTGCCATCCTCTGCAAGGCGCTTCTCGTGACCCGTTTGCAACGTTTTCACAACGAGGGAGTAATTCTGGCTGTTCTTCTGAATAATTGAGAAAGCCACAAAGTTTTTATTGGGTGAGACATTGGGCCTGGTATACCGGCCGTTGACCCAAGATAAAACCGTTTCCTGCACTTGCTGCTCAACAGCGTTTATGGGCATGTTGTCCGAGTCACTGTTGTTCTTGAGCAATGCTACGCTGACGGAGACAGCAAGGGTGCTGAACACTGCGCTTAAGATCCACGGGGTTTTTTTGCGCCTGTGGGGAGGCTCCGTAGTGATGGTTCTGGCATTTACCTCGGCTGAAACTGCGGGATTGAGTTTAGCACTATCGGTGGATTCAGTTTGATGGTATTCAACAACAGGTTCGATGGCTAAGCTATAACCCTTTCTGTAGTGGGTTTTAACTATCATTCCTTTTTGATTGTCCGACTTCAGGGTTTTCCTGAGCTCGGACATTGCCCGGTTTATTGCGTTATCATCAACATATTTTTGACACCAAACGTCATCCACCAAATTCTGTCGTGTAATAATAGAATCTGAGTTTAAAATCAAATAGCTAAGTATGCGAAAGAGTAGAGGTTCTAACTCTTTTTCGATATCTCCGTCAGTGAGCACCTGACGTTTGGGGTCAAGTTTCCAGGAGCCAAGAGTGATCGATTTAACTGTTCTAGAGAAACTGACTTCGTTCATTGTCCTGAATTTATTGTTATTAGGATTGTGTCAAGCATTCAGACTATATATAGAGTCTTGTAAAAACTCAATAGAAACATGGTGAGGACTATTTGATTTACAACTGTTAGATTAGTTGTTGATAAATGTGAAAAAGTGGTATTTGTCCAGCTGTTTTTTTCAAGTGTATGATTAGTAGTGTTTTATTCGTTTTTGTTGAATGGTGCGGTGCGCAAATATGTGAGGCCCTGAATATAAAATTTCTTACAATATCGAGGCCTCAATAGGGCTGGGTGGGCTAATTAAAGAGCGTAACGCAACAAACGTTCAGGTTACGATAGCAGTCTTTGTATCATTCCGTTTGAGATAGTTCCGTGGTAAAACCCCGACGGATTGACCGCTAGTAGGGGACTTTGTTTTACTATAATCACGTCTGAACCGACCTACTTTTGCTGTCCAGTATTTCAATGGCTTTGGCCAGAGTATCCGATACGGCTTTGTGATTTTCCCAATCTATGTTTTGCCAGTCAATTTCACTAACCAACTCAGTGATATTGTGAGTCAGTAGTGTTTTGACTGTATCTACACTCTGAATAGGTTTGATCCTGAATGTCTTCGTACGTGACTTGGCTGGTAATTTTTCCCCGCTGAGTTTGGCTTGGATGCGTTTGTTGATCTCCGCTTTATCGGTGACTGTGAACAAAGTTTTGTCAAATTCACTGCAATATTGATTCTCAACCTGCTTTACGATTTTTTTGACATTTATAAAGGGCAGGCTGATCAGCCCTTGCTCATACGCTTGTATCACACATTTATAGCGAGTCAGGACATTGTAGTTATCAAAGCTCCCCATAGAGATACCAAGGTTGGCCGCCATCTCTTTGACCGTCAGCTTTTTTTCGCCAATTTTGAGCCTTGCCTGGCTGAGGCTCTCTAATTCCTGCATTGCACTGAGAAACGCCTGCAGCTTACCGTACTGAGGTAAGTCGTCTCGGCTGGCATTTTCTTGAAACTGCTTAACTTTCGATAGCAGTGGTTTGGTATCGTATACTTTAAATTGAGCGCTTGAATCGTATCCCTTGCTGTAAACCATGGCAAAAAAGCGCCGATGCCCTGTAAGTATCTGGTACTTGCCACCTTCCAGAGGGTAGACGGTCGGGACTTGAATGACTTCAGCGACGGAGATGTTTTCGGCCAGTTCAAGGACGGACTCCAGCGTCTGGTTTGCTTTTTTCCATTGGGCGGAGCCGTAAGCAAAACAGTTTATAATGCAGTTCTTTCCTATTAGTACATGATCTTTTGAGTCATACATTTCAACTAGCTGGTTTTTCGTTAGCCAGCGAGAGGTAAACTGCCTGGCGTGATCGTCTTCCATAAATTTGGCGGGTAAAAATCGCGCATTGTGTGGATCGGGCGTCACAGAAGATAAGAACAGGGATTTGTATTCAAAAGTGTCTGAATTCAGTGCTTCACGACTGTTAACGTTAGCCAACATTAGTTGGTCTAATTTGTTTCTATTCATTGAGTTAGGAACCTTTTACTGCGCTTATGGTACGGGGTGAACACCTTAGTTGGTAGATCTAACAGGTATACACTCAAGGGTTAACGATGCACCATGTGAACCATACTAAGTAATCGCTCTGGTGTGAAGTCCTAAATGGGCTCACAACATTGCAGAATGAATTTAAAACGCAGTTTACAAGCGGTGGGGTCAAGGTATGAATATAGATATGAGCATCATTGAGTGGGCGTTTGAGAAAGGATATAACCTGGGATCTGCAGATATGAGAGAAGGTGTCTATATCTCTGAAGCGGGGCGACGCTCTCGCTTGCTGGCCGACATAAAGGCGTTTGTAGAAAGTCATCAGACGCAAGCAGGGGAGCATAGTGCTCAACCACCAGGCCTGAGTTGACAAAGGCTCAATGCAAAAGCGGATAGTGTATTTCTGTTGGCTTTAGACGCTGAGCGGATCAGCAACCGCGTTTTTATTAATAGTAATGATCTCATGCGTGAGATCTTAACCCTCCGTTGGTAGTGAATACATGCAAATTAAAAATTGGTTTACACGACATCCTTTGTTGTGCCGGTTTGGCACGTTTATTTTGGCGCCCTCTGTGTTGTGTGCTTATGTGGCATACCAGCAACAGGTTCTTTCAGCTTTACCCCAGACCGGTGCCAGTACGGTTTCGGTTTCAGTGCAAGAGCAGGTCGTGGTGACCCGTGATGCGCACGGTGTACCCTACATTGATGCCCGCTCAACGGCGGATGCATATTTTGCGATGGGTTATTTGCACGCACAAGATAGGTTGTGGCAGCTGGAATTGCAGCGCAGACTCAGCGCCGGAAAGCTGAGTGAGGTTTTTGGCAAAGGGAGTCTTAATTACGATGTCTGGGTCCGAACTCTGGGGCTTTATGCGGTCGCAGAGCAAAGTAAAGCGCACTTGTCAGAACAGGCTTTGGCGTCGTTACAAGCCTATACGGCAGGGATAAATGAGTTCTTGCGGCAACAGCCTTCATTACCGGTTGAGTTCACTATGCTTGGAATTACGCCTCAGCCCTGGCGCGTCGAGGATTCTCTGGCATGGATGAAAATGTTCTCGCTCAGCATGTCCGGTAACCTGGATGAAGAAATTCAACGTAGTGTTGCCCTGAAAACATTACCCAAAACTTTGTTTGCCCAGTTTTTCGACTCAGACATCTCTGAGCCTGCTGAGCCGCTAGCGCATGGGCAGGTCGCAAGCTTATCTGGACTCCATCAGACCATAAAGCAACTAGAAAAAGAGTATAAGGTGGGCGGTAAACACATAGGTAGCAATGCCTGGGTTGTTTCCGCTGAAAAAAGTGCGACCGGCCATGCCATTCTGGCCAACGACCCACACCTGGGGTTGCAGATCCCTTCTTTGTGGTATGCGGTTTCTCAACAGATGCCAGGTAATATGCTGCAGGGGATGAGCCTGGTTGGATTGCCTGTGATTGTTTTTGGTCAGAATAACCATATTGCCTGGGGGGGGACTAATATGGAAGCCGACCTGCAAGACCTGGTTGTAGAGCAGGTCCACCCGGATGACCCAAACCTGTATCGTTATCAGCAGCAGTGGCTACCTTTTAAAGCTCGAACGGAATATATCAAAATTAAAAGCGACTTTCCGAGCGTATTAAAGCCTACTTATCGGGATGTTGAGCTGAAGATCAAAGAAACCCTTACAGGTCCTGTGATCAGTAAAGCGGGGGTACCTCAGGCCGTTTCTTTACGCTGGACTGCACTGCAGGCGCAGGACACCACCTATGATGGCTTTTTGCACATTAACCAGGCGCAAAATTGGCGGGAATTTAAGGCTGCGGCGAATAAAATTGCCTCACCCAGTCTAAACCTTTTTTACGCCGATAAGCAAAATAACATTGGCTTTACTGGCGCTGGTAATATTCCAGTTCGACAGCAAGGAACAGGTGTTTTACCCACCAAGCGTGCGGTCGATGGCGATGTATGGCAAGGGTTCATTCCAAAAGATGAGATGCCAAGTGAGTATAATCCGCCACGAGGCTACATCATTAATGCCAATAATCGCAATGTCGCTCAGGATTACCCTTATCATGTTTCATCTAGCTTTGCGGATCCGGCTCGTGCCGATCGCATCAGGCAGCTTTTGGAGCCACAGTCTTTAGATCTGGATTACATCAAACAGATGCAAATGGATGTTAAAGATCTCACTGTCACCCGACTTAAAGCCGTGATGGAAACGGTTAAGGCTGAAGATCTGTGGCAGCAAGAAGCACTGGATCATCTGTCCGCCTGGCAGGGGACAGCGACAGCCGACAGTATCGCAGCCACGCTTTTTTATACCTGGGCCAGACAGATTTATCGGGTGTTATTGAATGACGAGCTGATCCCCGCATGGAATGAGAAAGCGGCTACGGGTCAGTTATTGGGTCTGCGAGGAAGGCTGAGCTATGACCAACTGGCTGCTCTATTGACGCAAGAATCCCCGTTGTGTGATGACACCAATACGGTGGAAGTTGAGTCCTGTAATGAGGTGCTGCTTAGTGCACTGGACAGAACATTAATCTTAAACAGCAAGTTACATGGCGATGAGATTGAGGATTGGCAATGGGGCAAGTTTCAGACCACCCGATATGACCATATGCCGTTTGGTAAAGTGAAGCATCTTAATAAAGTGTTTTCGCGAGAAGTTGCAACTGGCGGTTCCAGCAATACGGTCAACGTTGCTGCCGGGTTTTACGAGAAAGACAGCGGCTTTATTCAGAACTACGGCGCTGGATTCAGGCAGGTGATCGACCTGGGCGGGGACTATCAGTTTATGAACTCTACCGGGCAGTCAGGTCAGGTCGCCAGTCCGCATTATGACGACATGATGACTCAGTTTGCTCAGGGTCAGTACGTTTCATTTTCAACGCCTGCAGAGGCAACCCACAAGCTAACGCTAACCCCGAAAAAAGGGCAGGAGTAAACCGTGAATCTATTGAAAATATTTAGTGAGAGTTACCCCAACCGTGTGTTTATCTCGGTGTTGCTGGGCGCCATTTCCGGGATTTTATATTCAGGGTTAATTCCCTTTGTATTAATGAGTATTGAAAGTCCGACGCCCGGTCTGCAATTGGCGGAAGTACCGCATGCCCGTTATGGTTTACTGGAAGTAGCCAACTATAAGCTGGCGGCCTTATTCTTTCTGGCTTGTACTTTTATCTTGATCATCCGAAGTCTTTCAGAAATTTTACTACAGCGCGTTGCCACCGATGTGGCCAGGCAGCTCAGGGTTAGCTTCTACGATAAAATCGCCAGAACGCCGCTACATGCAATCGAAAAAATGGGCTCGTCCAAACTGGTGGCGTCGGTGAATCTGGATGTACCGAGGATCATTAATGGTGCACGTGCTCTGCCGCTATTGCTGATCAACCTGGTGACTTTGGTTGGTATGTTGGGCTTTCTTGTCTATCTCAACGATGCCGTATTTAAAATGGTGATGATAGCCATCGCGTTTGGCATCCTGGCCTATCAGGTGCCGATGTATTTTGGCAATAAGTTGCTAACGCGCTCCAGGGAATATCGAGATGCCATTCAGGAAGGGGTCAATGGCCTGATCTCTGGTGCGAAGGAACTTAAGCTTGACGCGCACAAGCGGGCTTACTTTCACCAGGATGCGTTACTCAATAATGAAGCGAACATCCTTAAGAATGAAAAAACGGCTCAGTCTGTGCTGATATCCACCATCAATTTTGGTGACTTGCTTTGTTTCTTTGTCATCGGTGCGCTGTGCTTTGTATTTGTGAATTACCATTCTATTAGTAATGGTGAGCTGGTTGCGGTGATCATGGCTTTATTGTACGTGACCGGACCTATTTCAGTGTTGCTCAACGCGTTACCTCAGATGATGATCGCGACAATTTCATACAAGAAATTTAATACTCTGCTTAATGAGCTACCTGAAGAGCATATTGAGTATCAGATCACACCCGTGCCCGGCTGGCAGACTCTGCGCTTTGACAATGTAGAATTTGCTTATCCCAATGATCAGGATGAAGCCGGTTTTGCCGTTGGCCCCATCAACCTGACGCTCAACCGTGGTGAGATAGTCTTCATCGTTGGCTCCAATGGCTCAGGGAAGTCGACCCTCAGTAAGTTGTTGACCTTGCACTACCAGGCCGTAGGCGGACGTATCTACTTTGACGACGTTGCGCTAGACAATGGCAATATCGAAAGTTACAGACAAGAGATCAGCGCAATTTATTCAGACTATTACCTGTTCGCAAAAATCCTCAAAGAACTGGATGACCAGACCACCGAGCAGATCCAACATTATCTTAAGCTGTTGCATCTGGACCACAAAGTCACAATAGAAAATGGTTACTTCTCGACGGTGTCTTTGTCCGATGGTCAGCGCAAACGACTGGCCTTACTGGTCTCCTTTTTGGAAGACAAGCAGGTGTATTTGTTCGACGAGTGGGCTGCCGATCAGGACCCTATTTTCAAAGAGGTGTTTTACAAACGCATTTTGCCCAGCCTGAAAGCAAAACAGAAGCTGGTCATTGCTATCACACACGATGACAAATACTTCGAGCTGGCCGACAAAGTCATTGTGATGGAAAGCGGCCAGGTTGTAGAGCATGCCTCATACACACAATATTTTGACAAATTACAGTTAAACCAGGCTGCCAAAAACGATTTCCTGGCAGAGGTAGGAGCTTAAAATGACACACTCTCAATGGCAATTAACCGCCTCCCAGCGCGACATACTATTAGATCAGCTCTATTTCCCGGATAGTCCCATTTATAATATTGGCGGCTATATCGTGTGTGACAACATCGACTGTTCTGCACTTGCACAGGCGCACAAAACCCTGGTGCGCAGTCACGAGGCGTTTGGAATGCGCATTGGTCAGCAAAACGGAGAGTTTACCGTTTATCTGAGTCAGGAGGTTGATGATAGCCTGCCGTTAATCGATTTTAGCGACCAAACAGACGCCGAACTGAGCGCTAAGCGCTGGCTTGACACGCGTTTTGCACAAACGCAGACGATTTTTGACACGCAATTGGCTCGGGGGTTCTTGCTCAAAATATCTCAGCAGCAGTACTGGTATGTCGGGCTAAGCCATCACCTTGCAATGGATGGATTTGGTTTTGCCATATGGGTTAAGCAACTGGCTGCTTTGTACAACAGCGAAAAAATACAGGACGATGCCAGATTATCGCTTAAAGAAATTGCTCAGCTGGACAATAGCTACCGAGATAGTACTAAATATCAAAAAGATGCCACCTTCTGGCAAGATTATCTTGCCGGTTACCAAGGGGAGCGCCTGGCACCACGTCATCATTGCGAGGGGGACCAGCAGCACAGTACCCGTGCCATTTATCCACTTTCCAGAGCATTATTTGATAACCTTAGCGAGCATGCCAAACAGGCTAAGCTGGGAGCAGCTCAGGTGCTGCTGGCCACATTGGCCTATTACTTTTCGTTGCATACCAATCAAAAAGCACTGTTGTTCGGTAATCCGAGCCATAACCGCAAAACCGCACTACAAAAGCAAAAGTTGTCGGTGTTTACCAGCATTAGCCCGTTGCTGATCTCGGTGCAGGGTCTGGATGTCATGAGCGACCTGGTAAAGCAGGTTGCGCAGGCGCAAAAGATTACCTATCGCCATCAACGGTACCCTTTGGGTCAGTTACTTAAGGACCAGCAACACAGTGGTGAGCAGGGCAGCTTTTTTGATTTTAGCTTTAATTATCTGACACTGGATTTTACCGATATTCATTTCTCAGATCAGGCGGCGCGATTCCACTATCTTAATGCTAACGCCGAAAAAATCCCTTTTACGCTGACGGTGTGGGATAACAATGACACCGATCTGGAACTGCAAATCGATTTCAACCATCGCTATTTTAATCAGGCAGAGGTCGATGCCATAGAGCAAAGATATCAACGTGCACTGGCTTATCTTAGCCAGCACGGACTGGACTGTGCGCTGAGCGATTTGCCTTTCTCAAGCGATACCGAACAACACTGGCTGCTGGGGACATCACACAATTCAGTCAGTTATGACCCCCAGCTGAGCCT
>NZ_PPUZ01000044.1:0-60022 GCF_004212645.1 Pseudoalteromonas rubra | reverse complement strand
GCTTAATTAAGTGTTCTATTTTGAGGCGAGAAAATAGGCTCGATAACAAGGCAAAAATTTTGCTATTTAGTTGTTCTAAATGAGAAATTTTTAACACAGTTAGCGTCATATTTGCTCCGTCAAATTGAACAGGTATTAAGTGAAATTGGTATAAGTATTTATTCCACGCTTATCAGCGCCACTAAGGTGCCTTCTATTGAGCGCACATATGCCTGTGTGTGCTCGCCTTTTTGTGCAGGAGGCGATAAAGGCTCAGCACCGGCTGCCACCGCCTTGTCGTAACTCTTTGCCACGTTCTCGCACCCTAATGTCAGTTCAAACCCCAGCGCTGGCTGCTTAGGCTGACTGCGGATATAACTTTGCTTAAACTGCGCCTGCGCCACTGGATGCGTGGCAAAAGCGAGTAACACCTGTCCGGTGTCCAGCTCCCCATAGTCTCCGTCCTCGCTAAGCCCACAGGCACTGAGCCCGAAGGCCTGATAATAAAAGTCCAGTACCTCTTCGACACTGTCGACATAGATCACGGTTTTCAGAAACTGCATGGCTAATTTTCAGGCTAAATAAATATAAATAAAGCATATTTTTCGTTCAGCGTAAACCGGTTTAGGCTCAGGATGAAAATTAGCTGGGCAATAAAAAGGGCGCCACCGGCGCCCCTTAATCAAGTCATTAAGACTTATTTTTTTGCTCTTTGGTAAATGCCCGTAACTTTCGCTTCTGCGACAGGGTCATTTTATTGGTACGACCGGCGTATGGGTTATCCCCTTCACGGAATTCGATCTTAATCGGCGTCCCCATGATGTTGAGCGCTTTGCGATAATAATTCATCAGGTAGCGCTTGTAGCTGTCAGGCAAGTCATGTACCTGGTTACCATGGATCACGATACGCGGAGGGTTGTATCCGCCGGCATGCGCATATTTGAGTTTAACCCGGCGACCACGTACCAGCGGTGGCTGGTGATCGGCCTGTGCCATGTCCATGATCCGTCTGAGCATAGCGGTGCTTACCCGCTTGGTTGCCGACTCATAGGCTTCTTCAACCGACTCAAACAAGTGGCCCACGCCCGTGCCGTGCAGTGCCGAAATAAAGTGCAGGCGTGCAAAATCGATAAAGCCCAGGCGGCGATCCAGTTCAGACTTGATGCGCTCTTTGACGTAGTCATCCAGGCCATCCCACTTATTTACGGCGATCACTAAAGAGCGACCCGCATTCAGTGCAAAGCCAAGCAGGCTGAGATCCTGATCTGAGATACCGTCACGGGCATCGATCACTAGCAGGATCACGTTGGCATCTTCAATGGCCTGAAGGGTTTTAATAACGGAGAATTTTTCGACCACATCGCTGACTTTCTTACGCTTACGCACACCTGCGGTATCGATCAACACATAGTCACGCTCATTGCGGGTCATCGGGATATAGATAGAGTCACGCGTTGTTCCCGGCATATCGTATACGATTACCCGCTCTTCACCGAGGATGCGGTTAGTCAGTGTTGACTTACCCACGTTAGGGCGACCTATGATGGCCAGCTTAATGGGCTTATCTTCAAACCCGGTTTTCCCGTCTTCCGGGGCTTCTTCCCCTTCCAGGTAAAGTTCGGTCAGCAGTTCATCGTCCTGCTCAATGTCGTCTTCTTCCCCAGCCAGCTCGGCGATCACCGGGCCCAGTGTGGCTTCAAGCAGCTGGGTGACACCGCGGCCATGGGCTGCTGCGATATGATAAACCTCGCCCAATGCTAACTGATAAAACTCGGCACAGTTAGAGTCCGCGTCAATGCCATCGGTTTTGTTGGCAACGACAAAGCTTTTCTTTTGTTGCTTACGCAAATGCTGGGCAATGGCCTGATCGGCCGCCGTCATGCCTGCGCGGGCATCAACCAAAAACAAGACGACGTCGGCTTCTTCGATGGCCAGCAATGATTGCTCGGCCATTTCCGTTTCGATGCCTTCTTCACTGCCATCAATACCGCCGGTATCGACCACGATAAACTCATAGCCATCGTAATTCGCCTGGCCATATTTACGGTCACGTGTAAGGCCCGGAAAGTCCGCCACCAACGCATCACGCGTGCGGGTCAGACGGTTAAATAAAGTGGATTTACCCACATTGGGTCGCCCGACGAGAGCGATCACAGGAAGCATAGACTACCTCTTTTAAAAACAACAAAAGGCTTCGCACCGCGAAGCCTTACTTCAATTCATTCAGCGTATGGCGGTTACGGAATTTTTACCGCACTGACTTCACCATCACGGGTGTATAGGATCAGCGTGTCGTCAACCACGATAGGCTCAACGAAAAAGCCTGAGCTATCAAACTCTTCGCGCGAAACCAGCTGTCCGGTTTGCTTATCCAGCCAGTGCAGGTTGCCTTCCTGATCACCCACAACCAGATAGTTGCCAGCCACCGCAGGTGTGGTCAGATACCAACCACGCAACGCAGGCTGGCTCCAGCGTTCAATGCCTGACTCTCTATCTAGAGCATAGAGCACGCCTTCACTGTCTACCAAATAAATGGTATTCAGCTCGACACTGAGGTCGCGGTAACTGCTATATTCCCGGTCCCACAATACATTACCATTGCGCACGTCCAGGGCTGCCAGTTTACCATTATAGGCAATGGTATACACGGTACTGCCAACCACAACCGGTTTGGTATCGACATCAACCAGACGCTCGAACTCGGACGCGCCTTTCGCAAGGGCAATATCCGTGCTCCAGGCCATAAAGCCATTCTCGGCAATCAAAACCGACAACTTGCCACTTTCTTCGCCAACCAGCACACCACCATTGGCCGAGGTGGGTGAGCTCAAACCGCGCAATGTCAGTGCCGGTACTTCCTGCTCAAACTGCCAGCGTTCTTCACCGGTATCCGGGTGCAGTGCCAGTAGTTTGCCTGAACCCAGGTTGACATACACTAAGCCGTCTCCGGCAGCCGGTGTTGAAAGCGCCTCTCCTGGCACAGACTTACGCCAGACGATTTCCCCGGTGTCACGGTCCAGTGCAATCACTTCACCGTGCTCAGAGCCGATATACAGTTTGCCATAGGCCTGCAAAATGCCGCCCGATAGCTTTGCTGTGTCATCGTCTTCCCAGGGCCAGAACGCCGGGTTCTCGCGTGTATCGACTTCCCACAGCGTGTCACCACTGCTGACATCCAGCGCAGCAACCAGGCCATTGCGCTCAGCCACATAGACCGTACTCTGGTAAAAGGTTGGCGTCAGGCGAGAAAAATAATGCTCAACACCATCGCCCACAGATTCCTGCCAGATCACGTCTGTTTCAAACTGGTTTACGATTTCAGGTAGTACCAGCTCTTCTTCATCATCACTTGAAGAGCACCCCAGCAATGACGCCATACACAGCGCCAAAGAGGCCATAGTCAACTTCTTCATGGCTACTCCTTACAGTGCTGTTGTGCCAGCCAGGTCGTCCAGTTTAATTTGTAGCAGTGGATTATTGTCGCTACCACCGGCGGTCACTGCTTTTTGGTATTCGTCACGTGCAGCGTCTTTTTTGCCTTGCGCCAGCAGAATATCACCTTTAACTTCAGCAACCTGAGCAACGAAGCTCTCTGGCATTGGGTTGCCCAAAGTAGCCAGTGCAGCAGCGTAATCTTCGCGCGCAGCCTGTACACGAGCCAGGCGCAGATAGGCTGTGGCTTTTAGTTCAGGGGTTTTCACAGTATTTGCCGCAAAGGTGAGCTTTTCTTGTGCCACATCCAGCTTGCCTTGCTCAACCGCTTCTTTTGCCGCCACAAAGGCTGCCAGAACGGCGTAGCTAGATTCGCCATTGTTTGCTAAAAAGTCATCGCTTTTGGTCAGAACGTCACCACTCTCAACCAACTGGTTGTAGGCTTCAGAACCTGCTTCTGCGGTGTCGATTTGATGCTGGTTATACGCTTTCCAACCATACAGGCCACCCAGGCCCAGCACCGCGCCGATGATCAAAGATGTTCCATTTTCGCGGAAAAATCGTTTTATTGCTTCGGCTTGTTGTTCTTCTGTTGAATAAATTTCCATTCTGACCTCTTAATTAATAGCGTAAAGCCAGTCTTTTCAGATATCTGGCCTGACTTTACTGCGCCGCTGCGCTTAATCCACTAACGCCGACAGCAAGCTTTTTGCCTCTGCCAGTGTCAGGGTAACTTGTTCTTTATGTTCGCGGAGATACTTAACAGTCACCTTACCTTCGGCCAATTCATCTTCGCCAAAAATCAGGGCAACTTGCGCATCGCTCTTATCCGCACGTTTCAGTTGTTTTTTGAAGTTGCCACCACCGGCATTGACCAGTACGCGCAAGCCAGGGATTTCACTGCGTAGTTGTTGTGCAATCACCGGCGCCTGAATGCCAGCCTGTTCACCCATCGCTGCAACGAACACATCTGCATTACGGCGTAATGTGCCAATACGCTCAAGCTCTTGTAACATCAGTACGAGACGCTCCATGCCCATAGCAAAGCCCACAGCCGGCGTCGCTTTACCACCAACCTGCTCTACCAAGCCATCATAACGGCCGCCGGCACACACAGTACCCTGAGCGCCTAAGCTGTCCGTCACCCATTCGAATACGGTGCGATTGTAATAATCCAGGCCGCGTACCAGTTTTTCATTAACCTGGTATTCGACGCCCGCAGCGTCCAAACGTTCACATAAATTTGCAAAATGTTCGCGCGACTCTTCGTCCAGATATTCAGACAGTTTTGGCGCGTTGACCAAAATGGCCTGCACGTCTGGATTTTTGCTGTCCAGCACACGTAATGGATTGCTATGCATACGGCGCTTTGAATCTTCGTCCAGGTGCGCTTCGTGTTGTTCCAAAAAGGCAATCAAAGCATCACGATAGGTGGCGCGCGCTTCGTTTGAACCCAGGGAATTCAGCTCCAGGCGAACAAATTCGCTGATCCCAAACTGCTGCCACAAACGGGCAGTCATCAGGATCACTTCCGCATCCATATCGGCGCTGGCTACGCCAAACGTTTCCACACCAAACTGGTGGAACTGGCGGTAACGGCCCTTTTGCGGACGCTCGTGACGGAACATCGGACCCATATACCACAAGCGCTGCTCCTGGTTATACAGTAAGCCATTCTGGTTACCAGCCCGTACACAAACTGCGGTGCCTTCAGGACGCAAGGTCAGGAGATCGCCGTTGCGATCTTCGAAGGTATACATTTCTTTTTCAACGATGTCGGTGACTTCACCAATCGAGCGCTTGAATAACTCGGTGGACTCCACGATGGGAAAGCGGATCTCCTGATAGCCAAAAGATGCCACTGTGTCACGTAAGATAGATTCTACCTTCTGCCAGACTTGCGTATCACCCGGCAGACAATCGTTCATACCTCGAATTGCCTGAATTTGTTTTGCCACTGAAATTCCTAGTAATCTAATTTTTTACACGAAATGGGTGGCTATGCCCGATGGCTTAGCCATTCCTGATAAACCCGCTATTATACCCAGCTCGGCTAAAACGTAAACGCTTAGTTTACCGGGCCTGCGTTACTTACTCGACTATCTTGACGTCGATTTTGGGTTCGTTTTGTTGTTTTTCAACATAACTGCGCACCTGCTCTTCGAGCTGCTCGACGATATGGTCGTTATCAATACGCAATTTCTGGCGCTCGCCATTGATGTATAAGCCCGAACGACGGTTTGCACCGGCCAGACCCAAATCGCTCACCAGGGCTTCACCCGGACCATTGACCACGCAACCAATGACGGACACGGAAATAGGCGCTGTGATGTCTTCAAGGCGCTCTTCAAGCTGATTCATGGTATTAACCACGTCAAACTCCTGGCGGGAACAACTTGGGCAGGCGATAAAGTTAATACCGCGCGAGCGAATGCGCAGCGACTTTAAAATATCAAAACCAACTTTGACTTCCTGAACCGGATCGGCCGCTAAAGATACCCGCAGCGTATCACCTATTCCCTCGGCCAACAGCATGCCCAGGCCCACTGCCGACTTCACTGAACCGGCACGCATACCACCGGCTTCGGTGATCCCTAAATGCAGTGGCTGATCAATCTCTTTGGCCAGCAGACGATAGGCGCCGACCGCTAAGAAAACGTCCGACGCTTTCACCGAGACCTTAAACTGGTCGAAGTCGAGTCGTTGCAGTATCTCAACGTGGCGCATCGCTGACTCAAGCAAAGCTTCGGGTGTTGGCTCGCCATATTTTTCCTGCAGATCACGCTCCAGCGAGCCACCATTGACTCCGATGCGGATCGGAATGTTCTTATCACGTGCAGCATCGACGACTGCACGAATACGCTCTTCATTGCCTATGTTACCTGGGTTGATGCGCAAGCAATCTACGCCATATTCAGCCACTTTCAGGGCGATACGATAATCAAAATGAATGTCGGCGACCAAAGGTATCTCGGACTGTTCTTTGATGCTCTTAAACGCTTCTGCGGCTTCCATAGTCGGAACAGAGACCCGCACTATGTCCGCGCCGGCATCGGCAATCGCCCTGATCTGGGCTACCGTGGCGTCTACGTCCAGGGTATTGGTGTTGGTCATCGACTGCACGGCGATCGGTGCTCCGTCCCCGATGGGCACATTCCCCACATTAATGCGCGTGGATTTTCTACGTTTGATCGGTGATTCTGAAAACATGACGATTACTCTGCTAACGGTAAATTAAATTTGGCTAAACGATTGCGCGGCAGGCTTGAAATGTCCACGGCTTCGCCATCCAGTGTGATGCTCACGGCCAGGTGTTTGCCCAGCACGACGGAAAATGGGGCCTGTCCACTGACGGTCATGGTGTATCCCGCTTTTTTAACGCCAAACGCCACTCGCTCCTGACTGGCATCAAAGATCTCAACCCAGCTGTCTTCTTTAAACACCATCACAATAGTGCTCTGGGCAAACTCAGATTGTGCATCACCCGATACAGTCTCTGTCGTCGGCGTTGCCTGCGCTGCACTGTCATTATCACGCTGTACAGTCGAACTTTGCGCAGGCTCTGGCAGTGCCTCGGGTTGACCTTCCGGCGTCTGCACTGCAGATGCAGGCTGCACTTCCACACTTGATTCAGCTGTCTCTGGCGTATTTTGTGGCGCATTGTCTGCAACCGATGTTTCAGTAACTGACGTGTCTGGTATCGAAGCCATTCGCTCGGCATTCAATGAACCCGGTACTATTTGCGGAGTATTGTCTGTTGCCACGTTGGCCTGTGGGATATCCCGGGCATCACCTGGGGTGATCTCACTTTGACTACTGCTGTTTTGCCAGAACCAAATCGCTGAACTGCCTATTACCAGAATTAACACCGCGTAACTGACCCACATCAGGCGATTATCGTGAGCTTCTTTTTCCGTGCGGCGCGAAAAGCTTTTCATTTTGCCTTTTTGCTCTGGCACAACCGGAGACTGGTAAAGTTTAAGAGTTTGTTGTGCATCCAGACCCAACAAACCACAGTAGCTCTTTATGTAACCACGCACAAAGGTCTCAGGCCCGAGCTTGTGGTAGTCGTCCTGCTCCAGTTTGTTGATCTGGGTTTCACTGAGCTTCAGCCGAGCGGAGATCTCCTCATAGCTGACACCCTTATCATGTCTGGCCTTGGCCAGTGTTTGTCCGAGCGACAGTAAGTCGCTGCTGTTTTCTGTGTCTATTTCTGTTTCGTTCATAAAATATAGTTATCTGGATCCACGATTAAGAGATGCCGTCCTGGTTGTAAGACGATATCCGGGGTCAATTTGTTCCACCGCATCAGGTCGTCAATCTGGAGTTCATATTCCATCGCAATGTCGAACAGCGACTGACCTTCGCCTATAGTGTGTACTATCTTAGGATTATTTAAATACACCACCTGACCAACCGACAACTGGTCCGACTCACGCAAATTATTCCATGCCATCAGCTTGTCTAACTTAAGGTTATACTTCACTGAGACGTTAAACAGGTTCTCCCCCAGCCGAATGGTGTGCTGAGGGACGCTAGGTAACACAATATCGCGATTCAACAAGCCACCAGGCGCGCGCTCAGGGGCACGCTGTTCAGGTAGCTGCGCAAGCCAGCTATCTGTCCTGGGTTCCTCACCGCGGGGGCGTGAGGAGGGCGCAGAAAACGCAATATCAGATGGGTCGGGCTCATAGAAGACCACCTGGCCTTGGGTGCGCGGGGCAACCGGCTTAATAGTCTCAGTAACCTTGTCCGGCGCTGTTGCCGGGGCAGCTACTGTATCCACTTTGGGTGAATGGCCGGTGAATTGCTGTGTCCGCAATGAGCGAGTTTGTACAGGCGCGGGGGCTGACTGTGACGTCAATGCCTCTGCGGGCTCCGATGTAGACACCTGAGCACGATTAGCGGCCGGTTCTACTTTCCGGCGCACTTTGATCTTAGGTTCAGCCACCAGGTGCGTGGGTGACTTGTGCGTGATTTTAGTCAACTGGGCCTGACGGTATTGCTCTTTGAGACGCTCAAACTCGCTGTCCTTCAGGCGTTGCTGGATCACCAGGGCTGCCTGGGGAGAGTCCGGGTAAGTTTGCAACAGCAAAGCAGCCGTTTCTTCGGCCTTCTGTAGATGACCTTTGCGCAGCTCCAGTAAATGAGACAGCAATAAGCCACGTGCCGACACAAACCCACGCTCACCATAGACCTTAAGAATTTCTTCGGAGCGGTGCAGTTCACTCTTTGCATAGTGCAGACCAGCCATAAGTAGCAGAGTCGACTGACGCTGACCATTGTGTTTTTCGGCACTGCCCAGATACTCCAGCGCCAGCTCGAAGTTATCCTGACGCAATGCACACAGGGCTAGATTTTCATAGCTTTGTGCAACGCGAATATAGCTTGGGATCTCAATGGCTTTAAACAGCTGCTCCGTCGCTTCATCATATTTGCCGATGCGACATAAGAAGGTGCCGTAGTTATTGAGTGTGTTTGGGTCTTTCGGCGCCAGTGCCAGAGCCTTTTGATAGGCCTGCTCGGCACGGGCATTCTCGCCTACCTGCTCATAGTAATAAGCCAGAGAATAATGGGCTTCGGGGAGTTGCGGTGCCAGTGTCAGCGCACGCTCAAGGTTATACTTAGCCTGGGTGTTGTTGCCGTTGGCCAGGTATTGCAGGGCCAGCGAGATGCGGGTTTTAGCAGCGTCTTCGCGACTTGCCTTGCTTTGCACGACGGGCTTGTCGCTGTTGGCATAGCGAGTTTCGGTCACGCAGCCACTGAGCAGCACACCCAGCGTGAAGAGTAATCCGGCACGCCCGATCACAGTGCGCTTTGAGACCTCAAAGGAGAAACTTTTTACCAATGAAAACATAGCTAAACTAAACACTTTAGTTAAAAGCGCGCACTGACAGGTGACAGTCGGCGTAAGGCCGCAGGCATAGCTCACCAGAGCGCGGTTGATCTATGCCCATATATTACCCGAATGCGTTCGAGTTTCACCCTTTTTTTAGCCAACCTTCACCGCTATCGCGTTGTCTTCCAGCTGCTTTTTCTTCGCCAGACGCTTGGTTCTGTCGACCACGTCTCCCACCAGCTGACCACAAGCGGCATCGATATCATCGCCACGGGTACGGCGCACGATACAGGTTAACCCGGCTGCCTGAAGTACTTTAGAGAAACGGTCAATACGACTGTTGCTCGAACGCCCATACTCATTGCCCGGGAACGGGTTGAATGGGATCAGGTTGATTTTAGACGGCGTGCCTTTCAATACCTGAACCAGTTCATGGGCATGATCGGTGCTGTCGTTCACGCCCTGCAACATCACATATTCAATGGTGACGTCTTTATTGGCCTTTGAGCCATCGATATAACGACGACAGGCCGCCAGGAACTCTTCAATGGGGTACTTTTTATTGATAGGCACCAGCTCATCACGCAGCGGATTGTTTGGCGCATGTAAGGAAATCGCCAGTGCTACGTCTATTTTTTCTTTCAGAATATCCAATGCCGGTACCACACCTGAAGTGCTCAGGGTCACACGACGCTTAGACAGACCAAATCCCCAGTCGTCCATCATCAGTTCCATGGCAGGCACGACGTTATTGATGTTGAGCAGCGGCTCACCCATGCCCATCATCACCACATTGGTGATAGGACGCTTAGTGCTGTCACCATCATGCAAGCCAATGTCTTTGGCTACCCGCCACACCTGACCAATGATCTCACTGACTTTCAGGTTACGGTTAAAGCCCTGCTGGGCCGTTGAGCAGAAGGTACATTCCAGCGCACAACCCACCTGAGAAGATACACACAAGGTAGCGCGGTCTTTTTCCGGGATCCACACGGTCTCGACTTCCTGTCCGCCATCCAGCACAAGCGCGTACTTGATAGTGCCATCGCTGGCCTGCTGACGTACCGAAATTTCCGGTGCACGGATCTCACACTCAGCCTGCAACTTAGCACGCAGCTTTTTATTGATGTTGCTCATATCATCGAAGTTATCGATGCCGAAGTGGTAAATCCATTTCATGACCTGATCGGCGCGAAACGGCTTCTCACCGTATGATGCAAACAACTCGCGCATCCCCTCGCGATTTAAATCAAGTAAGTTAATTTTTTTCTCAGTCGTAGTCATGAAACAACCCCAGATCAGATGACGGCCAGTGCAAATTTAATAAAACGCCAAATTGTACAAAATTTAATCAGCGCTTTCAAATCTGAATACTTTGCTAAGCCTGTTGTCTGTCGCATTCAGGCTTAGCAAAGTGCATCAGGGACGAAAAAAGGGCGCTAAGGCCCTTCTTTGATGTCACCGTGCTCGAATTAACGAGTACGTGCGCACAGCTCTTCTTCAGTGAAGAAGTAAGCGATTTCACGTGCAGCAGACTCTGGAGCGTCTGAACCGTGTACCGCGTTCTCGTCGATGCTGTCAGCGTAGTCAGCACGTAGCGTACCCGCTAGCGCTTCAGCTGGGTTAGTTGCACCCATGATTTCACGGTTTTTACGGATTGCATCTTCGCCTTCAAGAACCTGAACCATTACTGGACCAGAAGTCATGAACTCAACCAAAGCACCGAAGAAAGGACGCTCTTTGTGCTCTGCGTAGAAACCTTCCGCTTTCTCTTGAGAAAGGTGGATCATTTTAGCTGCAACGATCTTCAGACCAGCAGACTCGAAACGGTTGTAGATTGCACCGATGTGGTTTTTAGCGACCGCATCAGGCTTAACGATTGAAAAAGTACGCTCTAAAGCCATCTTTTTTGCTCCAAAATGAAATTAATGAATTTATACGGGCGCGAATTATACGCGTTTTAGATGTAAAAACCTACTATTTCTGTCCCGCGATGAATTTGTGTGAAACCAGGCCTTATGTGGCCGCAGGTTGGGCAATTTGTCAGGGACCCCGCAAAACCTGATCCAAGTCAAAAAACACCTCGGCGGCTTGCCCTATACTGCGCCGCTTTTTGATTTAACCCAATCGTCCGGTTCACTGCAATGCAGGGCGCGCAGACGATTGATTTACCCCAACAGCTGACCCGTAATCAGTTCAATGTATGAGGTTTTTGAGATGTTTGTACCTGAGCTCCTTTCACCCGCCGGTAGTTTAAAGAATATGCGTTACGCTTTTGCGTACGGTGCCGATGCCGTGTACGCCGGCCAGCCGCGCTACAGCCTGCGCGTGCGCAACAATGAATTCGACCTGGCTAATCTGGAAATTGGCATTAACGAAGCCCACCAGCAAAACAAAAAGCTCTATGTGGTCTCTAACATCGCGCCGCACAACGGCAAGGTCAAAACTTACCTGCGCGATATTGAGCCAGTTATTGCCATGCAACCGGACGCGCTGATCATGTCCGATCCGGGCCTAATCATGCTGGTACGCGAAAAGTGGCCCGATATGCCCATTCACCTGTCCGTTCAGGCCAACGCCGTCAACTATGCAGCGGTGCAGTTTTGGGCAAAGCAAGGTATAGAGCGGGTGATCCTGTCGCGGGAGCTGTCACTGGAAGAAATTGCCGAGATCCGCACTTTGTGCCCGGATACTGAGCTGGAAGTATTTGTGCATGGTGCGCTGTGTATGGCCTACTCAGGGCGCTGTCTGCTCTCTGGCTATATCAATAAGCGCGACCCGAACCAGGGCACCTGCACCAATGCCTGTCGCTGGAGCTACGACGTTAAGCCGGGAGAAGAAAACGCCACAGGCGATGTGGTGCACAAAATTGACCCGCAACAGGTGATCCCGACGTTAGGTGACGGACAGCCGACCGATCAGGTGTTTATGCTTGAAGAGCAAGGTCGCCCGGGAGAGTATATGCCGGCCTTTGAAGATGAGCATGGCACTTATATTATGAACTCCAAAGACTTGCGTGCCGTGCAATACGTTGATCAGCTGACCAAGATGGGCGTGCACAGCCTGAAAATTGAAGGCCGGACTAAGTCTTTTTACTATGTCGCCAGAACTGCGCAGGTTTATCGCCGCGCCATTGACGATGCCGTCGCGGGCAAACCGTTCGATCCGTCATTGATGCGAACACTGGAAAACCTGGCGCACCGGGGCTACACCGAGGGCTTCCTCAAGCGTCATGCCCATCAGGAGTACCAAAATTATGACTACGGTCATTCTGTGTCTGATCAACAACAGTTTGTTGGGGAAATTTTGGGTCGCCACGACAATGGCCTGGTGGAAATTGACGTTAAAAACAAGTTCTGTACCGGCCACAGCCTGGAACTGATGACCCCACAGGGCAATATCAGCTTTAACCTTGAGCACATGGAAAACAAAAAAGGCGAGCAGATCAGCGATGCCAAGGGTTCGGGCCATATTGTGAAGATCCCACTGCCCGAAGACATTGACCTGAGCCATGCCATTTTGATGCGTAATCTGGGTGCACAGGAAGACACCCGCAATCCGTTTAAAAAAGCCTGAACTGGCCAAAGCGGAGCGTAAACCATGGCGTTACTGATCAACAGTAAATGTATTAACTGCGATATGTGCGACCCGGAATGCCCCAACCAGGCAATCTATATGGGTGAGAAAATCTATGAGATAGACCCGGATAAATGCACAGAATGTGTCGGCCACTACGACCAGCCAACCTGCGTCAGTGTCTGCCCGATTGACTGTATTAAACCAGACCCCGCACACCGCGAGAGCCTGGATACGCTGGCTGAGAAGTTTCTCAAACTCACAGGCCAGAGCTAATCTCTGCTAAAAGCGCCCACGGGCGCTTTTTCCTTTTGTTATTATTCGGATATCTGCACAGCAAAGTAAACTTCAACTCGACTCCCCAACGTATCATTCCCTTGTAAACCTGCGCACAGTTCGATTGCAAAACCCATGGGCTGTGCCAGACTTGTTAAGGCGTCTAACTTTTAAACAGGGAGTCTCTATGCCTGGCTGCAAAACTTGTCGTTGCCACACCGATTACAAAATGGACATCACTATGGCCATGCAACCAATCGTGGACCTGCGCACCCGACAAGTCTATGCCTACGAAGCTTTGGTCAGAGGCACGCAGGGTCAGTCGGCCGGACAGGTACTCGCTCAGGTCACAGAAGACAGCAAATATTATTTCGACCAGCTGTGTCGCACCACCGCCATTGAAATGATGGCAGGACTTAGCGATATCGCTAAGCTGTCGATTAACTTTTTACCCAACGCCATTTACGACCCCCAAACCTGCTTACGTAAAACGCTCGAAGCCGCCGATAAATTCAATCTCGCAAAAGAGCGAATTATATTTGAGGTCTCTGAGCAGGAACACCTCACCGACCATGAAAAACTCATCGACATTGCCAACACCTACAATAAAAACGGCTTTAAGGTTGCGCTGGACGATTTTGGCGCAGGTTACGCCGGTATAGAAGTGCTGCATCGCTTCCAGCCCGATATCATTAAGCTCGATATTTCACTGATAAACGGCATTGCACAAGACCCGGTCAAACAGGCCATTGTCGACGGTATTTGTCTGATGGCACGCCGACTGGACATAGACTTGGTAGTCGAAGGCGTTGAAACCCTGGCGGATTACTACTGCCTGTGTGATTTAGGCGTTTATTTAATGCAGGGCTATCTGTTTGCCAAACCTGTGATTGCAACTTTGCCCAACCCCAGCTTTCCCGCGGAGCCAGCCGAGCACCCCGAGTAAGGATAACTACCATGAAAGCCAACAGTTTTGAGTCATTTTTTCATGATGCCTATATGCCACACGGGCACTGTTATTTATGGCAACCCCATTTGCTGTGGGGCAATGTTATCTCGGATTTACTCATTGCCACCGCCTATTTTTCTATTCCCATTGCCATTATGATTTTTGCCAAAAAAAGACCAGACGTCGGTGGTCACTGGCTGTTCATACTATTTTCAAGTTTTATTCTGCTGTGCGGATTAACCCACCTGATTGGCATTTACACCGTCTGGCAAGGTGCCTATGGCATGCATGCCTTAGCCAAAATGGCCACTGCGCTGGTCTCTATTACCACCGCGGTGTACATGTTCCGCCTGATCCCCAGCGCCATTGCCATTCCCACGCCAAATCAGTTTCAGGGGGTGTCGCGCAAGCTCGATAAGGTCACTCAGGAAAAACACCAGCTGGATTCAAAACTGGCTGAGCATGAGTTAACTCATTTTATTCTCAACACCCTGCCTGCCAGTATTGTGGTCCTCGACGAAAGTTTTAGAATTACCCAATGTAACCCGCACTTTCTCAAAACCTTAGGTCTGTGTGACACACAACCCAATGGCCAGCCTCTCAGCGAGCTGATTGAATTCAGTGACCCCTTTACCACCATGGAAACACTGACTCATAAGCTGGGCGATGCCGACACGGCAGAGCTGGCGACTTTATGTCAGGTCAAAGTGCAAAACAGAGCGCCAATTCCAATGGAAATGAAACTGGTTAAGGCCCAGTTTGAAGGGCAAAGTGTGGTGCTGGCCTTGTTTAATAACCTGAGCACTTTGAAAAGCACCGAGCGAGCGCTCAAAGAATCAGACAAGAAAATGCGCCGGGCCATCAATGCCACCGCCGATGGTATTTGGGAGTGGAATGTGGTGACCGGCGAAGTCAGTTACTCACCGCGCCTGATGGCGATGATAGGCAAAGCCAGCATTGAGCACCCAAGCTATGACGACTGGTATGAACATATTCACCCGGATCACCGCCAGCGTGTGGAGCAGGCCATTGAACAACACTTTCAAAGCAAAGAACAGTATCAGGTAGAATATCAGGGTCGTAACGAGCGCGGCGAATACAGCTGGTTTATGGCGGTGGGGAATAGCCAGTTTGATGAGCAGGGCAAACCACTGCTGATGTCTGGTGCGCTACGTAATATCGACTCCAGCAAAATACTGGAGCGCCAGATCAGTGAAAAAACCAATATCTTAAATGCGATTTACAACGGCGCCAGTCAGGCCATCTGGCTGTTACAGGTAGAAGAAGACGGCGATTTTACCTTTCTGGAATTTAACCCCACCGCCTGCCAGCGAGCATCCGTTAAGCTCGAGGATATTCAGTTCAAACGCCTGTCCGAGCTACGGGGTAAAATATTTGATGACCAGATAATCAACCATATTCAGGACAATTACCGGACCTGCTGTGAGCTTAAAAAGCCACTGGAATATATCGAAATGCTGCCAACGCATGGCCAGGAGCTGTGGTATCAGACCACCCTTTACCCTTTGCTCGACAGTCAGGGCAAAGTGAACAAGCTGGTTGGTACTGCCATCGACATCACAGCACGTAAATATGCCGAAACCGAACTGCGCGACAGCCAGCAGTTTTTGCAGCGTATTATCGACTCCGCCGTGTGTGGTTTATATCTGTTCGACTTGAAACAGCAAACCAATGTGAAAATCAACCACAGATACACACAACTGCTCGGTTACACCCTTCAGGAACTGGAAAGTCTCAACATGATGAACCTGTTCCACCCAGAAGAGCGCGCTTTGTTGGAAGCCCATACTCAGGAGGTTGCCAGCAGCCAGGACGATGCACTGATCCCCCTAAAATATCGCTTTAAGCACAAACAGGGACACTGGGTCTGGTGTTACTCGCTGGATACCATAGTCACCCGAGATGAAACCGGCGCACCTGAGCTGATGCTGGGCACCTTTGTGGATATCACCGAGCAGACTAATTTGCTACGTGAATTGCAGGAGTCCAATGCCAGCCTGGAGCATTTTGCCTTTATTGCATCCCATGACTTACAAGAGCCGCTGCGCAAGATTTCCGCCTTCTCCGACAGCCTGTCGCAACGGCTAGCACCCGCGTTGAAAGAAGATGATAAAGCCTGCTTTGAAATGGACAGGCTGCTGGATGCAACAGAGCGCATGCGCACCATGATCCAAGATCTGCTGAAACTGTCCAGGCTCAATGCGCACCAGCTTAAACTGACCCGGGTCTCCCTCAACAGCCTGATCACCGAAGCCTGCGATCAGCTGAGTTTTAAAATAGAGGAAAGCCATGCCCAGATAACCTGTGAAACCCCGGATTGCGAGCTGGAAGTGGATGCCTCTTTGTTTATCCAGATCTGGCAAAACCTCATAGCCAACAGCATTAAATTCTGTGGCGCAGATGTACCCAGCGTACAGATCAGCGCTAAACGAGAGGGCACAAGCCTGACACTCTTTTATCAGGACAACGGCATTGGCGTACCTGAGCAATTCCGGCAACAGATTTTTGAGCCTTTCAGACGTTTGCACGGTGACAGCCACAAAGGCAGTGGGATTGGTCTATCCTTATGTAAAAAGATAGTTGATCTGCATGGCGGACAGATTGCCTGCACCGACAGCGAGCAGGCTGGTGCGCGCTTTGTGATCACGCTTAAGCAACGGGAGTGATGATGGAAATTGTATTGGTAGAAGACGACCCGGATGACATTTATTTCTTTCAGCAAGCCTGCGTGAACTTGCATCAGGCACCTAAAGTCACTGTGTTAAACAATGGCGTTGAGTTTATCTCTCACGTGCAGAACAGCGACAGCCAGATGCCCGTTTACCTGCTGGACTTAAACATGCCACACAAAGGCGGGCTGGAGGCACTGGAAGAGCTACAACAAAAGGGTTTGGTGAACTCTTTACTGGTGATCTGCTACACCACGTCGGACAGCCCCAAAGATATCGCCAAAGCGTATCACTTGGGCGCTAAGTCTTACTTAACCAAACCGAACCGCTTGACGGAGCTGACCGAGCTGGTCCAGACCCTCATTAAGTACTGGTTTCAGTACAACCAACAACGCAAAGGATAAGCTATGAATACCAGGCTAATCTATTTACTCGAAGACAATCAGGATGACGTTTACTTGGTGAAAGAACTGCTGAGTCAGCAAGGCGGAAAGCATAAGTACGCCATTAACGCCTTTGAAACCATAGAATCGCTGCGTGATGCCATTGCTCAGCTTAATCCCGAGGTCATTTTAATGGACCTTAACCTGCCACAAAGCCGGGGACTCGAAACCTTACTGCGGGTCAAAGACTTTGCCGCACATATCCCCATCATAGTGCTGACGGGGATGTCTGACGAAATGTTTGGCGAGAAAGCCATTCAACTGGGCGCACAGGATTATTTACCCAAACACGAACTCAGCGCCCATTTGCTGAGGAGAACCATCGCTTTTTCTAAGGAGCGCTTTGATATGCAGCGCAACCTCGAAAACCTGGTCAGCCTGGACCGGCTCACTATGCTCAGTAACCGCGGTGCACTGGACAAGCACTTACACACTCAGGTGCAGGATGCCCGGCGTTATGGCAAGCAGTTTGCCATGCTGTTTATCGACCTTGATAACTTTAAAACCATTAACGATGAGCTGGGCCATCAGGCGGGCGACCAACTACTCAAGCTGCTTGCTACCAAACTCAAGATGTACAAGCGCAGCTCAGATTTTGTGGCGCGCTACGGCGGCGATGAGTTCGTGGTGATTGCCCCAAATATAGATAACCCGGCTCAGCTGGAGCTCTTTACCCGCTACAAGCACACCTTGCTGGCAGACAGCTACTGCTTACAGGATCAGCAAGGCAATATGCACGAAGTGACACTGGATCTCAGCATCGGCGCCGTGCTGTTTCCGGATCATGGCGATGGGCCAACTGCGCTGTTAAATTGTGCGGATAAAACTATGTATGAGGCCAAAGCTCAGTCACTGCCCTTTTTACTGGCAGAGGCCACCCGTCACTCAGCTTAATCTTACGGCCTGATAACCATCCCCTGTCAGGCCAGCCGTTAACCTCACTTATTCTGTATTTAAGCCTCTGCGGGTATCCTTCACCCAGCCTCAACTCATCGCTTTTCCTTACTGACAACCCTGTTTCCACTTTAACTGAAACATAAATGTAAAAATTAACAGGCTCAGCGAGCAGCAACTTACTTTCTTCTCTGGGGCGGGCAAAACACAGTCCTGCCGCGCATTACAGCAAACTATCACCACATCGAAGGTTAAAATGGAATGTTCCAATAAGACATACTGATCCGGTCAGTTCCAAAAATTGGAAATAAGTACTAAACATCTTGTAAAAAATATGTATATTTAGGTTAACGGAACAACAAAAGGACAGTCGAGAAAATGATGTATTCAGACAACCAAACGCGTAGTGCTCTGTTTGTCCTGACAGACCAAAAGACTAATACGCTGAGTCAGGATTTCCTCATGTTTGTCAAAATGCTTGAGGCTTGCGGTAACAATATCAAGGTCGATACCCGCCTGCCCGCCACTGAGCACAGGGCGCAGTACCAGCTGTTTCTGGTCGATGTGAGTCATCGTGAATGCCGAGACTTACTCAGCGCACAGCTCAGGGCGTTGGCACAACATCACAGTGTCTTGTTATTCAATGCCTGCCCGGATACGCTGAACGAACAAACCGCCCTGCTCGCCAATGTCAAAGGCGTGCTCTATCAAGGCGCTTCGCCGGAAAGCCAGTTTAAAGGCATTCAGCGCGTACTTGGTGGCGAACTCTGGTTTGGCAGAGGCGCCATTTCACTGGCATTCAGTGCCCTGATGCAGCGCCTGCCACAAACTTTGCCGGGCCTGTCGGACGAGCAACGTGACATTACACTGGCCTCGCTCACCAAGCGCGAAAAGTCTGTGATCCGGTTGCTGGCCGATGGCGCCAAAAACGACGATATTGCTGACTCGCTCAATATCAGTAGCCATACCGTCAAAACCCACATCTACAGCGCCTTTAAAAAGACCAACTCGCGTAACCGGATTGAGCTGGCCAACTGGGCACAACAGCATATCCCCTTTGGCGGACTGGCTAATTAACCTGCCTGCTGTGGAGCAGACTTTGCTGCCCACACCCCTTTTTCGAGGCCCTGATGAACCAGTAACGTCAGGGCCTTTTCAATCGCCTGAGTCACACAAATATGCATGGGCTCATTTTCACTATACCCGGCTTCCGCTTCGGCCAAACGTTTGTAGCTGACGTAGCGGAAAAAACCAGCCCGCATTTCTTTAGACAGCACTTTTTTACTGGTAGCAACCGATAACAAAACTTGCCCGGTGCGCACATCAACCGCCCGCAGGTAGATACTGATGGTGTCTTCACGATACAGCTCGGATGCACCAATGCCGAAGTACTCCATCCCCATACCGCCTGTTTTAATGTTGGCATCATAGCTGATGATGCCACCTTCGAAGATCAGCTTGGCGTGAGTCAATGGCGGCAGGCTGTTTGATGCCTCCTTGTCCTGCATTGCAGCGCGGGTGATCTTGCGTTCGGTCAACAGGTTTTGCAGCCCCTCGCGCTCGATGGGAATAAACCAGTCGGTTTCATGCAGCGCCTGCATCAAAATAGAATTGGCCCCCTGGGTCACCGCCGTTGAAAACGAGCTGACATTTTCCTGGGGTTTATATTGTCCGGTCTGGTCACGAAACGAATAGACTGACACTGGAATTGGACCACGCGGTGCGGGCAGCGCTTTCAACTCACTAAACACCTCAGTGGCAGCCAGCGGCTCGGCCTTCGCCATGGGAGGTGGCAAAACGGGGATACTGCTACAGGCACTCAGTAACAACATGAAACAGATAATACTCAAATACTTCATTAACCAAACCTCGGTACTTCCAGCGTCGTAATATCGCCCGTCAGTGTGTTGGTGATCTGCACCGTAATGGAATCGGGTGTGCTGGTGATCACCTGAATTTCGTAATCGCCGCTCATAAAGGTCGAGTCTTTATCAAAAATGCTGTCCTCAACTTCATCGCCAAACGCCGTAGACGTAATTTCCCGCACCATGCGGTTCAGGTAAGTCCGCTCCAAGGATTCCTGAAAGCGATCGCCATAGGATTTTTCAATTACTGGTGCGCGATGTTTATTTTGTGCCTGGGCCTTATTTAATAGCATATTGGCATTGAGGGGATTGCCGCCAAACGACGGATTAATGGGTTTGTAGACTAATTCCGTGGCATGCAGCGACAGGCTGCATAGCATTCCAAAGCAGCATATTATTGTTGTTTTCATTGTTACCACCCGCTTGTTGCTAAATCTGGAGAGTGTTGCTGATGCTGTGCGCTGGCCATGGCATCCATAATGGCAAATAATGCCGCCTCAACGCGTGCCTTAAGGGGTCCACCGCGACGCCCCATTGCCGTGGCATACACCAGCTGGTTGTTCATAAATACCTGTAACCGAGTACCTGCACGAGGCAGGACGGTTTCTTTAATGGTGATATTCACCCCTGAGGTCGCCGGTACATCGCGCCACAGCTGTGAAAAGTCAAAATAGAACTGGTAACCGAAGCGGCTAATGCTCTGGTCGATAACCAGTCCACCCAGCTCAACTTCTTCGTCGGCTCCGTGACTGTGCGGTATCAAGCCAAGACACAGCATAGTCAAAACAAAAATCGATATCTTCATAAAGGCAAACTTGGCCACAAAACCGCCTGGTTTTGTGGCCATGATGGTTACTGCTGAGTCACAGTCGCGACATTGTAGTCACCGACCTGAGTAATGTTGATGGTCTGGCCACTACCATTTACGCCCCCTTCAACCAGGTTGCCAAAGCCGTCCTGATTGATTTGGATGTTGTTATCGTTGCCACTGACAACGAATGCACCTGAGTCAACACCGGCCACAAAGTTTGCACCACCGGTTTGCTCAATGGCGATGTCGTTACTGTTGCCTTCCAGCATCAGGTCAATGGCATTGAGTTCACCATTTTGTACCAAATCCAGCTGATTCAGCCCGCTTTCAACCACAGACGCCAGTGTGACCGACACCCCGTTGCTGTCACCGGTTTGCGCCACATTCAGCATATTGTTGTTGCTGGTCAGCGCGTTATCAGGGTGCGATGACTGCAACACCACCTCGTTGTTATCACCATTTTGGATCACACCCACTTCACTGCCATTGCTGTTAAATTTCGCAATGTGCAGCTGGTTGTTGTCACCCAGTTGCAAGGTGCTGTATTCATTGTCGTTGCCTGCAGCGCCCAGATAAGCCTGGTTGTCGTTACCGCGTTGCTGTGCATCGAAGTCATTGTCATTACCAACCACGTCGAACGTTGTCTGGTTGTTATCGCCCAGCTGCGCCACCGTGACATAGTTACTGTCGCCGCTGAACAGTGTGGAAGTCATGCGGTTATCATTGCCTTCCTGCTCCAGGTCTACCCGGTTGCTCTCACCTTGCAACTCGGCCAGCTCAACCTGGTTACCATTGCCTTCGCTTTGCTCTACCTGTAACTCATTATCGTTACCGGCTAGCACATCAATGGTGAATTTGTTGTAGTTGCCTTCCTGAGACACATTCAGGTCATTATCATTACCCTGTAAAATGGCCAGGTTCAGCTCATTGTAAGTGCCGTTTTGATCGACCTCTATGCTGTTCTGGTCGCCCTGCACATGGTCAATGTTCACTTCACCCCAGGTCCCTTGTTGAGTCGCCGTTACCTGGTTGTTATTACCCTGCATATCGGTGTTATAGAACCAATGACCGCCGCTGCTTTGCTCAACATGGATACGGTTGCCATCACCATTAATGGTGTTGGTGACTTCGTTATTGATACCAATGTAACCCACACCGCGCTGGGTAATGTTTAAGCTGTTGTCGTTACCATTGAGCTCAGTTAATGCCCCATTGGCCTCACCATCTTGGCTGTATTCCTGTGTATTGCCATCGCCTGCTGCCGTCACTTTGGTCAGATTGCCCGTGCCCGCCTGAAATACGGTGGTCGTATTGCTATCGCCTTCAATCGACAGTTCGCTGACATTGGATTCACCTTGTTGTGAGCTGGTGAGCACATTGCCTACGCCATTGTTAGAGCGCTGCGTTACCGTCAGCGTATTACCGGTGTTGTCTACCTGGATCAGCTGTGCCAGCTCAGACGTTGAAGCAGCTTTTGCTTCTGTGTCGGCAGCCTGCGCCACGCTGACACCAGATAATGCCAGTGCAATTGCACAGCAGGTCAGTGATTTCGAAAATTTCACCTGGTTCTCCTTAGAGTTATTTATCATTTTTACTATGTCCTTCAACTTGTACGCCTTGCCTGCCTGATGATTTGAGCACACTGTCTAAATGGAGGTTGCCAGCTCCTGATCTGTGCGCTCGGGCAGCCACAGTACAATTCAACCCGGGTTATCTTCACCGCTTCCCTCAAAACAGCCGTTATCCATTCTGGGATAATGGCATCCAGAGGGCCGCATTCATACTCGCTTAGTCGTTACAGCCTGAGTCCATTGCCCAGCATCTGGCTGCGCAGTGTTTGCACGTTTCATTTTATGGACTCACACCTTCACTCTAGAGCGCCAGGTCAGCCAGGGAAATGAGAAATAATTTGGAATCTAATAAACAATTAAAATTCATACAGTTAAAACAGAAATGATTAATTTACCGATATTGATACAACGCAGCCTCACAAAATAGTATGAGTCAAAGAATGACCAACACTGGCTGTTCTAACCCACAAAAAAGCATGAAAAACACATGCAGAATTCTATTCAAATGACAAAAAAGTGGGATTTTTACCACCAAAACACGCTTTGAAATTGCATCCTCAATTCAGGCTGTTTTAGCGTGAGCTCAGTTGCCAAACCGAGTTATCGACTGCCAGCCTCCGGGCCTGGTGGTTTACACATCATGCCCACTTAAGTCGAGCACACACCATGACGTCATGGTCAACAACTCAACTTACAATCTAGGACAAATGATGAAATTAAAATTTTCTGCCTTAACATTGGCATTACTGCCAGTTTTCAGCGGCGCAGCACAAGCTGCAGTACAAATCACAGCGACAGAAAAAACCAATGACAACAGCGTCATGGTAGTCTTCAAAAAAGATGCGTCCAGTGCCCTGCGCGCTCAGGCTCGTAACCTGGTTAAAGCACGAATTTCCGATAATAACGCCGATGAAGTCGATGACCGTTATAAGCACGTCTTGTCGGGCCGCCTTGCCAACTTCAAACTGGACGGGCTCAGCAGCAAAGAGGCCATTGCAAAACTGGCAAAACACCCGGCGGTAGAATTTGTTGAGCCGGATTATCAGGTTAAGGCGCTGGGTATTCCAGATGATGCACGCTTCGGTGAGCTGTGGGGTCTGCACAACACAGGACAAACCGGTGGCGTTGAAGATGCCGATATCGATGCGCCAGAAGCCTGGGATATCAGCATAGGTTCACGCGACGTGATTGTCGGTGTTATCGATACCGGGGTTGACTACACACACCCGGATCTGGCGGCAAACATGTGGCAAAACCCAGGTGAGATCGCAGGAGATGGTATAGATAACGATAACAATGGCTATGTCGATGATGTATACGGTGTGAATGCCATCACAGGCACAGGCGACCCAATGGATGACCAGGGCCATGGTACTCACGTATCAGGTACTATCGGTGCCACAGGTAACGACGCCACGGGTGTGGTGGGCGTAAACCACGAAGTCTCTATCGTCGGTTGTAAATTCCTGGACTCCTCAGGCAGCGGCTCCACTTCGGATGCGATTGAGTGTATCGATTACATGGTCTCACTCAAGCAGGCGGGCCATAACGTACGCGTTCTAAACAACAGCTGGGGCGGCGGCGGTTTCAGCCAAACGCTGGCAGACGCCATCACGGCCAGTGAAAACGCGGATATCCTGTTTGTGGCGGCAGCCGGTAACGGCGCAGTCGATAACGACAGCAACCCGCACTACCCGTCTAGCTATGAGCATGACAGCGTGTTCTCAATTGCCTCAACCACAGACAATGACACTATGTCTTCTTTCTCACAATGGGGTCTGACGTCGGTTGACATGGGTGCACCAGGTAGTGCCATTCTGTCAACGGTACCGGGCGGCGGTTACAGCAGCTTCTCAGGTACATCCATGGCGACACCACATGTTGCCGGTGTCGCAGCACTGGTGCTGTCTATCGACCCGACGCTGGATACACTTTCACTGAAAAACCTGCTGATGCAAAGCGGTGACGCCAATGCAGCACTGGAAGGTAAAACCGTGGCTGGCACGCGTCTGAATGCACACCAGGCACTGCTTGATGCCGATCCGTCACCTGGCTTCAGAATGGGCGTTACGCCAGGCGCACAGGAAATCACAGCGGGTGAAACGGCCAGCTATGAATTCAACTTCACCTCAGTGGCTGACTGGCAAGGCGACATCGCGCTGACACTGGACAGCGCACTGCCAGGCGCCGTGCTGTCACAAAACACCGCAACACCCGGTAGCACAGTCACCCTAACCGTTCCGACCACGGCGGATACTCAGTGGGGTAACTACAGCTTCACAGTCAACGCCACCTCTGGCGACTTGGCTGAAAGCAAAACTGTTAGCCTGTCTGTACTGCCACAGGGCCTGAGCGACTTCAGCTATGACAACACTACGGCTGTGGATATTCCTGATAACGATGCCAATGGTATCAGCTCAGTGATCACGGTTGCTGACGACATCACCATTTTCGGCAGCAACACGCTGGTCGACATCACTCACACCTATATTGGCGATCTGCTGGTCACCCTGACTTCTCCGGCGGGTACCTCAGTCACCCTGCACAACCGCAGCGGCGGCAGCACTGACAACCTGGTTGGCAGCTTCGATTCAGCAGCCTTTAATGGTGAAGCCGCACGTGGTGACTGGACACTGAATGTGTCAGACAACGCGGGTGTGGATACAGGGACTCTGAATAACTGGACGCTGACACTGACAGGTCTGGGTGAAGTCTCTGCACAGCCTCCGGTTGCCGGTTTCAGCTTTGAAAAGAGTGGCCTGAGCGTGACCTTTACTGACAGCAGCACCGATGCCAACAATGACATCGTCAGCTGGCAGTGGGACTTTGGTGACGGCAACAGCAGTAGCGATGCGAATCCGACCCATGTTTACACCACGTCGGGCACTTACTCTGCGACACTGACTGTCACTGACAGCGAAGGTAACAGCAACAGCACCACACAGGAAGTGACTGTCAGCTCTGACGATATCGCACTGGAAGTGGTACGTACTAACAAGTCACGTCTGGGCTTCTACCGGGTATCCCTGTCATGGTCTGGTAGCAGCGCTGAGCAAGTCGACATCTATCGCGATGGCGCCCTGCTGCGTACAGTCAATAACTCAGGTCAGTTCCGTGATTTCGGCCGCGACCCTGCGGTAACGGGCTTCACCTATAAGATCTGTCAGGCAAGTGATATTTGCTCAAACGAAGTGAGTGTGAGTTTCCAGTAATCTGGTTTGATTAACTTCATTCCAGTAACCTGGTTCGAGTAATCTCGTTCCAGTAATCTGGTTTGATTAAACAAATCTAGATTTAGTCACAAAAAGGGCCGCATGTCACTGCGGCCCTTTCTATGTGTGCTACTGTCGGCAGGTTTGCTTGATGAGTTTGGTTTGTCTGGCCATCTCGGCCTCGTTGTTCTTGCTCTTGGCTACTGCGAAATCCACCTGCGCATCATTGCATTTGTCTCTGAGTTCCTTGTCCATCAGGTAAACCTGATCCCGTTGTGCCTGAGCCAGACCTTCAACACCACTGTATTCCTGACGCTCCTCTGGAGCCTTGTCTTTCTCATACGGCGCGGGTTGAGATACTTTGCACCCAGCCAGCACCAATAAACTCAAACCAATGATTAAACCATTCTTTTTCATATTATTACTTCCTGATATGACGAGGCCTCGATGGTATCATAAGGAACCAAAAAAGGAACAAACCTGCGCAGACATCACTCCCGCTACGCTTCATATAATTCCAGCGGTAAATCATCCGGATCGGCAAAAAAACAAAAGCGCTTTTGAGTGTAGGGGTCGATGCGAATGGGCTCACAACTCACCCCTTTGGCTATCAGTGCGTTGCGTGCTGCTTCGATATCAGTGACGGACAGTGCAAGGTGGCGCAGGCCCAGGGCTTCCGGGTAACTGGGACGCGCAGGCGCTGCGGCAAAGTGAAACAGTTCAATCTGGGTGCCATCTGGCAGCATGAGATCCAGCTTATAGCTCTGACGCCCGCTTTGATAATTTTCGGCAACGACGGTGCACCCGATCACATCAATATAAAAGGCTTTGGCGCGTGCATAATCAGAGCAAATAATCGCAACATGGTGAACACGGGTAATATAGTTGGCAAGCATAGGGCGTGTCTGTGACAACAAAAGCCGTACTGTGCCGCATCCGGCTGAGCATGTCCACCTGTCGCGTCTTGACGAACATCCTGACTAACCCTGCCTGAGTGCCCCGCCAACAAATAAACATAGACACATGTACCTAAGTTCTATATAAACAGGATCGCCACACTCAGATACAACTTGTTAACGCATAGAGTCGTTTATCTGGTTACACCGGCCGGCAAAATTAAACACCCGCGTCATCGTGATTAACTGAGTATGTGCAGTGCAATTCCCATCATGGGTAAACGAATAGACTGGCTGATAGCGAACCTGTGTTCACTATCATGCGCTGCTATGTATTAAGGATAAAAATAGAATGAAAAAAACACTCCATTTGGCATTGGGGCTATTAGCCGCGAGCTATATTAACCCCGCACAGGCCGAGCTCAGCGTAGGTGCTGGATACCCGTATGGCGGCCTGATTGGCGTTCAGTATACCAATGTCGTAAACGACGACCACCTTGTATCGCTTTCAGCAGGCTTAGTTGGCGCAGCCATAAGCTACGAATACATCCTGAGTAAGGATAGCAAGCATACGTTAGGGGTAACCGCCGGCAGTGAGGTACTCACCAGTGAAGAAGGGTTTGCCGCACTTACCTACCATTACTATACACAAGGCGCGCTTCAGGAAGGTTGGGCATTTGGTGCTAGCGTCGGGGTTCGTCGCACCGATGAGCGGGAGTATCGCTCTGACATACTCGATATCTTTGGTACCGAAAAAGTAGAGACCAAAGCATTGATTGGCCTGCATATCGGTTACCGCTTTTAATTTTTCGCACTTATGGGCCTGCCCCTTTAGGGCCCAAATTTCATTCCACCCCTCCATAAATAATTTTTCTCACTTTTTTCATTGTTTTTTTTGCACTATTTATTTTTATTGTAATAATTGAGTTACACATGGTTAATTGAATTCATCGCCACCTCATTTTCTCGCAGCAACCTGACGCACCGCTTTTGATGCACAAACCTTTCGTCGAAGTAAAAATATTCACAACACTATCAATGGTTAGAGAATTTATTCCCATATTAATGGCAATGAAGGCGACATATTTACACAGCGCAAGATATTACCCTGTTCGACCTCTCGAGCGATACGACCACACGAATAACAATTTAACAAATAAGAACAACTGATAAACCAACAAAATCCAACCTATTGATCTTATTATAACAACCAATTAAATTACCCATTCCTAATACAGGACTATTGGAAAAACAGGAAATATTCATGAAAATAAAAACAATCACGATGGCACTTCTTGCCGTTTCAGCAAACTCTGCGCTCGCACAAAACCAGGAAGTGGACGAATACGGTCTGACGGTTGGTGCATCACATACCATTTCAATGTTTGGTAAAGATGCACAAAACGCCGAAAAAGAACGCCTGAGCACACCATTTAAATCACTTTCTGCTCAGCGCATGGCAACTACCAGTAGCACCGGCAGCACTTGGTATATCAACTCAACCGAAATGAACCGTTTTTGTGAATGGTGGGATGGTGAGAACCCGCTCGGTGCCGATCCACAGCCAAGTGGTGCTGCCTCCATGCAAGAATCAGCAGCTCAGGAATTTGCTATTTCACCACAGCGTACCTGCCGCCTTTGGACTGAATACCCAAGATACTCTTATGGTTACGCCGATGTATACTTGGGCAATGACAATCGACTTGATAAGCCCGTCGTTGTTGTTCAGCCTTATCACGTTGACATTTCAGACTCCAGCTATACCAAACAAGCATTTTACAATGACGTAAACAGCGGTGGCCTGATGAGCAGCCTGAGAAACGCAGGGTACGATGTGATCTTGTACCGTTACAGATCTCAGGACAAAGGCATTGAGTACAACGCTGACGGTGTTAAACGTTTATTAGAAGTCATCAATAGTAAGTCGGGCGTTTCTTCAACCTCTTTTGTCGGCTTATCTATGGGTGGCGTTGTGACCCGCTTTGCCTTGCGCGAAATTGAAAAAACCGGCTCACTCAACAATGTCGCGACCTTCATTTCTTTCGACGCACCACATCTGGGAGCAAACTTCCCACGTTCAATTTTGGATAACACCAATCGCCTGCTGGATAAGGTCGACTCAAGTCTGTGTGGCTTAAGCGGTACCTGCCGTGAAGCACGTCGTAAGCTGGAAGCCATTAAAGCCAAGCTGAATACCAAAACCTTTAAAGAGCTGATCATGGACACCCCTTCAGGTTCGTCAGATCGCAGTGCGCTGCTGTCAAAACTTGCCGGGCTTGGTCACGTACAAACTGTACCGACCCTGGCAATCACCAATGGTGCGCAAAGCCGTACTCAGGGCGCCCCTACTTCTATTATGACATCGCACTTTAAGCTGCACCGTAAATGGTATAACGGCGGAAGCAAATACTTTAAAGTTTACACTAAGCCAAGTGTTGATAACGTGGCAGGTGGCTATGCGGACTTTTATCAAGTCTTTTCCGATCTGATTGCGGAGCAGGAACACCCAATCACACCTTATGTGACAATAGGTCAAAAGCATTCTTTTGTTTCAACCCGCTCAGCCCTGGCTGGCAGTGCAAACTACTGGGATGAAGTCGCGGCTTATCCAAGTAACAACGAAGCACATATGACACTGACCTATACCAAGGCCAGAAAGATCCGTGAATGGCTGGATAGATATCAAAACTAATCAGCACGTTTAATTAGTAAACGCCTAAGTTGCGAGTCTGCTGTATGACTCGCAACTTCACAATACCCACCACCCTTTTTGACACTCAACCACCGCATACTCCAGTGGTATTTTCGCAACACTGTACACCTACCCCTTGTTCGCCAACACGGACGAACCCGTCAGACTGTACTACACTCAGTAAACAATAAATTAATCTATGATTTTCAATGACAATAACGATTGCGCAGGGTGCGGGCCAGGCACTGTTATTTTTGACGTGCGCCTTTACTGCGACGACACAGGCAGCTGAGGATGCGGATATATTCGAGCTGAGCCTGGATGAATTACTGAACGTCACCCTCAGTGGCTCGGCCGTGCGCGATCTGAACCTGGAAACCACCCCTATCAGTGCCAATCCATTTAACCTGAGTGCGCTCAACCTGCCCTTCAGTATTGATGTCATTGAACGTAAAACCATGCGTGCGCGCGGCCTGACCACAGTCACCGGCGCAGTCGAGAACCTGGTGGGCGTGATATCGGGCGAATCACCCGCCGAGCCTTCGAGCTTTGCCATGCGTGGCTATATTCGTGATTCCGTCTCTGTGGTGCGTGACGGCATCAAGCTTGGCCCGGCGTCGATGACTATGCGCCCCCACAATACCTTTAACCTGCAACAAATCGAGGTTATAAAAGGACCTGCCACGCTGCAATTTGGCCAGGGCACGGCATCCGGTGTGATTAACATGATCACCCGTAAGCCACAACTGGACGCCCCCGTCAGCAGTGAAGCCTTTGTCTCGCAGTCACGCTTTGACACCCGAGAATGGGGTGTGGGGTTAAATATGCCGGTGTCGGCAAGCACTGCTGCCCGGGTTGATGTGAATAAAACCCAATCCGATGGCTGGGTTGCGCAAACTCAGTCTCATTCTCTCAATGCGACGGCGTCACTGCTATGGCAACCCAGAACAGACCTCCGCTGGCTGGTGAGTTTTGATTACCTGGAAGATGACCTCCCTGCCTACTGGGGTACCCCGTTAGTCCCGGTTGATGCCGCCAGGGATCCAAACAGCGACATCGTCACCAGCACCGATGATCGGGTGCTGGATCTGCAAACCCGCTACCTCAACTACAATGTTGCCGACAGCCGCTCTGACTCCGAGCATTTGTGGTCGCGCCTGAGTGTCAACTGGCAGCTCACAGAGGCGCTGTCGCTCAGCAATACCCTGTTCCATTTTAAAGCCGATCGCGCCTGGCAAAACGCCGAAAGCTATGTGTTTAACCCGGCCAGCGGACAGGTTGACCGGGACCGTTTTTTTGTTTTTCACGACCACACCTTTTATGGCAATAAGCTTGAAATGGTGTATCACCACAAAATAGCGAACATGCCCCACCAGCTAGCCTTTGGCGCAGAATTTAAAGCCACCGATTTTAGCCGGGAAAGGGGCTTTCCCGACGGAGACAGCGTCTCCTTATTTGCCCCCGTTGCCGGCCAGTTCGGTCCGTTAGACAAACACCTCAGTCCGACCGACATTCGCCAGTGGGGCATCTATCTGAACAATGCCTTGTCGGTCACCCCAGACTGGCGCCTGTTTGGCGGTCTGCGCCGCGACCATATCCGGCTGGACCGGGACAACTATGATGTATCGGGCGCTTTTCTTGCCGATGAAAGCTTTGCGCGCACCTTTACGCCACTTGCCTATCAGCTGGGTACCAGCTATCAGTTCAGTGAGTCGCTCAGTGCATATGCTCACTGGAGCACCGGACACGACCCGGTGGGGTCAAATATTTACCTGGTCAACGCTAATGAGAACTTTGATTTCACCGATATTCGTCAGTACGAATTTGGCATCAAAACGATGCTGAGCGCATGGCAGAGCGAGCTAACCGTCTCCTGGTTTGATATCGCGCGGCGTAATATTTTGCTGCTGACCTCCCACGATACCGTGGGCAATTCAGGCACCCATGTGGCGCACGGGCTGGAGCTGGCCATTACCAGCCAGCCTACCGAGCATTTTCGTTTAGGGGGAAATATTGCCTATACCGATGCCAGCTACAGATCCTTTGTCGATCCGGACTTTGGTGTCAACGCCAGCGGCCACACCCCACCGAATGTGCCCGAAATTGTGGCCAATGCCTGGTTTAGCTGGGATCAGATTATGGGCTTACCGCTTGAGATTGGCGGCGGTGTGCGCCATGTCAGTGACCGCTATGGTAATTTTCAAAATTCAGTGACCTTTGCGCGCTACGAAACGGTTACCCTGTTTGCTGCCTACCAGTTCGAACACGCCAGGCTCAATCTCAATGTGCGCAACCTACTAAATGAGACCTACGCGCCCTGGGCAGATATTTTTTACCCGGCCCAGGCTGCCATTGCCGCACCCAGAACCGTTGAGCTGAGCCTGCATATTAACTATTAATGCGCACAGGGCTCAGCCAAACACACAGCGAAAGCAGGCCCCCTGAGGTTTTTGCAAATAGATAAGGTCGCCACCATGACTGACCATGATCTGCCGCGACAGGCTCAGACCAATCCCGGAGCCTTGCTGTTTTGTAGTAAAAAAAGGCACAAACATCATATCCACCACATGGGGCTCCACACCCGGACCGCTATCACGAACTTCCACATACACCTGCTGCGCGTCGTTCTGTGCCAGCGTCAGGTGGATCACTGGCTGCAAAGTGGGGTGCGCCTGCTCAATGGCCTGAATGGCATTGGTCAGCAGGTTGATCAGCACCTGCTCAACCTGTCCGGGGTCCAGCATCACCAACAGTTTGGTTGACACCGTCAGCTCACTTCGGATCCCCGCCTCATCGAGCTGATTTTTATGCAAGGCGAGTAACCGCTCCAGCAAAGGCGCCAAATCGGTAGGCTTGAGGCTCGGGCGCGGCAAACTGCTGAGCGCTCTGAAACGGGTGATAAATTCTCCTAAATGCTCGGTACGGGCCGCCAATGTGTTCAGTGCCAAAATCAGGTCGTCTTTATCGTCCTCATCATCAAAACATAACGTATCGGGTAATAACCCACGGCAGGACTGAGCAATGGAGGACAAAGGTGTGATAGAATTAGCCACTTCATGGGTTAACACCCGGGTCAGACGCTTATAAGCCTGCTGCTCTTTGTTGATCAGCGCATTGTGGATGGAGGTCAGGGTGATCACTTTGCGGATCTGGCCCTGAATTTGTGCCACACTGATCTGCACCGACAAGGTATCCTGCTGCTCACCACGCTGCCAGGGCGCACTGGTTTTTAACTGAGTATCACAGCGCTGAATTAATTCGCCCAGGTGTTCAAGCTGCTGTACACTGCTTACTGGCTTGCCCAGCAGGCGCGCCACTGCCGGATTGGATTCAATCACTTTGCCGTCGCTGTCACAGACCAGCACTGCCAGCTCAATGTGCAAGAGTAAAGCCTGAAAAAACTGTGCTTGCTGCTCAGCTTTAAAACGCGCCGCCTGCAAGGTGTGGCGGATCTCGTCATACTCCTGATGGAGCGGATGGCTGGGGCCCAGCCGCAACGTACTGTCGCCGTTTACCAGCGCCCGGATCACCGCCGTGCTTTGCCTTTGCTGCTGGCCAAACAGGGTAAACACCGCGCCCCCACACACCACTATCAGCAATAACAGTAACAACCAGGTGGCGCTGAGCCCCCCCTGAAGATAATGCCCCGTTGCGCCGCTGACCAGCATGCACAAAGCACCCAGTTGTAAGGTCAATACCCAGCGGGGATAGCGTTTCAGATTATGCATAACCAGGCCCTACAAACCATATTTTTCTAAGCGCCGATACATGGCACCGCGGGTTAACCCCAGCGCTTTGGCGGCATGGCTGACATTACCCTGATAATGCTTGAGCGCAGCGCGAATTGCCCGTTGCTCCAGCACCTCTAAATCGAATGTATCGTAATCGTCAGCCGGGCCTTTGCCCGGCGTGCTCTGAACTGCCGAATTTGCACCTAGCACTGAGCTGATATCCAGCCTGTCACCGTCAGACAGGATCACGGCGCGCTCAATGGCATGGGCCAGCTCGCGCACATTGCCAGGCCAGGTGTAGCCACACAGCGCGGCCATATCCTGCTCAGCGATCTGCAATGTACGTTTGTATTTGTGTGCAAAGTGCGTCAGATAATAGTTCACCAGCAACGGGATATCTTCGCTGCGCTCACGCAGCGGCGGCAGGCGAATTTCCACAGTATTAATACGGTACAGCAGATCTTGCCGGAAACGCCCTTCATTGACCGCCTGTTGCAGGTTGTCGTTGGTTGCACAGATCAGCCGGATATCCACCTCAACCGCTTTAGTGCCGCCCACCGGCGTAACACAGCGATTTTGCAACGCCGCCAGCAAGGTGGCCTGCTGCTGCATAGGCAGGTTCCCCAGCTCATCCAGAAACAGTGAGCCGCCACTGGCCAGTTCAAAGCGCCCTATTTTATCGCTTTTGGCATCGGTAAACGCGCCCTTTTTGTGACCAAACAGCTCGCTTTCGAACAGGCTTTCGGAAATCGCCCCCATATCCAGGCTGATCATCGGCTGCGCCGCACGCAGACTGGCGCGATGAATGGCATGAGCAGCCAGCTCTTTACCCGTACCACTCTCCCCGGTGATCAGGATATTGGCATCTGACTGGGCCGCTTTGTCTATGGTGGCAAATACCTGCTGCATGGCCGCACTTTGGCCCAGAAAATCAAATACCGGGCTCGTTGATGACTCGGTTAAGGCCTGATTGAGCCCCTGCGTCTGGCGGGTCAGCTTACCCAGCTGCTGCTTATCTTTGGCATGAGCAAATGCCGCCGCTACGGCGCCGAGCAACTGCTCATTTTGCCAGGGCTTAGCAATAAAGTCCGCCGCCCCGGCCTTGATGGCATCGACCGCCAGCTGAATATCGCCATAGGCGGTCATTAGCAGCACCACAATACTGGGGTCCTGCTGGATGATTTTCTTCAGCCAGTAAAACCCTTCCTGACCGCTAATGGCATCGCGATTAAAGTTCATATCCAGCAGGATCACTTCAATGCCATGGGCCTTGATCATGTCTTCGATATCAAACGGGTTATCTGTGGTTTTAACTAGCTGGTAGTGTTGTTTGAGTAGCAGCCTTGCCGCAACCAGAATATCCGGGTTATCGTCCACCACTAAAATGGTCCCGGGTTGTTTTGCACTCACGCGCTGTCCCTGTTTTATTTTTATTTGCCTGCAAGCTTAGCGCATTGCATGCGGATGTGTCCATTTATGGGCAGTTGTACAAACAGCACTGTTCTATTAGCGGACACTTGTGCTCAGTCCCCTCTTACTAAAAGCCAGTAACCGATTGTATTTATTAACTTTTAACTTTTGGCACGCCACTTGATTAACTGACTCCATATACCTGCAAAGAATCGACAACAGGAGTGGCACTATGGATAAGAAAATTGAACGCTCAGGATTACAAAAACACCTGAAAACAGGCGTGGCCGTCGGCCTGATACTGGCCACCGCCCTGGCCTATGCCTTTGTTCAGCCCGGCAGCACCGGGCGCAGTCAGACGGTGGCGCTTAATAGCCTGACCATCAGCACCGTCAAGCAAGGCCAGTTTATTGATGCGCTGAGCCTGCGCGGCCAGGTGGTACCAAAAACCACCATCTACCTCGACACTGTGGCAGGCGGGCGGGTTGAAGAGCGCCTGGTTGAGCAGGGTGAATATGTTGAACAGGGCCAGCCATTGGTGCGCCTGAGCAACACCAACCTGCAACTGGATGTGATGAGCCGCGAAGCCCAGGTGACCGAGCAGCTTAACTTTTTGCGTAACACACAAATGAACATGGAAACCAGCCGCCTTAATCTGCGTCGCGACTTGCTGGAAATAGAGCTGCAGATCAACCATCTGAAAAGACGCTACAAGCAGTCTGTTCAGCTGGCTAAAAAAGGCGTGCTGGCGCAGGACACCCTGGATGAGATAAAAGACGATTTAGCCTACTACCAGGCCCGCAAGGAGCTGACACTGGACCGCCAGAAACAGGAAAATACCATACGTGAGGTGCAGGTAGCGCAGCTCGAAGATAGTGCCGAGATGCTGCAAAAGAACCTCAAGTTTGCCCGCCACAACCTCGACAATCTGCTGATCAAAGCGCCGGTCTCTGGCTACCTGAGTGAGCTGGACGTTGAAATTGGCGAATCGAAAGAGCGTGGCGCACGCCTCGGTCAGATAGATATCCCCGACGAATACAAACTCACGGTGCGTCTCGACGAGTTCTATCTGAACCAGGTGCACAGCGGCATGGCGGTACAAGTGTCACTGGACAGCGAGCAAGTGAATGCGCAGGTAAGCAAAATTGACAGCCGGGTCACCAACGCGCAGTTTCAGGTTGAAGTGGCACTGCCTGCGGGGCTGGCTGGCATCAAGCGCGGTCAGAATCTGGATGTCGCGCTGATGTTGGGAGACAGCAATGACAATGCCCTGCTGATCAACCGCGGCGCGTTTTATACCAGCAGCGGTGGCAACTGGGTGTATGTGGTGACGGGTGACAGTGCGGTGCGCAAAGACATTGTACTGGGCAAGAAAAACCGCGATTACTTTGAAGTATTAGAAGGACTGGCGCCGGGCGATCAGGTGATCACCTCCAGCTACAGCCAGTTTAATAAAGCACAGACATTACAACTGAACTAAAACCAGAATAACAACAGCCTGAAGGAATTAAAGATGATTAAACTGACCAACCTGAGCCGGGTATTTCGTACCGAAGACGTAGAAACCATCGCGCTGAACGAGATTGACCTGGAGGTTAATGAAGGCGACTTTCTGGCCATTATGGGCCCCTCGGGCTGCGGTAAATCAACCCTGCTGTCTATTTTGGGCATGCTCGACTCGCCCACTTCCGGCGCGTTTGAATTTGCCGGCACCGACATTGCCGGGTATAGCGAAAAACGCCTGGCAGCGCTGCGCAAAGCGTCCATCGGCTTTGTTTTTCAGAGCTTTAACCTGATTGACGAGCTGACCGTCTTCGAAAATGTCGAGCTGCCACTGCAATATCAGAACATCTCAAAAGCCGAGCGCAAGCAACGGGTTGAGGCAATTTTAAAACGGGTTGCCATTGATCACCGCGCCGATCACCTGCCGCAGCAGTTATCGGGCGGTCAGCAACAACGAGTGGCCGTTGCCCGAGCCCTGGTGATCAACCCCAAACTGATCCTGGCGGATGAGCCCACCGGTAACCTGGATTCCAGAAATGGCGAAGAAGTGATGGCCATGCTGCGGGAGCTGAACCGCGAAGGCACCACAGTGATTGTGGTCACCCACTCCGAAAAGGAAGGGGCCTATGCCGATCGCCTGGTGCGGCTGCTCGATGGCCAGGTAATGCTGGACAAAGCCAACAGCGTTTGGCCAGCCGCTTAACGCTCGGAATTAGAAGGAAGACCCCGTTATGTTAGTGAATTATTTTAAAACCACGCTAAGGGCGATTAAAAAAGATACCCGTCACTTTGCCCTTAATCTGGCCGGCTTTAGCATTGGTCTGGCGGCGGCCATTATGGTGGCGCTGTTTGGCGCCTATGAGCTGTCTTTTGACAAACAGCACCCCAATGCCGAGCGCGTCTACCGGGTGCATACCGACTACCGCGCCTGGGGCCTGCAACTGATCGCCGCGTCTGACTCTCACCATGCCCTGAACATGCAAAATCATGCTCAGGTGGAAGACGTGATGATGCTGGTTTCAACCGACAACCTGGCCTACTCGGCCGAGCCGATGACGCTGGATGTGAGCGTGGCCGGTGAGCAGGTGCGCCTGAGCAAAGTCTATCTGGCGACAGCCAATTTACCTGAGTTTATCAATATGACGGTGCTGCACGGCGACCTGGGCATGGCCCTGAGCCGTCCGGGTCTGCTGGCCATCAGCCGCGCCGAAGCACTGCGCCTGTTTGGCAGCGTCAACGCGGTGGGAAAAACCCTGTCGTACCAGCGCGGCCAGTACGAGATAGCCGCCGTCTTCGATGATTTACCGGACAACACCCACTTTGTGTTCGACACCCTTGCCGCGTTGCCCAAAGCGACAAAAATGCCCTTTATCGGCTATGTCTACATGCGCCTGAGCGAAGGCGCAGATGCGGAGCTTATCGCCAGACAGATGACAGAAACCATGCGCGAGCAGTCAATCGGTCGGCGCAAACTCAGAGCACTGGAGCTCAGCCGTCTGTCGGAGCTGCACTTTAACAGCAGTGGTCCGTTTGAGATGAAACAAGGGGGCTCGCGCCTGGTGATGCAGGTGTGTATTGCATTGACCATTTTGCTGCTGGTCATCGCCAGTGTGAACTTTATCAACCTCAACATAGCCGGTGCGGCAAAACGCGCCAAAGAAGTGGGCGTGCGCAAAGCGCTGGGCGCCAGTAAAACGCAACTGATCACCCAGTTTTTAACGGAGTCTTTGTTTATTGTTTTGATTGCCGCACTGGTGGCGCTGGCCCTGGTGGAAATGATGATCCCCTATGCCAATCAGTTACTGGAGCGCAGCTTGTCATTGAGTTTTTCACCACTGTTCTTGGTGGCCGTCATGGCCGTAGTGGTGCTGATCGGAGTGATCTCCGGTCTGTATCCGGCGCTGTTTATTGCCTCTTTCAGTGCCAAGCGGGTGCTCAGTGGCGACCTGCAACGTGGCAAAACCGCCATCTGGGTGCGCAAACTCACACTCGGACTGCAAGGGGCCTTATCTGTAGCGCTAATTGTAGCGGCTGCCGTGGTCTACAAACAAATGGCGCTGATCAACGACCTGCCGGTGGGGTATGCGAAAAACGATAGGCTGATCATTAAAAACCTGCCCGCAGAGGCGCTGTATCAGGAGGCCGAGCCCCGGGTGCTGAGAACCCTCAGGGCTTTGGATGGCGTTGCCCAGGTCACTCAGTCGGATACTTTGCTGACGAACGATATGACCTCAGAGCTGTTTTTGGTGTTTCCTAACGGCGAGCGCCTGGAAGGCACACAGCCAACCATAGCCACCGGCTTTCATGCGGTTGAAACTTTGGGGCTGGAGCTGATAGCCGGACGCGATTTTTCACCTCAGTTTGCCAGTGACTGGATCCAGACCAGCGACGATAACATTCGGTCATTTTCTGTATTGCTGTCTGAAAGCCTTACAAAACAAGCCGGCTACGACGACCCCAGCGTGCTGATTGGTCAAACCCTCAGTTCACACTCGGGCCGCGCCCGCGCTACGGTGGTCGGTATTGTCAGAGACATTAAAATTGGCTCAGCACGTCAGCAGCAACTCCCGGTATTACTGACCGCCGGCGATATCAATGTGGCGATTGGTACTTTGGTGATAAAGCTGCACCCCGATGTAAACAAAGCACGGGTGATGCGTCAGGCCGGACAAATCATTCGCGATGAACTGGCGATGCCAGAGGTGGAGATCAGCCTGATTGAAGACGACTATCAGCGCGCCCATATCAATGAGTTCAGAATGCAGCAACTGGTGCTGCTGTTCAGTACGCTGTCGATTGTACTGACCTGTATGGGCATTTTAGGTCTGGCGTCGTTCGCCACTATTCGCCGACAAAAAGAAGTAGCCGTACGCAAGGTGCTGGGGGCTTCTCGCATCAGCATAGTGACCATTTTATCTAAGGAGTTCATTACCATAGTAGGCATTGGTGGCCTGCTGGCCATGCCTGTGAGCTACTGGGTCATGAACACCTGGCTGAACAACTTTAACGAGCGCATTGAGCAAGCCGCCTGGGTTTACGCCGCCGCCACGCTGGGCGTGCTGGCCATTACCTGGCTAACCGTGGCCTGTCTGGCTTTTAAAGCGGCCAGCACCCGTCCTTCTTTAATACTGCGTTATGAGTAACCGCCCCGATTAGCCACAACCAAGCGGCGCACTCGCCTACTCGTGTGCGCCGCTTTTTCTCATTTGCCCTCAAACAAACGCTGCAACAATACCGGACGCTCCGTGCGTGGTATTGCCATGGCGCGCTCAATATCGGCCTGAGTCAGCACTTTGCCATGATGGGAAGACACATACTGAGCGACTTTTATGCCCTGCTCGTTCAGCCTCCCCACCAGAGCGTCAAGACGATAATAGGTGTCGAGATCCGGCCAGCGTGCCGGTGAGTGCAGCGCCTGCTCAAAGCTGCTGCCGAACATATCCTCCGTCAGCAAAATCTGCGGCTCACTCAGATACACCACCAGGTTGTGCGCGGCATGGCTGTTGGGCACATCCAGCAGGCGGATTTTTCCCCCCGCCAGGGTGTAAGATGCCGGGATGGTTTCAATTCTGACGTGTGGGCCCAGCGCTTCCGCCACGGCGTTTTTGTCTGCCGGATGCACCAGCAAGGTGGTGTTCTCAGCCAGGGTATCTCGCAGCCCTCTCAGGTGATCGGTATGATGGTGCGTCACAATATGGTACTTCACGGGCTTGCTGAGCGAAGTGCTGTGTCTTAACCTGGCCAGGGCTTTTGCCCATGATCCGGTCCCGGCGCCAGCCTGCTCGTTCATCTGCCAGGTGCCCGCCGAGATCAGATAATCACCAACATCAACAAATAGGCTGTAGCCCCAGTCCTGGCCGACAAAATAAACACCGCTTGCCAGCTCACGTACGGTCAATTCAGAAATATCAAAAGGCGTTACCGCTGGTGCCCGCGAATACGCCGCAGGAATTTGGAAAGACGTATCCACAGGCTTAGCCACCGAGACAGTGCGCGCTTTGCTGTGATACTGCGGGCCATCCGCGGTGCTGACGAGCACCTGAGATGCCCAGCGAATGGCCCCGCTGGTGCGATGGGCCATAAAGTCATAAAAGCGCTTTTTGCCCTGCTGCTCGGTCATCATCCGGCTCAATAGCCCGTTGTTTTGGTTGAGGTAAAGTGTGTACCTGGCTTGCGAGTTACCATCCAACGGCACCGCTATCACATCGTGGGGCACGCCGGCAATATACGCCGTATCCAGCCACTGACTGGGTTGCTTAAGCTGCGCGAGCTTACGCACGATCAGGGTATCCAGCATGGCTTCGTAGCCCAGCGTGGTATTATCAAAGGTAATACGCGAGCTGGGTTGGAAGCGTTGTAGTGCATGGTCAATGCTTGCCCCTTTATTGCCTGCAAACAGCCGATGGATCACTTCAGGGGCATCGCTACCATGACTGCCTACCCGGCGTGAATTGGCCTGTTTAAATACCTTACGCTGAGCGACAAAATCGATGCGATAGTCGTTTTGCAGCTCGCTTAAATAGGTGACCATGGGTCCCTGCAAAGCATGGCCGCTAAGCCACTGAGAATAGTGATACCAGGTTTCACTGACCGAGATGCCTGGCAAAGCTAGTAAGTGCTCACCGCCATAAGCTGCTACCGTGCGTTCGATGATCTGCGCTTCGCGCGATTGCGCATGAGCGAATGGACATACGCCCACCATGGCAATGGCAGATATCAGCAGCAAAACGAATGGCTGCCTGACTAACAGGTTCAAGCCAGGCTTAAGGTGGTTAGCTACACTGGCGAAATGATTAAAAAAATGTCCCAAAAGATAAATAAAGCGTTTGTTGTTATCACAGTACATAGGCTTTGCGCTCTGTTGTTATTACTCGCCTGCCATTGAACGCAAAGACACAGAGCAAGGCCACAAAGCCCCCCTAATGAAAAGCTGATGAATTGCTGAGGGCCGGTAACTAACTGAATAAAAGAGATAAGTTTTATATCCTCCGTCATCCCAAGCTCTTTTCTCCGAAATCCCGGTCTCTTCTCTCCGCCATTCCGGCCTCTTCTCTCCGGCCTCCGAGCTGGGATCTATTCACCGGCGACTCGCAGTGGTAGCTCTACTCTGACACTTACATTGCTGTTACCGTCCGCAGCAGCCGAGCTGTGTTTTAGATGGTTCCCGGCTCGCTGGCCGGGATGACACGGGGAAACTGCTCGGGATGACAAGGGTAAGCTGGCCGGGGTGACTCAGCAAGGTGATTTTATTCAGGCGCATATAACCTCATATCACTGCCCGCAGCAATACACTGTCACAATTCACCGCATCAGATCTGCGCTTGCACACCTCGACAGACATAACATTGCGCCGTACACTCAGTGCCGGATTCAGGCAGTTGCGGATTACGATGGCACAGACAAGATTCTTTATTAACGAGTTTGAAATCGATCTCTCCCGCAGTGTGGTGATCCAAAACGGCCAGCATACTCAGGTCGAGCCCAAAGTGTTGCAGGTACTGCTGCTACTGGCAAAGCGCCAGCGCGAGCATGGCGAACTGGTGGTCACCCATGAAGAGATCATGACGCACGTCTGGCAGGGCGTTGAAGTGGTGCCCAATGCCCTGCAACGCTGTATTGCCATTTTGCGCAAGGTACTGGGAGACAATGCCAAAAACCCCAGCATAATCGCAACGCACCCCAAGATTGGATACCGCTTACTGGCACCTGTGCGCTGGCCAGAATCAAGCACAGACAGAAACCAAGACAGAACAAAAAACCCTTATTTAAAATATTCTTTTCTGATAGTAAGCACCATCTTACTCTGTATCTTGTTATATCTTGTCTGGCCTACAACGCAGCCGCCCGGTTACACCCGACTGACTCCACTAACCCACACCGATGCCCACGAATCCCATGCTATTTTTAGCCCCGATGGCGATTATCTTGTCTTTAACCGGTATGCCGGAAGCTGCACCAGCCACTTATGGGCACGGCACATAAATAGTGGTCAGGAGCAGCGGCTCAGCGCCACACCCGGACAGTTCGGTGCGCCCGGTTTTACCCCGGATGGCCGCGAGCTGGTGTTTGCCGCCAAAGCCGATTGTGAGCAACCGAGCACCCAGTCCTGCTGGGCACTGGCTACGCTTGATTTTGCCCAGGCGCTCACTAAACCACACGCTATCGAGCCGCGTTATTTGTGCGATGCAGGGCAGCCACACGCCCTCAAAGCGCTGCCCAACCATGCGTATGCCTATTTGCAAAGCGACGAAAGCCAAACCCGGCTGGTGCAGTACAATGACCTGACCAAGGCCGTCGACACCTTATATTCCGCAGCGGACGACTACCTGTACCACTTTGACTATCATCCACACCAGCAGCACTTTGCCCTGTTTAGCCGCGATCAGTCGCTTAATCACGCTCTGACAGTGCTGGATAAAAACGCAAAACCAGTGCAGCGCAACACCATTACCTTGCTGCCACAGATGGACCCAACCGCCTCGCTCACCGGCCGCTTTACTCCCGATGGCCGCACGCTGCTGGTTGTCAGCAACGGCCAGCTTTACAGCCTTACCTTGAGTGGCAAATTAAGCCTGCTTCCTACAGCCGCCACTGAGCTGCTTGGAGCAGACAAACATCCGACCCGCCACACCTTACTGGCGGTTAATGGCCAGAAGGACATTGATATTGCACAACTGACGCTCAGTCACACAGACTCGGCTGTAGCTGTTTCAGTAAAGGATCTGAACAGCCGCGCCCTGCCCTACCCCAGCCTGTCGCGCACGCAGGCGCAGGAGCGGCAGGCTCAGTTTTCACCCGACGGCCAGCAGATTGCTTTTATTTCTAATCGCAACGGTGCGGATCAGCTCTGGATATGGAAAGAGGATCGGGCCACTGCACTCAGCAACATCGGCGCTTCGCATCCTGTTCATGGCTTTGCCTGGTCGCCGGATGCCAGACACTTACTCTGGGCACAGGGTGGCAAGCTATACCGCACTGATTTATCTGGCCAACAGCACAGCCTGAGCACAAAATTGCCAGTTCATTCAGTACAGGCCTGGCATCAACCGGGGCAAGCGCTGGTGCTGATCAACGATCCCGTGCCCGGCGGGTTGTATCTGTATGATTTGGCAAGTAGTGAGCTGAGCAAACTGGGGATTAATGGCGTGCACCGCGCATGGCAGGCAGGTGAGCAGGTGTACTACAGTGACGCACAGGGTAAGGTAAAACGCTTTACACTGGGTGACAATCCCACCCACGCCAAAGCAATTACTGCTCTGAATGGACGCGCTATGGTCATAAAAGATAAGCATATTTACAGCGTGGACCAGAAAAACCTGACGCTGAACCGCTACGACTTAGACGGTAATCTGCTTAACACGCTGCGCCCCCTGAAGCCCACCGCCTGGAAATTCAGCGACGTGCATCAGGCGCAACTGTTACTGGAGCAGTTTATTGCTATCGAGCAGGAGCTGGTACTGATTGACTAAAAGCAACAGCCCCTTCTCCGTCACCCCGTGCTTTCTTCTCCGTCATCCCGTGCCTCTTCTCCGTCATCCCGTGCCTCTTCTCCGTCATCCCGTGCTTGACACGGGATCCACCAAAAAGCGCACTTGGTTTATCAGTAACAGACACCGCCCAGAACAGCGACACCATAGGATTAATGACCAAACTTAATACGCACACCCGCATTCACAATAAAGCCATCGTTGCGCGACCAGATATCCGTGGTCCACTGACCACTGACTGCCTGCTGTGGCAACAACAGCGGATGCTCATCGGTTTGTTTTACATCCAGCAGGTTCTCAAAGTTGATAAACCAGCTGTAACGTCCGGTGGTGATCTCGCCCATCAAACCCAGGTGCCAGTATGGATCGGACTCAGTAACAAACGGATTGGCATTGAGGCGCTGCGGCCCGGTGTAATAGGCCTCAAACCCGGCGCGGAAGTTGCCGTGTTGCTCCCACATGGCCACAAACCCGGCCGAGTGTTTAGGCGTCAGCGCAATCTCAGTACGCGTCTTGCCATCCACGCTTTGGGTTGCATCCAGATATAAATAGCTGGCGGTCAGCTTCACGTCGCGCCAGTAATAACGCAGCAGCACTTCTGAACCACGGATCTGGCTCTCGCCCAGTGCATTGGTCAGCCGTACCTGGGTGGGCGGCGTGCCATCCGATGTTGGCACTACCTCCAGCTCGGTCACGTTATCCACATTCGAGCCAAACAGGGTCAGACTGGTTTCAACCGAATCAAAGGTGTAGGTAAAGTCCAGCGAGGCGGTTTCGGCCTCCTCCGCCTGCAATTCACCGATGGGTGCTAAGCGCGATAAACCTGCCGCTTCAATGTCTTCCACAAACGGCGTTGGCGCAAAATAGCCCTGCGCGTAAGAACCGCGTACCGTCAGCTCGCCCGGACGATACAACAAGGTCACCCGCGGGCTGAACTGAGTACCATATTCATTATGGTCATCCACTCGTGCACTCACCGAAGCGGTCAGCGTATCGCTCAGGGTGTGATCCAGCTGGGCAAACAGGCCCGGCACGTCATAGCTGTAATCAAAGGTCGGAAACGTCTCGGACTCAAACACATCCGACTGATAGGCAACCCCTAACAGCCAGTCGGTTTTATCGTTGTAACCACTGACACTGGTTTCAAACAAGTAGCTTTCGTGCCTGTCCTCTTCCAGCACCAGACCAAAGCCGTGCTCATGGTTTTGCACCATGGCCGATGAGCGCGCATGCAGCGTGAGCGTGTCGGACATCGGCTGGCTATACACCAGTCCGCCATCCAGTCGCTCTGAATCCTGCGTTTGTACGTACGGGTTGCCATCTGCCATGGTAAACCCGTCTTTAGTACCACCATTACGCTGCTCCGTCATGGCACCTGCCGTCACATACAAGGACTCGCCCTGCTCACCTTCCCAGAACAAGCGTGGCCGTGCGGTGTAGCGCTCATAGCCGGCCAAATCGAACCAGCCGTCGTTATCTATGTCTTCGGATTTCTGATGGTGTGCGCCCAGCGTCAGCGAGCCTTTCAGGTCATCGCTCAGCGGGCTTTCGATGTAAGACGTCAGATCCTGGCCATCACGGGTGGTCAGATTAAGCAGCACCTCGCCCTTGAACTCGTCGCCCGGCTTGCGAGAGATCAGGTTGATCACCCCGCCCAGCGCCGAGCCACCATATAAAGAAGACGCCGAGCCTTTGATGATCTCCACCCGGCCTAAATCCGTGGGTGGAATTTGTAACAGACCTATCGACGCAGCCTGATTACCATACAGCGGCAGGCCATCGGCCAGTAGCTGAGTGTAGCGACCATACAAGCCCTGCAGTCGAATATTGGCACTGCCCAGCGCAGGCGAGGTGGTTTGCATGCGCACACCGCCGGTTTCGGCCACCAGCATGGAGATGTTACCCGGGCGCATCGCCGCCTTTTCTTCGATTTCTTCGCGGTTGATCAGCTCCACCCGCACCGGCTGCTCATCGGCAATCCGCCCAGAGCGCGTCGCCTGGATAACGATTTTTTCCATTTCATGGCCGTGATCATCATGGTGCTCATCGTCAGCATGCGCATCATGATGGCCGTCTTCATGCTTTTCTTCAGCATGAGGCTCCTGTGCCTGATGCTCAGGCCCCGGCGCAACCAGCGCAGCACTCACAGCAGTGGCCAGCGGACTCAGCGGCGCCGCCACACTCACCGACATCCCCAGAGATAAACAACTTAAAGACAAAACCAAACCGGCAGAACGAAACGTATCAGACATAACGAATTACTTGACCCTCAGGACAGGAATAAATGATACTGCCGATGCTAAAGGTTACAGCGACAGGAAGGTCAATATGAAAATCAGCGAACTTGCGACGAAATCCCAGATAAATGCGAAAACCATCCGCTATTATGAGCAAGTTGGCCTGCTCAAAGCGCCGCAACGCGCCAGCAACGGCTATCGCCACTACCAACCGGGCGACGTAGATACCCTGATCTTCATTCGTCGCTGCCGCGAGCTCAACATCCCGCTCGACGACATCAAACGCCTGGTAGAAGTACAAGCCGACCCCAACGCCTCCTGCGCCGTGGTCGATAAAATCATCGCCGAACAACTCGCCCAGGTACAACGCGCCCAGCGCGAACTCGCACTGCTTGAACAATCCCTGCAAACCCTCGCCTCATGCAGCGCCGAGCAGGTAGACCAGTGCATCATTTTGCATAAGTTGAAGGCTCGGGAAGGGGTTGAAAAATAAAACCAAGAATTGCTGTAAAGCATTTCAAAATTGCAAGACTGTGCCTTTCAGGTTTAATTTGTCCCGTTTAAAAAGTGATACCTCAAACCTGAATCGCTTAATTGAAAATACCGACAATGCATAACGGAGTGAGGCAATCAGTATTTGAGCTGATGGGTTTGTTGAAAATAGGCAAACCGCTTTTTGACCAGCTGTTTATAACTCTGGTAGTGACTAAATTCTTCAACGATTGTATCTGCCGCTACACCATGATTTTTAAGCTCAACCTGAGTAAGGGTGAACAAGTTAACAAACAAAAATGGGCGGATACAGTGATGCTTTTCGGTTTCAGCATAGCGATAGCGTAAAATTAACAGGTCCTTCCTGACATCCTCCATCGAAAAAAGCTGCTTACCTTTTCGCCAACGCTCAAAGCGCTTTTTTATTGCACATGTATCAGGGTCCACTAACTCTGCTGAACCAGCCTTAACAGACGGCCCATCAATATCAGGATCCTTAAGCCGCTTACGAACGATATCACGATATAAATCTACCCACTTCCCTTTACGTTTGGCATTGTCTTTGCTCCAGCGGGCTTTAAATGCCTCCAGCATGCACTCACTAGAAAGACTCAGACCTCCGCTCGATTTCTTCCCTGTAGCTTGCGGGGTTACCTTTTCCAATATCGAGAAATCTGGTGCGCCATAATCAATCTCTTCATACAATTCAAACAAAGCGGCCCAGTACATCACCATTCTAATCAAGTACACAGATGACTCTTCGGTCGTTGGACTTATTAGGTTAGGTTTGTCAATTAATAGCCATTGCCTGATAAAGCGATGGGCCACTCTTGTTTCCTTAGTTTCCCGAAGCTTTTTGATAATGTCATGCTCCAAATCACAATGAGCACTCAGGAAATCCCAGTAAGAATGAAAGCTGTAATCTTCTTCTTTTTCCAATTGCGCCATACTTTCTGTAATTGCACCTTTCAAAAGGCACCAAGCGCCCTGATTTTGTAATTCGGCTGGAGTGATTTCATTAATGTCTATGTCAAAGGCGCGAACATTAAGGTAGCTCTCAAACTCCTCATAATTTAGTGCGCCAGCTCTCGCCTTCCGAAAAATCTGGTGATCGCAAGTAATATTCTGATCTTCCTTGATTACTCTTGAAAGTTTAACGAATAAATCTTCATAAGAATCTATACCTTTTGATGCATGAAGAATCAATTCGGGCAAGTGATTGAACAGCAGCCCATGGTTAATCGCATTTCCAAACATATTTCAGTCAAATGTCCCTTTTCCGTTGGTTGTTCTGAACCACAATAGCCATGAACCAATTAAATTAACAGGAATAAACTGATGAATATAATCAAACCACAAGACAACTCTGCGAATATGCCAAATGCAAACAAAGGCACCTCAGGTACCAACAGGCAGCATGATCAGGTGCATGGAAACCGGAGCAAACAGATACAGCAAAACAGGCAGCAGAAGAGGAAGTAACAAATGAGCCTGAAAATGGCAGTTCGAATGCGTATAAGACTGAAACACATCAAGAGCTTCTACAAAGCCTTCTGCTACATTATTCACATACTTCCATCCGCCATCATTAGCATATAGGAAACCAGCAGCATTGGGTATTGGATGTCGTGTTTAAGGAAGATGCTTGCCAGATTAGTGAGCCGATATCGGCGGAAAACATGGCACTGTTCAGACGGGTCGTTCGCAATCTGGTAAAACAGTACACAGGCCGTAAAGATTCGATACGTGGCAAGTGCGTTCGGGCCAGTTTTGACGATGAATTCAGGGCAGAGCTTATCTTTGGTTAATGCTCGTTAACGAAGTATGCTCTCACCCTTCTTCAATTGGCTATATTTCACCAGCTCAATATGAAGCTAACTTCTATGATAATTTAAGTGAGTCGGGTAAAGTAGCCTGACCTAAACCAACTAGTCTCTGATGAACTCGGGGCGATTTACTAGCCGATACAATCTCGCTAGTAAAATATGCTATCGGTTTGGAGGCAGAGCATAAGCCTTTTGCTGAGCAAGTAGACGCTTAGACGCTTAATTTAAAAAATGGATCTTCCGTCATAATGCCCAAAGAAAAACAGCATTTGCCGAAGAACAAACCACGTGGCTAAGGTTGAAAAAAGACCATATTGCAGCAAGTTACTCCATTGAACGCGATGACTTTGACTGTAGCCCTCTTTCCGATCGCGGTGGCTTACAAAAAAGCTTGGGGCTTGCTTAACACCGAAACTAAAAACGAATTTGATAGCCTAATGGCTGAAATGAATCAGGAATTAATTGCGTGAGCGAAAATACTGAACTACCTAAAAATTGGATAAAATGTGAATTAGGTGAAGTTGTTGAAATTCACGACAATGAGAGAAAACCTATTAACAACTCAGAGCGGAATAGTCGCATTGAGAATAAAGCATTAAATGAATTATTTCCATACTACGGTGCTACTGGACAAGTGGGGTGGATTGATGACTTTTTATCTAATGAAGAGTCAGTATTAGTGGGTGAGGACGCAGCTCCTTTTCTAGATCCCATTAAAAATAAAGCATATTTAGTTAAAGGTAAGTTCTGGGTGAACAACCATGCACATATTTTGCGCGGATTACAGGGGTATGTTTCAAATAAATTTATCCTTCATCAAATGAATTATGTTGACTATCAAGAGCATGTCTCGGGCTCCACTCGCCTCAAGCTAACAAAAACAGCTTTAACAAAAATGCCTTTCACATTATGTCCATTTAATGAGCAAAATAGAATTACTGATAAAATTGATGAGCTATTTTCTGAGTTAGATGCTGGAGTTAAAGAGCTTGAAGCAGCGCAAATTAAACTCAAACACTATCGCCAGTCCTTACTCAAAAGTGCGGTTGAAGGTGCTCTTACTCAAAAATGGCGAGATGACAATAAAGATAAAATTGAAGAAACAGGCAAAGAGCTTTTAAATCGTATCCTAATTGAACGGAAGCAACGCTGGGAACAGAATAAACTCGAAGAGTTTAAAGAAAAAGGCAAAAAACCACCAAAAAACTGGCAAGACAAATATCCTGAGCCAGTCCAGCCTGATACAACTGATTTACCTGAACTACCTGAAAGTTGGGTTTGGGCAAGTGTTGATCAGCTAGTCTACGAATCAAGTTACGGTACATCAGTAAAATGCGCGTATGAAACTGGAAATACTCCAGTATTAAGAATCCCTAATGTTATAAATAAAAAAGTATCCATATCTGATTTAAAAGAGACGGTCGATCTCTTTGATATCGGCTTGAATAAACAGTTACTTTCTGGTGATATTTTGATTGTGCGTACCAATGGTAGCTTATCTCTAATGGGGCAAACTGCTCTTGTAAGGGATATAGAGGATGGTTTTTACTTTGCCTCATACTTACTAAGATTAAGAACTCCAATGGATACTATTCTGCCAGAATGGATGGATCTATATTTTGGGTCTAAGAATGCCCGTGCATGGATAGAAAACCAAGCTTCTTCATCAGCAGGGCAAAATAACATAAGTTTATCTAAGTTCTCAAACTTACATGTGCCACTCCCCCCTTTAGAGGAACAGGTTCAATTAATCTCGATGTTAGCGAATGAATTTGACTCAATTGACAGACAAAACGAAGCAACAGACCTTGGTTTAAAGCAATCCGAAGCCCAGCGTAAAAACATCTTAAAGTCAGCTTTTTCTGGCCAACTAGTGCCACAAGACCCTGACGACGAACCCGCTTCAGTATTGCTTGAGAAAATTAAGCAAGAACGTGTAGCTATAGCAAAAATATCAAAACCTCGAAAACAGAGTAAACCTAGAAAAAGAGTTGAGCTGATGAATACCTTACTCGAAGTGTTAACCGCTGAAAATGACTGGATTGATGCCCAAAATGCCTTTCAAAAATGTGGCATTGTTGACGGCACTTCAACCGATCGTATCGAAGAAATTTATACCGAACTGCGCAAACTAGAAAAAACAGGCAGAATCAAAATTCAGCGCCAAGGTGACTTCGACCAATTAAAATTAACTACGCAAGACATTAAGGAAGACTAATGCGCCTAGCCTCATTTACAATCGGATCAGATCGCGAAGGTGAGCGCCAGCGATTTAAAAACCTTAAAAATGTCACCATCGACTTTGAAGAACAAGAGTGGATCACCTTAGTCATTGGCTGGAATGGCACAGGTAAGTCAAACGTACTTGAGGCATTAGCTGTTTTATTTCGTGACCTTATTATGGGTAAAAATGAGAGAGGAGAAAAAGATAAACCAACGTTTTCTTACGTCCTTCGTTATTTTTGCCATGAAAAAGAGATCGAGATAGATGCTGACCCTGATCGTGTTAAAGAGGCCTATAAAATCAGTTACAGAGATTTAGGTGAAAATAAGTCAGAGGAGTCATCTCAAGCAGATGTATTGAGCGAGCTGAAAGGAAAGAAAGAGCTAGCTGAAATTGCATTTAGTAAGTTCAAAAAGCAGCAAGACGACTTCTTGCCAAAATATGTTTTTGGTTACTACTCAGGCCATAGCGATAGGATGCAGTCAGTTTTTAGGCCGTACCTTCAGCAATATGATAAAAAGCTTCGCAATGCAAAATCTGAAGATCCGGGTTTAAGGCGTTTATTTTATGCATTACCTGTACATAGCCAATTTGTGTTACTTGCCTTTGTATTAAGACAAGATGACTTAGTTAGGCATTTTCTAGACACCCAATTAGGTCTAGAAACGGATGAAAATGCGGAAAGTATTGATTCTGTGCTGCTAGAGCTAAATGAGCCTTCATGGAACTTAAATAAAAGTAAAGATCCAAAAGGTAAATATGGCGCTTGCAAAGAAAAACCCGATATCTTTTGGGGAGCAGAAGGTGTTGTGCGTGATTTTTTAGATCGTGTCCATGAGGTTTCTACTGCACCTATAAAAATTAAGCGCAAAGATGAAGCAACGTTATGGAATAAAAAAGAGCGGGAATATCTTTATATGTTTATCAAAGATATTTACAAGCTCGATGAACTGGTTGGAGAGCAAGAGCCAAGAGAGTTTTTCCGTGATCTTGAAAGCACCTACGTTTCAGAGTTAATTAGCGAAGTTCGTATTAGAGTAAAACTTAAAAAGAATGATGGTAGTGTCACCTTCAGAGAATTAAGTGAAGGCGAGCAACAATTGCTAACAGTGTTAGGTCTATTAAGGTTTACTGCTGAGGAAGAAAGTTTATTTTTACTTGATGAACCAGACACTCACTTAAACCCTAAGTGGAGCGTTGATTACATTGATTATCTTAATAAATTTGTAACCTCTAGTTCTAAAGGTGAAAACAATAGCCATATCGTTCTCACTACACATAACCCAATTGCAATTGCCGAATTAACACGTGATCAAGTACAAATTCTTAATCGTGATGACGAAACCAGAACTATAGAATCGCATAAGCCGCATTACGACCCTCAGGGAATGGGATATGCAGGAATAGTCACAAGCGATATGTTCGGATTAGGCTCTTCTTTAGACAAGAGAACACAGAAGAGGCTTGAAAAGTACAGAGCGCTTGCGAGCATTGAAAACAAATCTAAGTTTGAAAAATTGCGTTTACAGGTTATTTCTGACTGGTTGGAGAATGACAGATTTACGATGACTCAACGAGATGATGATTACGAAAGATATATAAAAATCCGAAATACGTTGTTGAAAGAAAGGTCAGGTTCAGAAAGTCTGAAAGAGCTTATAGATTATGCACTAAGCTTATCGCAAGAAGAGCGTGACCAAGTTGCGACAGAGGCTATTAAAACATTGCTTGATGAGGACGAGTAATGCGGTTCGTTGACAATACTTTTATTGATTTACCTGATGGATGGGAAGATCGTGCAGAAGCTGCAACGCAAGACCTGATAAATGGCAATATTGTCGCTGATGATAGAAGTGCTATATGGAAGGAGCTTAAAGAAAGCTTAGAATTACTTTCTAATGGCCGATGCTGGTATTGCGAAACAAATATACCAAGAACAGATAACGCGGTTGATCATTATAGACCTAAAGGCACTGTCAAAGGCGTTTCTATAGATGAGGGCGGTAAGGATATCACCAGATATGATATCGCTCCCGAGCATTTGGGTTACAAATGGGCAGCTTTCAAAGAAGAAAACTTTAGATTTTCTTGTCAACATTGCAATGAATTTAGAAAAGATTTGCAAGGAACTGCGGGGGGGAAATGGAACTACTTTCCGCTAATTGATGAAACCGAAAGAGCCTATAACGAACTTGATGAAGACAACGAAAATCCCAGTTTATTAGACCCCTGTAAAAGACTTGATTGGAGAATGCTGTCATATGACAAAAGCGGGGCACCGTTTTCTCGCTATCCAGAAGGTTCAGAGGAAGATCTAAAAGTTAAATATTCAATTCGACTTTATCACCTAGATCAAAAACGTCTAAACGAAGGACGCCTTGCCCAATGGAATTTATTTAAGCCTTTAATCATTGACGCTAAAAAGTGGTATTTGAAAAAGTTAAGACGAGACCAAGGAGCTGAAGCTTGCTTTCAAAATGAGCTTCGAAAAATAGGGAAATGGTTTAACCCCAAAAGCAAACATACTTACTTGGGTTATCTTGTTTACCAATTAGAACAAGATAAAGATAAGGATGATCTACACTCTTGGATAAGCGAACTTATTAAGACGGTTGGATGAATGAAATGATGACCACTAATGATGAATTATTTACTGGAATTCATACCCTAATTATTCAAACTAAACAGCAAGCGGCAGTTGCTGTTAATGCATCATTAACTATGTTGTATTGGCAAATTGGTCAACGTATTCATCAAGCGGTATTAAAGGGTGAGCGCGCTGAATATGGTAAGCAGGTGATTGCAAATTTATCCGAGCAGCTGACCCATGATTTAGGCAAAGGCTGGGGCAAGCGTAATTTGCAATATATGGTGCAGTTTTACGAAACATTCCCTGAGCAGCAGATTGTGCACGCGCTGCGTGCAAAATTAAGCTGGACACATTTCAAGCAATTAATTCATTTAAAAGATCCTCTCCAGCGTGAATTTTACGCTCAAATGTGTGCGCTAGAAGGTTGGAGTGCGCGTACCTTAGATGATCGAATTAACAGTATGTTATTTGAACGCACGGCATTGTCTAAAAAACCTCAAGAGCTGATAAAGTTGGAGTTGCAAAAATTAGCAACACAGCAATCCGTTTCAGCTCCTTTGCTGCTTAAAGACCCGTACGTGTTAGATTTTTTAGGTCTAAATGATCATTATCTAGAAAAAGATTTAGAAGATGCCATTTTGCGCGAGCTTGAGCAGTTTTTGCTTGAGCTAGGTGCTGGCTTTTCGTTTATTGCTCGGCAAAAACGCATTCAGCTTGATGGTGATGATTTTTATATCGATTTATTGTTCTATAACCGCCAACTCAAACGCTTAGTGGCGATTGATTTAAAGCTGGGCAAGTTCAAACCTCACTACAAGGGGCAAATGGAGCTTTACCTTCGCTGGTTAGATAAACATGAGCGCCAAGCGGACGAGCAAGCTCCTCTCGGGATTATTTTATGCGCACAAAAAAATCAAGAACAAATAGAATTGCTAGAAATGGATGAAGCAGGCATTCACGTAGCTGAATACTTAGCGGTATTGCCAAAACGAGAAATATTGCATCAGCGCTTGCAAGATGCAATTAATTCTGCCAAAAATCGGTATAATCCTACCCTTTTAGACGGTAGTGATCCTGAGAGCAGTCAATCAGGTTTGGATAGAAACAAATGAATGCCCCCGCATTAGTACAAAAAGTTTGGAATTACTGTCATACATTGCGTGATGATGGTGTAGGTTATGGCGACTACTTAGAGCAGTTAACCTATCTGCTATTTTTAAAAATGGCACACGAGTATGCGCAGCCGCCTTACGACAGAGATACTAAAGTTCCGACAGAGTATAACTGGGAATCTCTAAGTGGGTTAACAGGTGAAAAACTTGAAGAGCAATACCGAAAGGTTTTAAAAAACCTCGCAAAAGCTGGCGGCATGTTAGGCGCTATCTTCTATAAAGCCGAAAATAAAATCCCTGACCCTGCAAAGCTATCTCGTATTGTTACCATGATTGATAACGAAAATTGGATAAGCTTAGATGCCGATGCCAAAGGTGACTTATATGAAGGGCTTCTGCAAAAAAATGCGGAAGATACAAAAAGCGGTGCAGGTCAATACTTTACGCCTAGACCATTGATTGATGCCATATTAGCGTGTGTTCAGCCTGAACCAGAGAAAACCATTGCAGATCCAGCTTGTGGTACAGGTGGCTTCTTTTTAAGTGCTAGTGATTGGATTGCCTATGGCGATCCTCAGTGGATTCAAAAAGAAATGAATCACTGGAATCCATCGAAGCATGATGAAACCATTGTTCCAAAGTCGAAGTTAAATAAGGCACAAGCACAATCGTTAAGAGACAAAACATTTAGAGGTAATGAGATTGTCCCTTCAACAAGACGCATGTGTTTGATGAACTTATTTTTACACAATATTGGTAGCATTGATGGGCAACCTGAAGTTGAAAGAGCAGATGCATTACTAACACCATTAACAGGTGAAAGTAAGGTAGATTATGTTCTCGCGAATCCACCTTTCGGCAAGAAAAGCAGTGTAACCATAACCAATACTGAAGGTGGTGAAGATAAAGATGCGCTTACTTATGAGCGTCAAGATTTTTGGGCAACCACAACCAACAAACAGTTAAACTTTTTACAGCATATTGTTTCAAGCTTAAAAGACACTGGTAAAGCCGCTGTTGTATTACCTGATAACGTATTGTTTGAAGGTGGTGCAGGTGAGCGTATTCGTAGAAAATGGTTAAATAACTGCGATGTACATACCATTTTAAGATTACCGACAGGTATCTTTTACGCTAATGGTGTGAAAGCGAATGTTGTGTTTTTTGATAATGCCACCCGTGACGAAAAAGTTCATACCAAAGGTATTTGGTTTTACGATCTAAGAACCAATAAACATTTCACGCTAAAACAACGACCAATGACACTGAATGACTTGAAAGACTTCATTAAGTGTTATAACCCTGAAAACCGTCATGAACGTGAAGAGACTGAGAGGTTCAAATACTACAGTTATGATGAGCTAATCAATCGAGACAAAGCGAGCTTGGATATATTCTGGCTAAAAGATGACAGCTTAGATAACCTTGATAACTTGCCACCGCCTGATGTTTTACAGCAAGAAATCATCGACCATTTAGAAGCTGCCTTAGCCGCATTTAAAGATGTAGCGGCTGGGTTGCCAGCTAGTACTGTAGAATAGTTAATAAGCCGCAAATTTGCGGCTTATTTATGGGTGAAAAATATGAAATTAATAGCAAGTGGTGTTGCAGATCGCTCAAAGTCTGCTAATGACTCTAATTTTCGTCCTCGATCTTAAACGTACTTAAGCATTAGAAGAGTGTACCTGGCCACACTACGGGCAAACTTTATTGTCTCTACACAACCTAACACGCCTGCCCGCACGCCCAGCCGCAGCTCCAGGCGTACTGGAAGTTATAACCGCCGAGCCAGCCGGTAACGTCGGTAACTTCGCCGATAAAGTACAGGCCAGGGGCTTTTTTGGCTTCGAAGGTTTTGGAGCTGAGTTCGTCGGTGTCGACGCCGCCGAGGGTGACTTCGGCGGTGCGGTAGCCCTCTGTGCCATTGGGTTTGATGTGCCAGTGGTGCAGCGCGTGGGCCAGCGTTTCGATTTCGCTGTGGCTGAGTTGGTTGGCATTTTTTTCCGGCACCGTTTGCTCGTTAATTAAAACCTCGACAAAGCGCTTGGGTAATATAGTACTAAGCAGGTTTTTCAAAGACTTATTACCTTGCTCCTGACGCCAGTCGTGCAGTTGTGCCTGCATATCGATGTCGGGCAGCAGGTTCACAATCACGCCCTGTCCGGCGCGCCAGAAGGAGGAGATCTGCAAAATTGCCGGGCCCGAGAGGCCACGGTGGGTAAACAGCAGGTTTTCTTTGAAGCGGGTGCCGTCCTCGCTTTGTGCTGTGCAGGGTAAACTGACGCCGGCCAGGCCATCAAAGCGGGCTTTGTCGTGGTCATGCAAAGTAAAGGGCACCAGCGCTGCCATGGTGGGCAACACTTTCAGGCCAAACTGCTCGGCAATTTTATAGCCAATGGGGGTGGCGCCCAGTTTGGGCATAGTCAGGCCACCAGCGGCCACCACCAAAGACTCACAACTGAATACCTGCTCTGAGGTGGTAACAAGATAGCGACCGCCCTCGGTGCGTTCTACCTTAATGACTTCGTTACGCAGAAACAGCTCTACCCCGGCCCACTCGCATTCGGTTAGCAAGATGTCGACTATGTCCTGCGCGCTGTTATCACAAAACAGCTGCCCCAGGGTTTTATGATGATATGCCAGGCCGTGGCGGTCCACCAGCTCAATAAAGTCGTGCTGGGTATAGCGGCTCAGGCAGGACTTCACAAAATGCGGGTTTGCGCATAAATAATTCTGTGGTGTGGCACCCTCATTGGTAAAATTGCAACGACCACCGCCGCTAATGAGTATTTTTCGGCCAGCTTTTTTGCCCATATCGACCACCGCCACACTACGGCCCCGATACCCAGCCTGTGCCGCGCACATCAGGCCAGCCGCGCCCGCGCCGATGATCACCACATCAAAGTTCAACATTGTATATTGTGTCCTGAAAAAGTTATGCGCTTATTGTATCAACTTATGCTCTGGAGGTGGAGTAATGCGATTATTTAGCAAACAAAGGCACATAAATTTATCACAAGTAGTAATAAAATATTAACCATTTACAATCATTTACAATACTAACTAAATCATACTTCATCCTGTAACAAAGAATAATTATGCAATAAAAACAACAGATTATTGCAATAAACGAACTATCTAGCCATCCGCTTATAACTAAAACAATAGTGTAAATAACAAAACAGCACTTTAAATACTTTAACCAACTCTTTACCTTCGATAACCATCTGCTTGCACACGCAAACAGAACAACAACAAGTAAGAAACTAGGGAATTCTAAGAATGACAACACGTAACCTAAAAATCGGCGCGGTAGCGCTGGCAATGTCTGGCATGTTTGCCGCCTCTACTGCTATGGCTAATAACGCTGAAGCACTTAACAACAGCGTAAGCATGGCGCAACTAAGCCAGAAAATGCAGAGCCAAAACACAGCCGGTACGCAGTTCATCATCAAGTACAAAGACAACAGCAACCAGCTTATGTCTATTTCAGGTGCAGATATGTCACCAGCCATGATGAACTCACGCGCTCAAAGTTTCGTGAAGAACTTCAAAAGCAAGAAAAAATCTTCACTACAAACTAAGTACGTTCGTAAGATGGCACTGAGCAACCACCACGTTATGCGTGTTGACAAAAAGCTAACTCCGGCAGAAGCACAAAGCCTGATGCAGGAAATGGCAGCAACCGGTAACATCGAATATATCGAAGTTGACCAAATGCTACAGCCGTTCGCGACACCAAACGATCCGCGTTACTCAGATCAGTGGCACTATTTTGAAGCAGCTGGCGGCATTAACGCACCAGCAGCATGGGACAAAGCAACGGGTGACGGTGTAGTTGTTGCGGTACTGGATACGGGTTACCGCCCTCATGCCGACCTGAGCGCGAACATCCTGCCAGGCTACGACATGATCTCTGATATTTCTGTTGCAAACGATGGCGGCGGTCGCGACAGCGATGCACGTGACCCAGGTGATGCAGTGTCTGCTAACGAGTGTGGTTACACTCACAGCGCACGCGACTCAAGCTGGCACGGTACGCACGTAGCGGGTACTGTTGCTGCGGTTTCTAACAACGGCGAAGGTGTTGCCGGGGTTGCATACGATGCGAAAGTAGTACCGGTTCGTGTACTTGGTAAGTGTGGTGGTTTGACTTCAGATATCGCAGACGCGATTGTCTGGGCATCTGGTGGCTCAGTATCTGGCGTACCTGCTAACGCAAACCCGGCTGACGTCATTAACATGAGTTTAGGTGGCAGCGGTGCATGTAGTTCTACCACGCAAAACGCGATCAACACAGCACGCGCAAACGGTACAACCATTGTTATTGCAGCAGGTAACGACAACGACAACTCTGCAAACTACAACCCAGGTAACTGTTCTGGCATCATCAACGTTGCGTCTGTAGGTCGTAACGGTGGCCGTGCTTACTACTCAAACTACGGTTCAAACATCGACGTTGCAGCGCCAGGTGGTGCTCAAAGCTTCGCTAACGACCCTGAAGGTATTCTGTCTACTTACAACGCAGGCAGCAACACGCCTTCAAGCGACAGCTATGCTTACTCACAAGGTACGTCAATGGCGGCACCACACGTTGCGGGTGTAGCGGCACTTATCAAACAAGCTAAACCTACTGCAACGCCGGACGAAGTAGAAAGCATTCTGAAGAACACAACACGTAGCTTCCCTGCGACTTGTACAAGCTGTGGTACTGGTATCATCGATGCATCAGCCGCGGTAGATGCAGCGCTGAACGACACTGGCGGTAACGAGCTGGAAGATGGCGTTGCTAAAACAAGCCTGAGCGGCGCAAAAGGCAGCCAAACTTTCTACACCTTTGAGGTAGGCAGTGGTGTAAGCCAAGTTACCTTCACTATGAGTGGCGGTACGGGCGATGCGGATTTATACGTACGTGCAAATGCTAAACCAACCACCAGCGTTTGGGACTGTCGTCCGTACGAAGGCGGTAACAACGAAGTTTGTACTATTGATAACCCATCTTCAGGTACTTACCACGTAATGATGAATGGTTACTCTGCATACAGCGGTGTAAGCCTGAAAGCTGAAACAGCGGGCGGTTCAACCGGTCCTGTTGAATTAAACGAGTCTAACCTGTCTGCAAGCACAGGTGGCTGGGTTCAGAAGTCTCTGGAAGTCCCTGCGGGCATGAGTAACCTGACTGTGACCATCTCTGGTGGTACAGGTGATGCTGACCTGTTTGTTAAGCAAGGCAGTGTACCTAGCAGCTCAAACTGGGACTGTCGTCCTTATAAAGGCGGTAACTCTGAAACCTGTACTTTCACTAACCCGCAAGCGGGTACCTGGTACTTCGGTCTTAACGCTTATCGCTCATTCTCTGGCGTAACACTGAGCGCACAAGCTCAATAAGCAACATTCCCCAGGCTTTATAATGAGGGCTAAACCTTAGGGTTTGGCCCTTTTTTATTGGCTGAGATTTGGTGTTGTTGGCTCCCGAATCACTGAATCGGATAACGATCTGGTATGTGGATGCAGTGCATATAACTGGTTTTCTGAATAGCCTGCTAATAGTTCCCGGCTCGCAGGCAGGATGACGGTGCTGTATGTCGATGCGGTGCATATTACTGGCTTTCTGAATAGTCTGCCGGTAGTTCCCGGCTCGCTGGCCAGCGATGACAGTGTGGTATGTAAATGCGGTGCACATAACTGGCTTTCTGAATGGCCTGCTAGTAGTTCCCGGCTCGCTGGCCGGGATGACGGTAAATACGAAACCTGAGATACTATTTCCGCACTCATTCTATCCGTTGCAGCTCCATATTACGCTCTTCCCCGTCATCCCGTGCTCGACACGGGATCTGCTCACCGGCGACTCAATAAGATGACCTTACACCGGGCATGAAACCTCACTTACTACCTGCGGTACTTGTGGTGTTTATTAAAGGTTAACTGTATGGCCTGTGGATGCGGTGCAAATAGCTGGCTTTCAGGATGGTCTGCCGGTAGTTCCCGGCTCGCAGGCAGGATGACGGTAAATACGAAACCTGAGATACTGTTTCCGCACTCATTCTATCCGTTGCAGCTCCTTATTACGCTCTTCCCTGTCATCCCGTGCTCGACACGGGATCTGCTCATCGGCGACTCAACAAGATGACCTTACACCGGGCATGAAACCTCACTTACTGCCTGCGGTACTTGTGGTGTTTATTAAAGGTTAACTGTATGGCCTGTGGATGTGGTGCACATAACTGTCTTTCTGAATGGCCTACTAATAGTTCCCGGCTCACTGGCCTGTCTCTTGATCACATT
>NZ_PPUZ01000043.1:0-99664 GCF_004212645.1 Pseudoalteromonas rubra | reverse complement strand
ATTTTGCTATTTAGTTGTTCTAAATGAGAAATCTTTAACACAGTTAGCGTCATATTTGCTCCGTCAAATTGAACAGGTATTAAGTGAAATTGGTATAACTCACATACGAGGAACACACTATGCGCATTATTTTGCTAGGCGCGCCGGGTGCAGGTAAAGGCACTCAAGCTCAATTTCTAATGGAAAAGTACGGTATTCCACAAATTTCAACGGGCGACATGCTACGTGCTGCTATCAGCGAAGGCACGCCACTGGGTCTGGAAGCCAAAAAAGTGATGGATGCAGGACAGCTTGTATCTGATGACATCATCATTGGTCTGGTGAAAGAGCGCGTTGCAAAAGAAGACTGTGCGAATGGTTTCCTGTTAGACGGGTTCCCGCGTACTATCCCTCAGGCAGATGCTATGAAAGAAAACGGCATTGCCGTTGATCACGTTATCGAATTCGACGTTGCTGACGAAATTATCGTTGAGCGTATGAGTGGTCGTCGCGTACACCCTGCTTCTGGCCGTGTTTATCACGTTGTGTACAACCCGCCTAAAGTAGAAGGCAAAGATGACCAGACTGGTGAAGACTTGATCATTCGTGCCGATGATACAGAAGAAACAGTACGTAAGCGTCTTGGTATCTACCACGACCAGACTAAGCCACTGGTAAGCTACTACCAGTCAGAAGCGGATGCAGGCAATACTCAGTACCACAAACTGGATGGTACTCAGGCTGTTGAAGCGGTAAGCCAGCAACTCGCTGAGCTTTTGGGCTAATTTACAGCCTACATAAACAGAAAAAGCCAGCTTAGATGCTGGCTTTTTTGTGTTTGAACATACCAATTTGCTTAATTAAGAGCTCTATTTTGAGGCGAGAAAATAGGGTCGATAACGAGGCAAAAATTTTGCTATTTAGTTGCTCTAAATGAAAAATTTTTAACACAGTTAGCGTTCTATTTGCTCCTTCAAATTGAGCAAGTATTAAGTGAAATTGGTATTATTAGGCTTTTGCGACAATAATTGCTCTGAGCGGAGCGGGGTAACCCTCAATCGTCTTACTGGGATCGTCCGGATCCAAAAAGTCGGCCAGAGATTCGGTCTGCATCCATTCGGTGCGTCTTTGTTCATCCAAAGAAGTGATGTCTTTATCCACCACCTTGATGTCTTTAAAACCCACGCGTTGTAGCCACAGCGCTAATGCGTCACAGCTCGGAATAAACCAGACGTTACGCATTTTGGCATAGCGATCTGTTGGTACAAGCACCGTGTTTACATCACCTTCAATGACCAGGGTTTCGAGCACTAACTCACCGCCCGGGCGCAACTGAGCTTTTAGCTGAGCCAGGAAGTCGATGGGGGAGCGACGATGATACAGAACCCCCATAGAGAAAACGGTATCAAAGGCTTTCAAATCCGGGAGTTGCTCCACACCCAGAGGTAACAGATGGACATTCGGATCCGGATTAAAGTGCTTGATGGCCTGAAACTGGCTCAAGAATAGGTCAGAGGGATCAATTCCCACGACAAACTTAGCCCCCGCACCGCGCATGCGCCACAGGTGATAACCAGAGCCGCAGCCGATGTCGAGCACGCTGCGGCCGTGTAAATCGCTGATATGCGGTAACAAACGATCCCATTTCCAGTCGCTGCGCCATTCGGTGTCAATGTCGATACCATGAATATGAAACGGGCCTTTGCGCCAGGGCATCATGCGTTTGAACAGGTGTGTCAGTTGCTTCTGATGCCCCTCAGAGAGTGGCTCCTGACGGGTAAAGGACACTTTGTTCTCAATGTCGACTTGATCGGCTGGCAGATCGGGGAGGTTTTTGAGTACCTTTTCCCATTGTGACCAGTCACCGTGCTGGGCTTCTTTTTGCCAGTGAGACAGTTGTGCCGGCAGTGTTTCCAGCCAATGGCTGAGGGGGCTTTTCGCAATAGCGGCATAAAAATCGGTAAACCAGGAATTCATAGTCTTTCTCTTATTTAATCGCTACCAGGGAGCAGAAGTTAAAGCACTGATACCACACCTGGGTATGGGCAAATCCTATCTGTTCCAGGCGGTTTTTGTGGGTGCTGAGGCTGTCAGTGCGCATTACGTTTTCAATGGCCGTGCGTTTTTGGCTGATCTCCAGCTCTGAATAGCCATTGTGGCGTTTGAAGTCGTGGTGCAGGTCAATCAACAAATTATCTTTGATGTCGTTTTCACCTTTGATCTTCTCCGAAAGCAGCAATACGCCGCCGGGTTTCAGCCCCTGGTAAATTTTTTCAAGCACAGCGGCTCTTTGTGCCTGGGGGATAAACTGCAAAGTAAAGTTCATGGCAACAACGCTGGCGTTGCTTACCTCTAACTCGTTAATGTCGCCCAGTTGTACGTCTACCGGTACGTCTGATTTGAAGCCTTTCAGATGCATCTGGCAGCGCTCGACCATAGGCTGGGAGTTGTCCACGGCAATAATGCGGCAATTTTCTTTGTCGATATTGCGGCGCATACTGAGGGTGACTGCCCCCAGTGAACAGCCCAAGTCATACAGGTTTGAATTGCTCTGCGCGTATTGTCCGGCCAGTTTACCCATGGTACTGACGATGGTGGCATAACCCGGCACCGAGCGCTGGATCATGTCCGGAAATACTTCTACAACGTTTGCGTCGAAGGTGAAGTCTCTGACTTCTTGCTCTGTGGCATATATACTGTCTTTGCCCGTCACACTGCTAGTCCAATTTGTCTTACAAAAAAATAATCATGCTATTTTAGCATTTTATACTAGATAGTCAGTGATAAATTGAGTAGCTTGGCTAGTATTAACAATAAGAAGTAAGTTAGAGAACCAACATGGCGAAAAATAAAGTGATCAGCACAGAAGATATCCTATCCACATTATGTCACTCGGTGACTGAGGTTTTATCCTCGGCCAGTGGCAATCAGATTGCCTACTCGGCAATGGTACAGAAGATCACCCGTACCTGTATGCGTCCAGACATTGGTTGTTTTGTTCTGTTTGACGGTGGCTTTACCGGTCTGGTTGTCACCAACTTCACCGCACAGGCTGCAATGGAAGTTTATCAGGACTATATGCGTTCTATGGGCATGCCGGAAAACGAAATTGCACAAAGCCACTTGTCGGATGACGTATCCAATGTGATGGGTGAGCTGATGAACCAAATCGTTGGTGATTTCACCAGCAAAGTGCGTGAGCAGCTTCACACGTCTATCACGCAGAACCAGCCCAAAATGATGGCCATTAACAAACAGGTTCAGATCTCGGTGGATACCACTATGGACAGGCCACAGGCGCGCCGCGTGACGTTCACCACTCAGGGCCAGAATATTTTCTACCTGGAATTGGCTATGGATAAGACCGAGTTTATTAAGTTGCATGATTACGACATCACTGAAGCCGTTGATCCGGACGACATTATTGCCAGCCAGAGAACCAAAAAAGCGGAGGCGGCTAAAAAAGCGGAATCATCAGCAGAAGATGTCGCAGACGACGACTTTATGGCGGATCTCGGCCTGTAATTAGGTCTCATCTATATCTGTGTAGCCCCGATTGCAAAAGGGCTGCACTCCTATCACCATTGCTTAAGATTCTGCATGCTCAGGCATGTAAGGCGCTAACAGTGTGTGTGCTTTTTCGAATTCGAACTGAATAACCAGCTCGTTGAGCTCATCCAGTATTGCTTCAGGCAAGGGGGCGCCCACCTTGAGAGCGGCAACCAGCTCGGTGGCACGGGCATCATAATCTTGCAATGCCCTGGCAAGTGTTATCAGGCTTTCCTCGTAGTGCTCCGACTGGGGCCTTGTATCTGCCTTTTGTTGGGGCTGTGCAGCACTGGCATTCAGATAGCGGCTAATTTGCTCATGACACTGTCTGATGTAGTCCAGCAATTCGTCTACTTTAACTATATCAATACGGTCTTCTTTTATTTGAGATTCCAGTGCAGTACATTGGTCGCTCAGATAGGTCATAGACAGGTTTGCACTGGCACCTTTGAGGGCATGTAACAGGTGTTCGGCCAGCTCGGTGTTACCTATGGTAATGGCTTGTTTCAGATTGATAAGCTCTTCTATTTGCTGTTTTACGAATTTTTCAAGCAGCGAAAAGTATACGTCGCGGTTGCCGGCCGCCCGATTAATACCGGCATCAATATCAATGCCCTCATAAGCAAATTCCTTATGTTCAATGTCAGGCTCAGCTGAGCTTTGATGCTCGGGTGTTGCTGGTGTGAGGTCTTCATTGTCGGCTTCGTGCTGCTGAGTATGGAGCAAAATGGTCTCAATCATGTTTTCTACATCAATAGGCTTAGCAATATGGCCAACCATACCTGCATTCAGACAAGTTTGGATATCGGTTTGCATAGCATTGGCGGTCATAGCCAGGATAGGCGGCTGAGCTATCTCGGTGAGTTTACGAATAGCCCGCGTTGCTTTTAGCCCATCCATCACTGGCATTTGCATGTCCATTAAAACAATATCAAAGGCAGTGGCCTGCACGGCTTCAAGTGCTTCCTGGCCATTATTTGCAACTGCCACCGTCGCCCCATGAAAAGACAGTATTTCAACAGCAATTTCCTGGTTAACGGGCTGATCTTCGGCCACCAGTATCGTCAATCCTGAAAGCCTGCTTCCCTGGGCCGGTTCAGCGCCGCTGAGCTGCTGTGGTTGCGGTGCCAGGCAGGCTTGCAGGCAGTCGAATACGCTTGAGGGGTTGATGGGCTTTAATAAAACACTGGAAATAATGTGCTTTTGCTCGTCTTTAAGTCCCAACTCGCGACCATATGCCGTCACCAATGCATACTGGCTTGCAGGAGAGTGAGCATGCAGCTCCATGATGGTGTCTATGCCGTCTTTTTGTGGCATGTGCCAGTCAACAAAGGCAATATCAAAGTGGGGTTGCTGATTGCTGACGTATTCGATGCAAGCATCGCCCGATGAAAACAGCTTAGAGGCGATGCCAAACTTCTTCAGCATAGCGGCCATGACTTCACGGGCCAGTGCATTGTCATCCACAATCAGGGCGAGCTTGTCTTTAAAATGCTCTGCTGGCTGGCTGACAAGGCGGGTGGTTGTGGCAAAGGGCAAGGGCAGGGAAAAGTAGAACGTAGACCCTTTTCCCAACTCACTTTCAACAAAGATTTCACCGCCCATAAGCTTCACGAGATGCTGAGATATGGTTAAGCCCAGGCCGGTGCCGCCATATTTACGTGTAATAGAGGTATCCGCCTGAGAAAAAGACTGAAACAGTTTTGTTTGTTGCTCGCTGCTTAATCCTATTCCGGAATCAATCACACTAAAGAGTAACCTTGCACTTTGCTCATCCTCACTTTGGTAGCAAATATTGATCGTCACATGGCCCTGCTCAGTGAATTTAACGGCATTGCCCGCGAGGTTGATCAACACCTGACTAATACGCAGGGGATCGCCAATATAGTCATTGGCCACATCCGGGTGAACGTCGAAGATAAGCTCCAGTTGCTTTTCTTCTGCCTTAAGCCCGACGATTGTGGCGACATTATCCAGGACCTTATCCAGGCGAAAGTGGGTGGACTCGATTTCGACTTTACCGGCTTCAATTTTTGAAAAATCCAGAATGTCGTTAAGTAGTTTGAGCAGCTGCTTGGCGGCATTATCTATTTTTTCAACGTAATTGCGCTGTTTGGTAGTCAACTGCGTATTCAGTGCCAGATGAGCCATGCCAATGATGGCGTTCATCGGTGAGCGTATTTCGTGGCTCATATTGGCAAGAAACTCACTCTTTACTTTGGCATTTTTGTCGGCAAGCTCTTTGGCTGCAAGCATGTCTCGTTCTAGCTCATTGCGTTCTGTCACATCCAAAAAGGTGCCGACAACACCGCCAACCTCTTTAAAACCATCAAAGAAAGGAGCCTCATGCACAATCAACTCACGGGACTCCTGCTGGCCGTTTTTCAGGGTCAGTTCGAACTGGTGTTGTGCTTGCTGTTCAATCGTAAAGTTAGATTTTTGCTCCAGATAGCTGGTGGTGTAGACATCGAATACATCCTGAATGCGCATACCGGTAACTTCCGCTTCAAACAAGTCCAGAAAATCAAGAAAAGCCCGGTTAACACCTAAGAAGGTGCCCTGAGTATCCCGATAATAAGTGGGGTTAGGAATGGCATTGAGTATATGTAGTGTCATCTCCAGGTGCTGTGATAGCGCCGTTTCCGCGGCAAGCTGCTGCTGGGCGTTTTCACACAGCTGGATCTGGATAGCGAGATCTTCACATAGCTGCTGGATACTGGTTTGTTGCTCACTGTTGAAGCGATCGACACTGGCGATATACAACGCGCCTTTTAGCTGATTATTAACAATCAATGGATAAAGCGCGGCGCTTTTTATGGCAATGGTGACGGCACCGGCTTTCAACTCAAAGGTTGCGTCTTTAGACGCCAAACACTGGCGCGTCAGGGTTCGTCGCAATTGTGTGTACTGAATACTCAGCTTGTCCAGGCAGGGCGGGCAACCAATTGTTTGTATTGGCGTGAGTGCATCATTATCAGTGCAGCAAATGGCCACACTGGGGGCGGCATAATAGGTGGCGAAAAACTCCAAAGCGAAGCGCCGCAGCTCGTCCGGATCGCGACTATGTCGGATCCCTTGGTTAAACATTTCCCGCAACTTGGCGATTTCGACCCGATTATGGAGTTTGTCGTATATTTGACCAACGACATTGGCCAGTCCGCTGAGCTCGGCGCCCAGCTGGTCGGGCAGTTGCAACTGAGTGTTACCCGTCTGGTTGGCTTCATGTAACGCGTTTTGCAGGCGCTTAAGCGGCTCAAAGAGCCGTAAATTGCACCACCAGAGAGCGACTGAGGCGGCCATACCAAGGAGCAACAGGGCCCACATAATTTGCTTACTCAGGTCTGTAAAATGATTGTCTTTGGTTGCCATAAGCTGGCGACTTTGCTCAGTGAACATGCTATCCAGTTGCGCAAGTTCACTGCTAATTTGTTGCAGCGCGCTGTGATAGCCTGTCAGGTTAAAGCGTGATGTCAGAGGAATGCCCGACTGAAACTGAGTCAGCTCGGTGTAAGTCTGGACAAAAAGCTGCTTCAGTTCACTGTGTATCACAGCCAGCTGAGTTGCAGAGGGCTCAATGGGCAGCGCGGCGATTAAAGGGCGCATTGCTGCAGGCTCTGAGGTGTGTGCTTTTGCCGTTACCGTTAACGGTGACTTGCTGAACCTGGCTAACTTTTCGAGTTGTTGTGGCTGGGGGTCGTTAAGGTATAAAGCAAGTTGCATAGTGTGGTCTTGAGCATGTTCCCGAAGGCTGGCAGAGAGTGTGGTCAGGGTTTCAAGGTTGTCGAGCTGTTTATTAATGGGCTCGAGCTTGGTGAAACTGAGAAAAAGTAATAAGGCTGCAATAAATAAACCCGACAGTATCACTGAAAAGACCACATTTACTCTAAATTTTAGACCCATATACACGCCACACTGTTGAGTTTACTAACATAGTAACCATAGTCGCGTGCGGTCATTTCTCAAGCTATGCTTAGTGAAAGTAAATAAAGCGACGAAGAGGACAAAGGAATGGCAGATATTTTGGTGGTTGACGATGTGGCTGAAAACCTTCATATGCTGCAATTGATCCTGCGCCAGCAAGGCCACACGGTGCTTGCCGCCATTAATGCCGAGATTGCGCTGAGCATAATCCAGCGTAAACCGCCTGAGCTTGTGATCACCGATATTAAAATGCCCGGCACATCTGGGATTGAACTGTGTAAGTTACTAAAGGCAGAGATGCATACCAGCCATATACCGGTAATTTTTGTCAGTGCCCATAGCGACACCGACTGGATAGTCGAAGCGCTGCATGCCGGCGGCAATGACTACATTACCAAGCCCTTTATTCCAGCCGAGATCCTCGCCAGAGTGGATACTCAGATCAAACTACTGGATGCGCAAAAAAGTGCGGTAAAGCAGCAGCTCTCTCAGGTGATGAACGAAATGGTCATTGGTGTTGCACACGAAATAAACACGCCGCTGGGCACTGCCATCACGGCTGTCAGTCATTGTGGTGATACGGTGAATAAGCTGGTTGCAGCACTTGAAGCGGGCAGGGCAGACACCGCCATGTTTACCGACAAGTTGAGAGAATGCGATACCAGCCTGGCGCTCAGCCAGAGAAATTTAAACAAAGTGGCCAAATTTGTGTCTATGGTGAAGCAAATTGCCCGGGTTGAATGTCCTGTGTCGCCTACCCGAGTGAGCCTGCTAGAGTTTGCTGAAAAAGTGCAATGTGCCTGGTCAGGCAAACCCGTTGAGTTGCACCTTGTCGTGCCCAAAGATCTGGTGGCTGTGTTTGATGGTGGGCTGTTAGCATCTGTGCTGGACACACTGATAGCAAACTCCCTGGCACATGGCCGTCAGCAAGGAACATTGCAGGTGACTATTGCCCTTGATATAGAAGAAGGGAAACTCACCGTGCGCTATCAGGATAACGGGCTCGGACTTGACGGGATCTCAGAAGAAGACATGCTGAAGCCCTTTGTTACAACGAAAAGGGGCAACACTGGCCATGTCGGGCTGAGTGCATCGGTGGCAGCCAATTTGATTGTTAATGCACTGGAGGGAAATTACTGTGTACAAAACCGTGAAGATGGCCTCCTTTGGCAGATAGCTCTGCCCGTCGAACCTGTTTGATCTGAGTCAAACCACAGGATAATTGATGAGGTGGGCGGACATAAGTCCTTATCTGTGGCGGTGGATTTCTCTAAGCTCGCGAGCAAGATTTTATCTTAATTCAAAAAGTTAATTTTCAATGTTCGAGTTGCAGTTAATTTCTTGAATTTAAGTCACGTAAATATATCGGTGGAACCATTATGCAACAGCTACCTACAGTTGACTATCAAGCGCCTGACGCGGCGAAACTATTTGTAGAATCTCTGCGCTCAACGGGCTTTGGTGTACTAAAAAACCACCCAATTCCTCAGGAACTGGTTGAGTCTATTTATAAAAACTGGCAAGAATTCTTTAACTCAGAAGAAAAGCACGCGTTTTTATTTAACAAAGAAACGCAAGACGGTTACTTTCCGCCCGATGTATCTGAAGTTGCGAAAGGCTTCACAATTAAAGACATTAAAGAGTATTTTCACGTTTATCCAAAAGGGCGTGTGCCGGCACAACTGGATGCAGAAATTCGTGAGTACTACCGTTTGGCCAATGAGTTTGCAGCGCAACTGTTAAGCTGGGTTCAGGCTGAAGCACCAGAAGATGTGCGTGCTAAGTTCTCAATTGATCTGAAAGACATGATCAAAGACTCTGAGCAGACACTACTGCGCGTTTTACACTACCCACCTATGACAGGCGACGAGGAGCCGGGTGCTATTCGTGCAGCAGCACATGGCGATATTAACCTGCTGACCGTTCTGCCTGCGGCGAATGAGCCTGGTCTGCAAGTACAAAGACAAGATGGCAGCTGGTTAGACGTGCCTTGTGATTTCGGTAACCTGATCATCAACATTGGTGACATGCTGCAAGAAGCGTCTGGTGGTTACTTCCCATCAACTATTCACCGCGTGATCAATCCAACCGGTAAGGCCAGTGACAAGTCTCGCATCTCGTTGCCATTGTTCCTGCACCCACGCCCGGACGTGGTTCTGTCTGAGCGTTACACTGCAGACAGCTATCTGCAAGAACGTCTGAGAGAGCTGGGTGTAAAATAAACACAGCTTGTTTGTTGCATTGGGGCATGACCAATTAACTGGATAAATTGGCCTTAGCAACAATGAATACGTCATAAAAAACGGTGCGAAAGCGCCGTTTTTTGTTGCTAAAAGAGGCTTACTTCTTGATTATTTCTCGTTCTGGACAATTCCAGGGTTAGCGATAAAAAAAGGACAATATTCAGGTCCTTGCAAAAATTTTTCTGACAATTAAGCAAAAGTGTGCAATATTAAAATTTTTCACACTGAGAAAAAATAATAAAAAACTTAATGACAACGCTGTCATTTGTTGTGTAACATCAAATCAACATGACTGAACACCGGTTGCCTTTGAATGAGGAGGCACCAATCACAACTTTTAGGGGTCGCTACATGATGGCTAAACAGGTTGAACATGACCAGTTATATATAGGTATCGATGGTGGAGGAACGAAATGTCGTGCCACCATATACTCTGCAATCCATGGCGTACTAGGCACTGGTCTTGGCGGTCCTGCAAACCCGCTACACGGGTTTGAAAGAACCTTAGAGTCTATCATGGTCTCGACTCAGCTGGCGTTGCAAGACGCAGGGCTTAGGGTTGAGCAAGTTCACGAGCTCAATGCAGGCTTAGGCCTTGCTGGCGTTAATTTACCGAGCTTATATGACAAAATCATGCGCTGGGATCACCCGTTTAAACAGATGTTTCTGACCACCGACTTGCATACGGCTTGTATTGGTGCTCACGAAGGCGAAGATGGCGCAGTGATCATCACCGGAACTGGCTCTTGCGGGTTTGTGCTGGTGGAAGGTAAAAGTGCCAACTATGGCGGTCATGGCTTTGCACAGGGCGACATTGGCAGTGGCTCCTGGATGGGCCTGGAAGCGGTGAAAGCGGTATTGTTAGACTTAGATGATCTTGGGCCAAATACGGCGTTGTCAGCGGTTTTTCTCAAGCACTTTAATACGAATACGGCCATGGGCATTGCCGAGCAAATGGCGGGGCAGCCTTCAAGCAGCTACGCCAAGCTAGCGCGTTATGTACTGGATGCAGCAAAAGCCGGTGATGCAATTGCACTGGAGATTGTGCAAACCGGCGCTGACTACATCAGCCGACTTGCGCGCAAGTTACTGCAGCAGAATCCGCCCAGACTATCTATGATTGGTGGCTTGTCGGAGCCGCTAAGCGAGTGGTTAGACCCACAAGTGGCAAAACAAGTAGAACTGCCAAAACAACCACCCGAAATGGGCGCTATCTACTTCGCCATGCAGAGTATTCGACGTCAATCAGAACATTTGGTGTAATACATGAACAGATTTATAGCCAGCCGTTTGTTTGACGGCACCCAGTTTAAAAACGACGCAGAGTTTGTTGTCGACAATGGCCAGCTTCGTTTTGAATCACACCCGTCAGGTAGTGATATCACACGCCTTGAGGGCATAACCGCACCTGGTTTTATTGATGTTCAGGTAAATGGCGGCGGCGGCGGCTTTTTAAATGCCGAACCATCACTATCTTGCCTTAAAACAATCGTTGCAGCTCATACAAAGTTTGGCTCAACCGCCTTGATGCCAACGCTCATTACGGATCAGATAGCCGTTATGGAGCAGGCGGCAGATGCAGTTGCTCAGGCGATTGCAAGCAAAGAGCCCGGTGTGGCGGGGATCCATTTTGAAGGCCCGCACCTGTCTCATCCCAAGAAAGGCACACACAGCGAGCAGTTTATTCGGCCAATCTCAGAGCGCGAATTTGCCATTTATGGCCGTGAAGATTTAGGCATAAAAATGGTCACGCTGGCACCGGAAACCGTACCGTTGAGCGATATAAAACGTCTGGTCGGGCTGGGCGTGAAAGTATCCATTGGCCATTCAAATGCCGATTTTGAAACCACCATGGCCGCACTGGAAGTGGGGGCCGATGGCTTTACGCATCTGTTTAATGCCATGTCGGCGTATACCTCCCGTGAGCCGGGTGTGGTGGGCGCTGCACTTTGGGACGATAACGCCTGGTGCGGCTTGATTGTCGATGGCCACCATGTTCATCCGGCGTCGGCCAAACTGGCTATTCGCAGCAAGCAACGTGGCAAAGTTATGCTGGTAACCGATGCAATGCCGCCAGTTGGTACGGATGACCAGGAGTTCGATTTCTTTGATGGTCGCAAGGTGATCCGCACCGGTGACAGGCTCAATTCGACCACAGGCGAGCTGGCGGGCAGCGTACTGGATATGGCCAGTGCGGTGCGTAACAGCGTCAATACGCTGGATGTAACCTTATCAGAAGCATTTCGTATGGCCTCTTTATATCCGGCTCAGTATTTGGGGTTGGCTAAGAAAGGGCGGCTGATCGATGGCGCGGATGCCGACTTTATTGTGCTCGACGACAACCTTGATGTGTTGCAGACCTTTATTAACGGGCAACGCGTATAATTTTCCCTGGGTAAAAAACCCCGCTGCAGTTTAGCGGGGATTTTTTGTTTGTGTAGGTAGTAACTATGTCAAATAATAAGAAAAGGCTGGCATCGCTCGATGCCTTGCGTGGCATGGATATGTTCTGGATCCTTGGTGGTCAGTCCATATTTGCCGCATTGTTTGTATTAACCGGCTGGCAGGGTTGGAAGATATTCGAAGCGCAGACGCTGCACAGCGCCTGGCATGGCTTTACCTTTTATGACTTGATTTTCCCCTTATTCATCTTTTTATCTGGTGTCGCAATGGGGCTCAGGCCCAAGCGCATTGATCACTTGCCACTGGAAGAGCGCAAGCCCATTTACATCAAAGCAATTAAGCGCCTTGGCTTACTCTGTCTGTTTGGGGTTTTGTATAATCACGGCTGGGGCACAGGTATTCCGGCTGATTTGGGCGAGATCCGCTATGCCAGCGTACTTGGACGGATTGCCATTGCCTGGTTTTTTTGTGCCATGCTGGTGTGGCATTGCAGCCTGAAAACGACGGCGCTCACCGGTGTTGGAATATTACTCGCGTACTGGGTATTGCTGTGCTTTATCCCTGTGCCTGGTGGTAGTGCAGGGGAGCTTACGCCAACAGGCAGCTGGAATGCCTGGGTCGATCAGACGTTGCTGCCCGGCATGACTTATCAGAACCGCCCGGTTGACCCGGAAGGGATTTTGTCTAGCTTCCCGGCGATTGTGAACGCCATTGCCGGTGTGTTTGCCGGGCAGTTGATTGCTCAGGCAGATAAACTCGGCCAGTGGCAGGTGGCAGGGCGTTTATTCGTTGCTGGTATCATTAGCCTGGCTCTGGGCTGGTTGTGGGACCTTCAGTTCCCGGTAAACAAAGAATTGTGGACCAGCTCCTTTGTGCTGGTGACTGTCGGCTGGAGTGCCATTTTTCTTGCCGTTTTCTTTACACTGGTCGATATACTCAACGGCCAGAAGCTGGCCTATCCCTTTGTGATCATCGGTGCCAACTCCATTATCATTTATCTGGCATCGAGCCTGGTAGATTGGGCCTTTATCAGCCGCAGTGTGTTCGGTGGCATCATTAATGCGGTGCCAGAGCACTGGCAGGCTTTGATCAGCGTTTGTGCCTTACTGGCGGTCCAGCTGCTGGTATTACATTGGATGTACAAACGTAAGATTATTGTGAGTGTGTAGCGTATAGGTATTTAGAGGCTTGCGCCTTTTCAGACTTTTAAAAATGGCCTGCTCAGCAGGTCATTTTTATTTTGGCCATAAAAAAAGTACATTTTTTTATCACTTTTACTTTACAAGCGCGTTTTTTTCTCTAATAATGACAGCGTTGTCATAATGGTAATAACCTAAACAGTGTATCCCAGTTAGGTTTTGATCTGACCTTGTTTTGATTGCACGCAGAGCAAGGCTCAGATCCCATTTTTTCCTGTTTGTTCACAACCTTGAGCCTTACATTATGCAAATAGTCATTCTAAAAAACGCAGCTGAAGTTGCAGCATATGGTGCCGATATTTTCACTCAGCAGTTAGCGCGTAACCCAGGCTCTGTACTTGGACTGGCGACAGGATCAACGCCAGTTGCTTTGTATCAGGAGCTGATCCGTCGCAACCAGGCGGGCACTGTGAGCTTCAGCAAAGCCAAAACGTTTAATCTGGATGAATACCTGGGTCTGAATGGCGAACACCCGCAAAGCTATCGTTATTTCATGAACGAGCAGCTATTCAACCACATAGATATCAACAAAGAAAATACCCATGTTCCGCCGGGTGATGCTAAGAACCCCATTGAAGCCTGTAAAGAATATGAAGCCCGGATTAGCGCCGCCGATGGCATCGATGTTCAGCTGCTGGGCATTGGTCGTAATGGCCACATTGGCTTCAACGAGCCTTCGTCCGGTCTCACATCGCGTACTCGGGTAAAAACCCTGACTAAAGCGACCATCGACGATAACGCGCGTTTTTTTGCTGCGGATGAATACCAGCCACACTTGTCGATCACTATGGGGATCGGGACGATTTTAGATGCCCGCAAAGTGGTTTTACTGGCAACCGGTGAAAACAAAGCCGACGCGGTACACGCCATGATTGAAGGCCCACTGACCGCCGCTTGTCCGGCATCAGCATTGCAAATGCATCGTCATGCCGTGATTGTGCTTGATGAAGGCGCCGCCAGCAAACTCAAAGACATTGAATTTTACAAGCACATTGAAGCTGAAAACCAAAAGCTTCAGGAATATCTTGCCTCTCTGTAGTGTGTTATCACACTGTAGTTCAAGCCCGTAAGGGCTTTTTTTTTGCCGCAAAGCTATTGGCATTCGGGCCAGCTATGTTAGCGTGTCGTCAAAGAACAAGAAAAGGATAAATGTCTTGCTGCATTACACGCAAATGAACCTCAACAGGGCCTCGGCTGAACGCAAAGACCCCAACTGGTTGCTTGGCCAGTACGGTGAAAAAAGCCGCTGGTTGCTGGTATGGAATAACAAAAATTTGATTGTAAGCAACGAGCGTCAGCTGGCTTTGTTGTCGCAATCACAGGTTGAGACGCTCGACCGCGCCGAGGCCGTGTTTTTAGGCATTGACGACACACATAGCTACTTTGCACTCGACGTCAGCGAAGTGGAGCAAGAGCTGCTTCAGGGCTGTATTGATGTCAGCTTTGACGAGCACACCTTTAATCAGACTTTCCATTTCGAAGACATGCGCACCATAGGGCCAAAGCTGGACGCCGAGCTGGCGTCGGTAGGCGTGCTGGCGCGTGGGCTATGCTACTGGCATAAAACGCATCGTTTTTGTGGTCGTTGTGGTAGTGCAAATCGCCCTGTGGAAGCCGGGCATGCGCGTTTGTGTAACGATAAAGCATGTCGACACATGACTTTTCCACGCACCGATCCTGCCGTGATCATGCTGGTCACGCACACCTTTCCCGATGGCATTGAGCGCTGTCTGCTGGGTCGTCAGGCGCAGTGGCCCGAAGGCGTTTTCTCGACGCTGGCGGGGTTTGTAGACCCGGGTGAAACTCTGGAGCGGGCCGTGATCCGCGAAGTAAAAGAAGAAGCCGGGGTTGAGGTTGACCAGGTACGTTACCTGACCTCGCAACCCTGGCCCTTTCCGTCGTCTATTATGCTAGGCTTTATAGCAACTGCAAAAAGCACCGACATTTTTGTTGAGCAGGACGAACTGGAGCAGGCACAGTGGTTTTCCCGTGAAGACCTCGACGGGTTTGCCGAGTGGGGAGACGATGTACCTGGCTACAAGCTCACTCGTCCAGACTCTATCTCCCGATACCTGGTTGAATACTGGCGTCAGCAATGATGCACTAAGTCCAAAATTGAGCACACTATGAAGAAGAATACTAAACTGGTGGCCGCTGGCCGCAAAACCCAGTACACCAAGGGTGTTGTTAATCCGGTGGTGCAGCGCGCATCGACCGTTGTTTTTGATTCTGTCGCCGATATGCAAGAAGCCATTTCCGAGCGCGGCAAACGCACCTTATTTTACGGCCGTCGTGGCACCAATACGCATTTTGCACTGCAAGACGCCATCATGGAGCTGGAAAATGGCGCTGGTTGTGCGCTGTACCCGTGCGGAGCTGCCGCCATTTCACAGGCGCTGTTGTCTTTTTTGAAAACCGGCGACCACCTGCTCATGGTGGATACTGCGTATGAGCCAACACGAGATTTCTGTGACAAAATCCTGGCAGGGCTGGGGATCACCACAACCTATTATGATCCACTAATTGGCGCTGATATCGAATCGCTTATTCAGGACAACACCAAAGTGCTGTTTCTGGAATCACCGGGCTCTATCACGATGGAAGTGCAGGACGTGCCCAGCCTGGTCAAAGTGGCCAAAGCCAAAGGGGTGATCACTATGCTGGATAACACCTATGGCAACGGCTGGCATTATCGTCCGCTGGAGCATGGCGTAGACATCAGCATTCAGGCTGCCACTAAATACATAGTGGGTCACTCCGATGTGATGATGGGCGTGGCCGTGGCGAACGAAACCTTGTGGCCGACGCTGCGTGAAAACTCTTACCTGCTTGGCCAGTGCACCTCGGCGGATGATGCTTATCTGGCACTACGTGGTTTGCGGACCATGCCGGTGCGCCTGCAACAGCACGAGAAATCGGCACTGCAAGTGGCCAACTGGCTGGCGGGCCATCCGCTGGTCGACCATGTGCGTCATCCGGCGCTCAAAAGCTGCCCCGGACATGAGTTCTTTAAGCGCGACTTTAGCGGCAGTAATGGCTTGTTCTCAGTGGTAATGAAAGAAGGTCACCGAAAAGCCATTAACCGTTTCCTCGACAGCCTGCACCACTTTAAAATGGGCTTTTCCTGGGGTGGCTTTGAAAGCCTGGTAACGGCGAATGCGAGCATGGCGCCGCTGCGCAGTACCACCGGCTGGCAGTACGGCCCGGTGATCCGTTTACACATAGGTCTGGAAGATGTGGAAGATTTGATTACAGACCTGGAGCAGGCGCTTAAGGTGTATCAGGAAAGTTTGTAACAGCAAAGGCGGTGAGCAATCACCGCCTTTTTATACCGGCTACAAGCTCTGGGCGTAATGATATAACGCTTTGAGTACCGCCAGATTTTTTTCATTCCCTTCATGTTCGTACACCAGGTTTTCCAGCGTGATCATAAAGTCCTGAGCGTTAATCGACGGGTTGTCTTCGCCATGCATCAGTTTATTCTGACAGTATTTACGCCACTGTTCCAGCTCGCTGGCAGAGAGGCTTTCCGGCCAGTTTCGGGCACGATAGCGAAACAGCAGGGTGTGAAACTTAGGATCTTCAAACTCCAGGTTTAGCGAGCCCAGTTCGTGCGGCGGCGCCTCGCGTACAATAGCCAGTTTGGCTTTGTCGGCTTTACTGATAAAACCATTATAAAGCTGATAGTCCGGGTTAGTGGTGTCACTGAAATCGCCCTGATCGTTAAACACCTCCGCGACTTTGTCGCGCAGCTCAGGGTGCGATTTCAAAATTTTAAGATTGGCCAGACACTGCTCACGATCAATTCCCAGGCGGGCAGCATTTTCGGGCAGCAGAGTTTTCGCCGGTGCTAATATCGGACATTTGTTCAGGTGAACCAGTTTCAGACCAACCGGCAGTTCATCTTCGCCCAAATCGCTGTGTTTGGTGTATAAGCGCGCACGCAGCTCTTCCACCGACAGGTCCAGCAGCACCTGCGGATCGTTGGTCAGGTTAAAACACACCACGGCATTTTTGTTCACCGGATGAAAACTCATCGGTGCAATCCAGCTGGTGCATCCCTGAGTGGCCGGAATACGAGAAGAAGTATGCACCAGAGGCTGCATGTTAAACACATCAATCAGCTCTGCCAGTGCTTTTTTACCGCGCAGTGAGAAGAAAAACTGATACAGTTTCGGCTGCTTTTCTTTGATAAGCTTTGCCAGTGCAATGGTTGCAGTGACGTCGCTCAGTGCATCGTGCGCATCGGCATGCTCAATGCCATTGGCCTTGGTTAAATCTTCCAGGCGAAAGCTCGGCGTGCCATCTTCTTTTTCTGGCCACACAATGCCTTCAGGGCGCAGCGCATAACAGGCACGCACTAAATCAATGATGTCCCAGCGGCTGTTGCCATTTTGCCATTCGCGCTCATAAGGGTCATAAAAGTTGCGATACAGGCTGTAACGGGTCACTTCATCATCAAAACGAATGCTGTTATAACCGGCCACACAGGTATTGGGCTTACTGAACTCGCGATGGATCTTGGCCATAAACTCACTTTCCGGCAGTCCATGTTTCAGCGCATGCTGCGGCGTGATCCCAGTCACCAGACAGGCCTCCGGCTGAGGCAAATAATCCGCCGCCGGACGACAATACTCAATCAGCGGCTCACCTATAATATTCAGGTCCAGGTCGGTACGGATCCCGGCAAACTGACTCGGCCGGTCCTTCTGCGGGCTGGCCCCCCAGGTCTCATAATCGTGCCAGTAAATTGTGGGGATATTATCAGTTAATTCTTGTGTCGCCATCAGGCTATAAATCCTATTTCAATCAACCTGTTATTCTTATTCAGTGCAGCAGGCTGCTGTTCAGAGTTTGCGGTTTTTAAGCCCAAGTGTGTATACCACTGTGTGTACCGCACGCAATCAGTGTGTGTACGAATGCGTATTCAGCTAAGGCTTGTACAAACTCAAAAGTCTGGAAATCTAAGTCGTTACGTTATTGTCTCATAGTGATGGGTTGGGAGTAAACGGAAGAGGACTGGAGTGGAGCCATATGCTGAGGTGTCAAAAGTTTCTGGGCAGTCGGGTTACGGGTTAATTTGCTTATTCTCAGCTTTAACTGACTACTCTTGTTCATAGAGATCTGGCTGTGTGCCTGATCTCAAAGGATCTATATCGACCTTTCATGCCATTGAGAGCCTTGGCTAAGGGATTGTTTGGCTTGTTTTTAATTCTATTTATGAGTATATTTATATTCCGAAATTAACATTAAGGAAAAGATGTGGCAAATAACAATAATAACACACTCACTTCTTGGTTACTCTAGTGCGCTCGTTCCCAATTCCTCGATAGACTTTCACTGGCATTTAACGTCAGAGAAGGCAGAACTAGTGCGATTTGGCTCCTTCTTGTCGGGAAGGATAGGTTGAGTAAGTTAACATGCTATTAAATTTGAATGATTAAAATTAATTTGGTGTGTTGGCTATTTATCAATAAGATGGACAGGTGATGGAATCATCAAAAAGGGGTCGTCTTCTGGGCAGGATCATTGAAGACTTCCAGAGGTCGATCCGGCCTATGAGACAAGAGAGAAAAATGTCTCAAAAAGAATTAGCAAAAAAAATGGCAGACCCCGTTGATCAGTCAACGATTTCAAACTGGGAAAGCTGTAAAACGCCGATGACACTAGAGCAGGCGCTTGATGTACTTATGATATTCGGTAAAAACTGGGATACATTTTTCAGTGTTCTTTCATCGAAGGCTCAAGAGAAAAACACAAAAATTACTCATTGCACTATTGAAGATAAGTGTAGTGATGAAAAGGGAAAGGTCGAATAAAAATGATATCAGACACAATACTTTTGCTAGTTTTGCTACCTGCTTTGCTTATCGCATGGAAAGATGCAAATGCAAGGTGGCTTATGATGACGTTGCTAGGTATACAGATTATAGATATGTCAATGTATCAAGTCGCTATCACATGGGTGCATCACTACTATCTTTGGTGTTTGGCCTTAAACCTATTGTTCATCATCGTCGTTTTAGGTCGTAAACAGTGGGCGGGAGCTGCGTATTCCTGTTCAAAATTGCCTTTTTTCAAAGAAGTAATCTTAAAGTACAATTTGACCACACTAGAGTGTGCTCTCATTCTTATGTACATGTGTAGCGGAGTGGTTTGCGCTCTCGTATGGGTAGAAGTTCAGCTGTATTCCTTTAAAGTAATCACTACTCCTTATTTATATCATTACGTTTTTACCGTTGCACAATCTGTGATTCATACGTTGGAAATTCTCGCTGTTGCTAGCTACATAACCAGATTACGTGATCAACTCAACAATGGAGCTCTATATGGAAATCATTAATAAAAAACTCTTGTCTCAAGTCTCTGGCGGCGCAGGAGGTGGGGAAGGCAAGCCACCGCTTCCTGCTAATATAATTCTACCACCACCCGTTGAAAAAACTGACGATTAGTATTAATTAAGCATTGCCTTGAAGTATGAATATTTTAATATGTTTGTGATCAGTAACTCATATCTAGGCTTTTTATAGGCGGATTTGCAGGCAAGATGCAAGGGTAGGTAGGTTAGTTATCTTAGTGCGTGCTGACGCTGAACTCCTCGCACATAGCCCCTAAAGCTTGGAGTAATACAACATTCTGAATATCGGAGTTCTATATGCAAGTAATACCAAGAAGCGAGCTGAACAAAGTGCTTGGTGGAGCTGGGGGAGGCGAAGGTAAGCCGCCTCTTCCACCACAGTAAAAAGATCCTACAGTTAAGAAAGTGAGACTGAGTATATTTTCTGGACTGAGCATACAATTCACATAAGTGTCAACTTGTTAGATGGCTGATACTTTTTGCTATTGTTAGATTGTGCTGTCTACGCTTCACAAGGCTAAGATAAGCTTTAATTGTTTTTTTGGTTCGGGCTAATCACACTGCGCAATCGCCTTTTCACTTAAGAGTCAGTCGCCTGGCTGACTCTGCTTAGTCAAAGATAACCGTGGACCAATTTACTAATGCAATATTGCGTTGGCTCCCCATATTGCCTTTCAAGCTCCCAGGTTACCTAATTCACTATACCAAGCGCTCTAATCAGTATCATTCCATCTTACGCCAAATCCGCACTAAAGCGCGGCTTTGCACCTCAGTATTAGACTAAGGTCGTAGAGTATGCTGGCTGTATGATTTTTGTTCTCCCTGTTACTCTGAGAGGGCAGGTCATCAACTCGTTAATCGTCGGCGCGGCCTGTGTTTGCCGACCAATACAACATGGAAAAGGTAATGAAATATAGAAATTTATTAATGGCGCTGCCGTTGCTTGGTGCAATGGAAGTCGCACTTGCGGTGGACTGTAGTCACTTAACTGACTGGCAGGCTCAGAGCGTTTACACCAAAGGGGATTCGGTTACCTATCAGTCGGTAAGTTATACCGCCAAATGGTGGACTCAGAATCAAAACCCCGCCAACAACTCTACCACTTATGCTGTGTGGAATAAGGATGGCAACTGTGACGCGAGTGATCCTGTGCCACAAGTGACGGTGACCTCTCCGAGCAACAGCACGAGCATTATTATCGGAACACCCATCGATTTGGCTGCATCTGTGTCTCATCCGCAAAATGTTGCCATTGAGCGGGCGGAGTTCTTTATTGATGGTACGCTGATCGCGACTGACAATACCGCGCCATATTCTGTGCCCTGGCAGGCCCAGGGATTAGGCAGTCATCAGTTACAAGTGTTTGCAGTTGATGCAACAGGTGGCAGGGGAGAGTCCAGCGCTGTGAACTTTACTGTCGCTGCCGATGACTTCCCACCGGGTGATCCGAACTTTAAAATTGTTGGCTACTTCCCGAGTTGGCAGGGGGCGGTCAGTGATATCCAGTTTGATAAACTCACCCATATCAATTATTCATTCTTGCTACCCAACGCGGATGGCACACTTCAGCCGCTCGAAAATTTAAGTAAAATGACAGCGCTGGTAAATTCTGCCCACGCCAACAATGTTAAAGTTGGCATTGCCATTGGTGGCTGGAATGGCGGGGATGACAGCGCATTTGAAACCTTTGCGGCGTCGGCACAAGGTCGCGCGACATTTGTGCGTGAAGTAATGGCCTTTGTAGAGTTGCATAACCTGGATGGGGTAGATATGGACTGGGAATATCCTGATCCCGGCACCTCAGCCAATAACTACGCGCTGTTGATGAAGGAGCTGAGCGTTGAGCTGCGTGCTCGCGGCAAGTTTCTGACTGCGGCTGTGGTGGCACTGGGCTACACTGGCGGTGGTGTACTGGAGTCGGTTTTCCAGGATGTCGACTTTCTGAACCTGATGGCCTACGACGCCAACAATGCTGATCATGCATCTATGCAGTATGCCAAAGACTCTATTGCATACTGGCAGAGCCGTGGACTGAGCAAAGAGAAAACAGTGTTAGGCGTGCCTTTTTATGCACGTCCAACCTGGAAGAGATATCGGACCCTGGTGCAGGAAAATCCGGCGAACGCCTGTCGGGATAGCGATGGTAGCAGTTACTACAACGGCATTCCAACCATCCGTGCCAAAACCGAATATGCTAAGCTCAATGCCGGTGGGATCATGAACTGGGAACTGTCGCATGACAGCAAAGGTCCGGCTTCATTGTTAACCGCGAAGTGGGAAGTCGCAAACGGGTTAGCACCAAGCTATACCTGCCAATAGGGCATTTATAATCACACAGTTCAGCAGCTAAACCGGCTGCTGAACTGATTTATGCTCAATAAAATTGTTTTAGGGCATCCATATCTGGCAGCAAAGGTAAGTTAGCCAGCCGGTTTTGCCAGTGCTGGATAACCTGGGGTATCTCTTCGTAATGCGGAAGTAGCAAATAGCCGCCCAGTACCACTACGCCTAACTGCAGCATTGAGGCTAACGGCGCACTGGTTGCAACCGGCTTGAGTGCGCTGCCAAATGAGGCTTTCAGCTCATTGTTGTTTATGTCTACCGCGTAACACTCATCCAGAATGAGGTGGGTCAGCATGCCAAAAATAACCATTACGCCACACAGCAGAGCAAAAGGCAGCGCTTTACCCAAGTATAAGGCAATATTAACCGCGATGATGGCAAACATGATCACAGACAATAACGAGTGGCTTGCACCGCGGTGAATGGTGTAGCTTTCAAAGAGCGGTTTCAGGGCATACATAAACAACAGGTAAACGCCAAAGCCAGACAGCCAGATGGTGGTCAGAGAATTAAACTCAACCGTCAGAGGCAGTCCGATTGCGCTGCACAATGCAAATATAGAAAACAAACTGTTGAGTGAGCGAGATTTATCGGCATCGAGATCCGGGAGCAGCCCGGCCAACGCACCGAGGATAAATAACACCAACATATCGCCCATACCGGCAAGATTGGTTGCCAATATCACAGATGATGCGCCAGCACTGACTACCACGGATGCTTTAAAATGAGTTGCAAAATTGGCCACTACATACCTTTTTGAATGAATGGAGACTACATCAGCCACACTGTTCCTCTGTGGCTGCTCTATCACCCTGATCATAATGGCAATTTAAGCGCCTGCCTAGCCATAAAACAAAGGCTTAGTTAAAACGATTGCCATAGCAGCGTAAACCAGGCTACAAACAGGGTAAGGCTGCCAAGGGCAAAAGCCAGTGTGCGCATTTTGAGGTTGTGACCAAGGATGTGCTCATAGCAATGCCAGTAACGGGCGGTAACGAACACGGTACTGAACATATACCAGAGCTGGCTCTCAGCTGCCTGAATATGTAATAGCAACAACAGGCAAATAAACAACAGAGGTAATTGAAACTGGTTGTCATAGCTGTTGGTTAACAGTCTGATCCGTTCAGGAAAGCTCTCCTTACTTACAAATCGAATATCAGCCAGAGATATTTTGCGCTGATAAACTGCGCGAATACGCAGCCCGGCAGTGATCAGCCATAAAAAGGTATAGAGCAAGACTAAAAAGAAGATAGGGATATGGATCCACATAGGATTGTTCCTTTTATAAATAAGACGGACTTTACTTTATCTGAGGACATGGCTAACTTGGTGTGTCAATAATGACTAATTTGGGGTTGAAATTGACATGCGGATCGTACTTATTTGTCCTCCGAAAGTGTTCGCCAGTGCACTGACTGGCGTAATCGACATCTTTAATGTGGCTAATCAGGTCATGGGCAAGTCATTTTTTAGTTGGAAGATTGCAGCGTTAAATCGCGAGTTGCAGGTTACTAGTAGCCAGGGGCTGACGATTCAATGTGATAGCACATTAGAGGAGCTTAGTGACTATGACGCATTAGTCTGGATCGGTGCTCAGTACAATGGCCCCGCCGCTTTGTGGCAACAGTGTAAACAGGTCCGTCAAGCAGTGACAACCAGTGCTACCAAATCATGCCGTTATCATCTGGCTGGTTGCTGTGGTGTAGCCTATTTGGGGGCGACAGGCTTGCTTGATCAACACAGGATCACCGCAAGTTGGTGGCTGGCACCATTTTTTGCTAAGTATTTTCCACATATTGACTTTAAAGCAGACGAGATTGTTTTTCGCAGTAATGAGGTGTATACCGCAGGCGCTGCGCACAGTTATTTACACCTGATCCTGACGTTTATCAGCGATATGGTAGGAAAAGAGGTCGCAGAGAACGTCGCTTCATGGCTGGCAATTCCACAGAAATCATCGAATCAAAACCAGTTTATCCGGCTGAGTGTTTTGCAGGAACACTGCGATGAGCAGATCAGAGCTGTGCAGTCTCTGATAGATGATTGCCTGACAGAAACATTGAGTCTAAAGCGTCTGGCGGAGTCGGTGTATATGTCTGAGCGCACCTTGATCCGGCGCTTCAAGCAACATGTGGGCATGACACCCATGGATTACGTACGACTGGTCCGGCTGGAAAAATCCAAACACCTGCTTGCCAGCTCTAACTTGTCACAGGCGCAGATTGCCTATCAGGTTGGCTATCAGGACCCTCAGGCGCTTGCGAGGCAGTTCAAAAAACACTTTCAGGTAAGCATGAAAGCATTTCGAGAATAATAGTAATTTAGTATATGTTTATGGTGATTACTCTGTTATAAAAGTATTAAATGCTATTGCGAGTACTGCAATTATGAATACTCACCTGACTCTTGTGGCTTTTTGTTTGACCACTTTGGTTGCCTGTGGCGGCGGCTCATCAGAAAGCAGCCCGACCACTAATAATACCTCATCAAATACCACAACAGATACACAGACCTCTTCACAATCTGGTGGCAATGCCACAGACCCCTCGTCGGAACAAGGGGATAACACAGATCCGCAAGCGGGCGGTGACGGAGGAGATGATACAGACTCGCAAGCAGGAGGTGAGAGTGAAGATGGCACAGATCCTGGAGGTGAGGGTGATCAGGGAGAGGGTGACGGTGAGGCACCTGAGCCGGAAAACACCCCGCCTGAAGTAGTCGTCGATATCACTCAGCCTGAGGTGGTAAAAGGTGCCCCCCTGACTTTGTCAGCCAATGTTGAAGATCCAGAAGATACTGCATTTAGCTATCTCTGGCGTCAGCTGAGCGGACCCGAAGTTGAGCTGGGCGATGTCACGGGGCCAACCCTGACTGTGACTTTGCCTGATACATACCAGGCTGCGGCGGACAGCTATCAGTTTTCAGTCACAGTGACGGATCCTCAGGGTGCTGAAACAACCACCATGATTGATGTCGAAGCCAGTAACGCGATGTCACCCACCCAGGCCGCGATGTTGTTGCACCAGGGCACGATGGGGCCAACACTTGAAGAGGTGAATGCTGCTACGGGTATCAGTGAAACGCAGTGGCTGGATGCACAAATGGCGTTGCCGGCGACCTATCATTCACCATTACTGGAGAATTACCCAGGCAGAGATACGCCTCATCAGATAAATCGGATTGATGCCTGGTGGAAAGCGACTCTGAATGCAAATGACCAACTAAGGCAGCGGGTGGCGTTTGCCTTAAGCGAGATACTTGTGGTCTCGGATGCAAACAATGCACTCAGAGGTGAGCCGGAGGGCATGCTGGCATATTATGATCTCTTGCTGGAATATGCATTTGGCAATTACCGGGCACTGTTAGAGGCTGTCACTTTGTCGCCAGTGATGGGCACCTACCTTAGCCACCTTGGCAATGAAAAAGCGGATCCTGAGCGAAACATACGGCCCGATGAGAATTATGCACGAGAGGTCATGCAGTTGTTCACTATTGGCCTGGATATGCTAAATCAGGACGGCAGTATTATGCAAGATGACAGCGGCCAGCCAATCGCGACTTATTCTCAACAGGAGATAACCGGGTTTGCGCGTGTCTTTACCGGCTGGACGTTTGCTTATTCGGCGCGCTGGGACCGTCCGAGCCGCAATTACAGCCTGCCCATGCATGCTTTTCCCGAGTACCACTCTGAACTCGAAAAAACCTTGCTCAATGGTGCAGTGATCCCGGCCGGGGTGGGACCAGAAGACTCCATGCAGCTTGCACTGGACAACTTGTTTAACCATACCAATGTGGGCCCGTTTATCAGCAAACAGCTTATTCAGCGTTTAATTACCTCTAACCCAACACCACAGTACGTAGAGCGGGTAGCAACCGTATTCAATGACAATGGCAGCGGTGTGCGAGGCGATTTAAGTGCTGTGATCCGCGCCATCTACCTTGATGACGAGGCGCGCCGTTATGGCTCGGTACTGGCATATCAGGGCAAAATTAAAGAGCCTTTACTAAAAGGAGTTCAGCTGTGGCGCACATTGAATGCGCACAGTGAAGAGGGTAACTATTTTACCTGGAACCTGGATGACAGATATGGTCAGGGTCCTATGCTATCACCTTCGGTATTCAATTTCTTCAGGCCAGATCATCAGCCGGCAGAGCTCAGTGAGCAGGGACTGTTCGCCCCGGAACTCCAGATAGCTAACGATGCTGCGATGATAGGCACTTTGAACCAGCAATATGGCGATCTTGTCTGGCGTATGGCTGAGCGTCACGACACTTTAAATCCATCGGCAATCTATTTACACGGCCAAAGTGACATCAGTTTGCTCGAAACCAGCGGTCTCAGTGCGTTGCTCGACAGGTACAATCTGTTGTACTTTGCGGGCAACATGTCACAGGCAAGTCGGGATGCATTCATTGAGCTGGATGAGTACTTTGCCAATCGAAGTGCGGCAGACAGAGTCGGGCAGCTGTTGTTTATGGTGTCATTATCACCCGAATTTAACGTGCAGTATTAGGAGCCAGACATGATGAACAAAAGCAGAAGAGAGTTCTTATCATTATGCCTCAAGGGCGGCGTGTCGGCGGCAGCGTTGACCAGCCTGCAGCTTCAGGCACTATCGGGTAGTGTTGAGCAGCGCAGTTTTTCAGACTATAAAGCCTTGGTATGCGTGTACCTGTACGGCGGAAATGACTCCATGAATATGCTGGTCCCGTTGACGGGTGAGCAGCGCAGCTGGTACGAAGCAAGTCGGCAAAATTTGGCGGTGCAAGAGGCAATTTCGCTCACTACCGCCAGTGAATTTGAAGGCGGGGTTGGTCTGCATCCGGCGATGGCACCCTTACAGTCCTATTTTGATCAGCAAAATCTGGCGTTTGTGGGTGGTGTAGGTACTTTAATCGCGCCCACCTCATTAACGGATTACCAGGCCAAAAGTGTACCATTGCCGCAGCATTTGTTTTCGCACAATGATCAGCAGGCAACCTGGATGCATGGTCAGGAAAAACAAACGCTGAATACCGGCTGGGGAGCAAGATTATTAGAGCGCCTGGAGCAGGGCAGCGTATTTGGCAGTAACATCACCATAGATGGGGCTAACCCCTGGCAAACCGGCACCAACACCAGTGCATTTGCCTTGAGCAAGAGTGGAGTCAGTAAAATTAACGCGCTGAGTGGCTATGAGCCAAGGGTGGAACATGTGCGGCGCGTTATGCAAACCTTGTTTAGCCAGGCTTCACATCCTTTGGCATCGGCGTATGCCAGCCGTTTAAACGGGTCTATCGAACATACCTTATATATGAACACTTTGCTTGAGCAGGCGCCAACCTTAACCACGGAGTTTGGTGAATCAAGCCTCTCAGCCCAGTTAGCTGCGGTGGCAAAAACCATCAGCATTCAGTCGCAGCTCGGCGCACAGCGGCAAATTTTCTTTGTGTCTATGGGTGGTTTTGATACCCATGATAACCAGGAATCGACGCACCCTGCGTTGCTGGGCGCGTTGGCAAGCAGCCTGGGAGAGTTCCAAAATGCGCTGACCGAGCTGGGAGTGGGCGATCAGGTCAGTACATTTACTATGTCTGACTTTGGCCGTACTCTCACCTCGAACGGCGATGGTACCGACCATGGCTGGGCAGGTAACCAGCTGGTGCTGGGTGGCGCCGTTAAAGGGGGCGATGTGCATGGGGCCATGATGGCGCAGCGGCTGGATGGCCCTGATGATGTCGGCGGTGGACGACTGATCCCGACCTACAGTAACGAGCAATACTTTGCCCCGCTTGCACGCTGGTTTGGTCTTGGCGAGAGTGAGCTAACGGATTTATTCCCGAACCTCAGCAACTTCGATGCACAGGCGCTTTCTTTATTTAAAGCCTAGCCTTTGGTTTGTCTTGTGTACCAGTCATGTTAGATTACCTCGTGAAATGTCACGAGGTAATCTATGTCTTCTGTAATTGCACAATTTTTAAATGATCCCCGCTTACTGCTCAACGCTGTTGGTGAGGGCATTTATGGCTTTGATTTGTCCGGCAATGCTGTTTTTATCAACCCGGCGGCTGAAAAAATGACCGGCTGGTCTGCTGACGATTTGCTTGGCAAGAAAATCCACCAGTATCACCACCATAGTTACGCAGATGGTACACCTTACCCCGCCGATCATTGCCAGATCTATCGCACTATGTTTGACGGGCAAACCCGTCATGTCACTGATGAAGTATTCTGGCGTAAAGATGGCAGCTGTTTTGCGGTGGAGTATACCTCGACACCGGTGTTTAAAGACGATCAGATTGTTGGTGCGGTCGCGATATTTCGCGATATCTCGAAGCAGGTGGAAGCAGAGCAGGCACTGCGGGATGCGCTTGCGCAGGTTCAGACACTCTCTGAGCAGCTTAAAGAGGAAAACAGTTACCTGCTGGCAGAAATTAACGAAGACTGGCAAGACTCTGGCCTGGTTGGCCAAAGCCATATTTTTCAGACCATGCTGGAACAAATTAAGCTGGTCAGCCAGACCGACAGTACCGTGCTGATCCTGGGTGAAAATGGTACGGGTAAAGAGCTGGTTGCGCGTAACCTGCACCGTTTGAGTTTACGCAGTACCCAGCCGTTTGTGCGGGTTAACTGCGCGGCCTTTTCACCGAGTTTATTAGAATCCGAATTGTTCGGCCATGAAAAAGGCGCGTTTACGGGGGCCAATGAAAGGCGTAAAGGGCGCTTCGAACTGGCCCATCAGGGCACCTTGTTCTTAGATGAAATTGGCGAGTTACCTTTGGAGGCGCAAAGTAAGCTGCTGAGAGTGTTACAGGAGCAGGAGTTTGAACGTGTAGGCGGCAGCAAAACAATATCGGTGGATATTCGCGTCATTGCTGCAACTAACCGGGATCTGTGGCAGATGGTTGAAAAGGGCGAGTTCAGAATGGACCTGTACTATCGGCTTAATGTCTTTCCTATCAAAGTGCCGGCGCTCAGAGAGCGGCTGGAAGATATACCTTTATTATGTGCCAACATGTTGTCCCGGCTTAATGCCCGGCTGGGTAAGCAATTACGCGGTATTGCCAAGTCATCGCTGGCGAAACTCCAGGCCTATGACTGGCCCGGCAATATCCGGGAGCTGCAAAATATTCTCGAACGTGAAGCCATTTTAGCCAGCGGCAGAACACTGCGGCTGACGCAGGCGTTGGCTGCCAATATGGGTGAGGCGGCGGTGTCTCAGGATCTGTCGCTTGCTCATGCCCAACGGGAACACATTATATCGGTACTGGAGCTTTGTCAGTGGCGGGTTGCCGGGGAGCAGGGCGCAGCGGCATTGCTGGGTATGCCAGAAAGCACTTTGCGCTCAAAGATGAAGAAGCTAAATATACAGCGAGAACGCGATATATAGCGAGCTTTCGTGATATATCGCGGTTTGGTGTTTTGGAGTGTTTTATAATGCCAATAAAAACATATAGTTAAAAACTTTCAGTTTGGTCTGAAACTTGCAAATTGATAAGTGTGTTTCACTGACAATAAGCAAGTATTATGAAGTTCGATATTAAAGAAGAAGATATGATCATCAAGCCCTATAAGCAGGATGGGCCGATCTATATCCGTGAGCAAAAGGGACCCTTCCAGCAGATCCGTCGCTATCTGGGCTGGTTCCTGATGCTGGTTTTCATTGCGATTCCCTGGATCCCCTACAAAGGCCAGCAGGCCGTATTGCTGGATGTGGCTTCTCAGCAGTTTCGTATTTTTGGGGTTACTTTATTACCGCATGATTTCATGATACTGGCCTGGGTATTTATGGCTGGTGCATTTGGCTTGTTTTTTGTCACTAACTGGCTGGGCAGGGTATGGTGTGGCTACACTTGCCCGCAAACGATTTGGATGCTGATGTTCACTTGGGTTGAACATCGGATCGAAGGGACTCGAAACCAAAGGATTAAACTGGATAAAAGCAACTGGGATGGTAAAAAAGTCTCCAAAAAATTGGCTAAGCACGCTGTATGGTTGCTGATCTCTGTGTTTACCGCGACGTCTTTTATGGCCTATTTTGTACCGGCCAAAACGCTATATACCGAGATGTTTACACTGCAATGGTCTGGCCTGGTGAGCTTTTGGGTGTTTTTATTTGCATTTTGTACCTACGGGAATGCCGGCTTTTTACGTGAGAAAATGTGTAATGTGGCCTGCCCCTATTCACGTTTTCAGTCGGTGATGTTTGATAAAGATACCTTAGTTGTCTCTTACGATGCTGCACGCGGTGAAAACCGTGGCCCACGAAAACGCAAGGCAGATCATAAAGCCATGGGGTTAGGCGATTGTGTTGACTGTAATTTATGTGTTGAGGTGTGCCCGGCGGGGATTGATATCAGAAATGGCCTGCAATACGAATGCATTAACTGCGGCCTGTGCATTGATGCCTGTGATGAGACCATGAACAAGTTTGGCTATGATACCGGGCTGATTAAATATACCAGTGAAAATACGCTGTCGGGCAAAAAGACCAATCCGTTCAGGTTAAAGCTGGTCGGTTATGCCGCCTTATTTGCCGTGATAGTGGTGACTATGGTTGTCTGGGCCATGAATCGCACGCCCATCGAAGCTTCTGTTATTCGCGACAGAAATGCTCTTTACCGCGTGAATTACGAAGGGCTGGTAGAAAACCCTTATACCCTGAGCATTATCAACAAAACCCAGCAAACGCTTCATTATCGCATTGGGATCAGTGGTATAGATCACGCCAGCTTATCCGCGCCGGATTCAATTAAAATTGAGGGCGGACAAATGCTACTGGTACCGGTGACTGTGACTGCTGACGGCTACGATTTAAGCCGCACAGCAACGCCGCTCAACTTTGTGGTGACGGCTGAGGAAGACGCCAGTATCACGATAGAAAAAGAAAGCTATTTCTATAAAAACCGTTAACAGAAGGCTATTTTTGCTCTTTTGTTGTGGGCACCTCATTACTGAGTAACCTGATGTCAGTAGTGAGGTGCCTGTTAAGTTTGCGCCGTAAGTGATCTGGCAGCCATTTTAACATAATGCGCCTGTATTCATCCGTCGTCACCAGCTGGGCTAATGTTTCATCGAAAACAGTGACCGCCTGTTTACCATCAGCGTTTTTGGTGCAGCCAATGTAGCCTTTGGCAACCAGTGGCACACCGGCCAGAGAGACTTGGAGCAAATCGTCTGAACCAAGGCGTTTGCTCAGGTAATAGTGCTCACTTGGGTAGCCCAGCACCAAATCAACGCGTTTTTTGATGAGCATGTTGGTCAGGCTTTGCAGTGTATCCCACCCGGGGCGCACAACCACCTGGTCGGGTGGTAAGCGTGCTATGAGTAGGTCTAGTTTTTCACCATAGGAACGACTTTGTGCAACGCCCAGTGTGAGCTGGTGCTTTAACATGAGGTCAACGAGGGAAACGGCTTGATGAATATCCAGCCCCAGCTTTTGCACTGTCTCTTTACGAAGTGCCAGACCGGGCGACAGGCCAATGGTGGCATAATGCTTTGTATAGGTTATGTGTTTTTTCCTTTGGGCGGTTTTATAAAGAGAAACCATACAGTATCCGGTGTCGCTGTGACTTAATTCGTGGATTGCGCGACTGGCAGGAAACCCCTGACGCTGGAAAGCTAGGTGTGGCAGTTGGGCATGAAGCAACGAAATTAACTGTTCATCCCGGCCTTCGCCTTCATCCCTGTCTGCATAGATGTAGTATGGTGGAAAATCTAACGTGATCCATGATACGACAGGCGCACTGTTGTGAGCATAACTCAATGAACTCAAATACGTTAACAACAGCAAAATAAGTCTCACGCACTTCTCCGCCAACACCTGTTAACTAGTGAGTTTAGCAAAGGTGGCAAAAAAGCCGAGTATATGGGCTCTTTGGCTTGGTATTTAAGGGAAAAGATGCAGTGCGATTTTTGTTTTTAAATTATTTTTACAAATGGTAATGGTTTGCTACATTTTAGGGAGCCCCTTCTCAGTGTGCACCATTAGAAAGCATGGAAAGACAAACTGAGTTACGCTGCAACCGGTGCACTTTTCGGTTAAGATAGGCGGTTGGCGTAACGATTAATACAATAAATATTGTGGAAATAAGAGAAGATAATCATGGTTACGCTTATCGTCAGTGATATATTCGGTCATAGCGACTACCTGGAAGACTTTGCACAAAGTCTGCACAGCGAATGCAAAGTCAGCTCGCCTTATGGCGAATTCCAGTCTAAAACACACCTGCCCGAGGCGGAGGTCTATCAGGCCTTCGTTGATGAAGTTGGCCATGACGCCTACATGCGAAAGGTACTGGATGACATCCTGGCATATCAGCCAGAGCTGATCATTGCGTTCAGTGCGGGCGCAGTGGCTGCTTGGCGTGCTTTGTCTGCCATTGCTCTAAAGAGCTCTGTAAAACTCATCGCATTTTATCCCGGCCAGATCCGCAACTTCTTACATCTGAACCCAGGCTGTCGGGTAGATGTATTTTTTCCTTATCAGGAAAGCCACTTTGACATTGTACCCGTGATGGAAATACTGCAGCAGCAGCCCAATGTTGAGTGTTTCCGCACACGTTATGAACATGGCTTTATGAATCGTTTGTCTGAGCATTACGACAGCGATGCCCATGAGCACTATCTGGCAAGGTGTCAGGGCGAAGTTGAGCAACTGGCTAAGATCAAATTTAACTATCGACGTATTAAAGATGAACTAAACTTAGTGTCATCTTAATCATTGCGGGTACTTAACACCCCGGTTATCGGTCATGGAAGTACAACTTAGGTTGTGAAGTGGTGGTTGCTGATAGCGTATGGGCAGTGGTATCAAGTTTTCTTGATGCCGCTGTGTTTCTGTCGCCGCATATTACCACCGCTTTATAGAAGGAGTTTTCTATGTCTGAAAAACTGACTATCCCTTATCGCCATTTTTTGGGTAACCCCATTGCTAAACCGCCCTGCAGAATGCTCAATGCAATGATGTACGGTTTTTTTTTAAAAGGGAAAATAGAGAAAATACAGGCGTTTTTTGATGCTACATTAAACTCCGTCCCCAATGAAACCAATAGTTATAAGGCGATTTCTTCCCATTGCCTGCTAACATTCACTGACATTGAGAATATCGCCTCTAAGGTGCCTCCCTTTAGCAATTACGGCTACATGCAAGAAACGGATATCATTATTTGGGTACCGGTTGCAGAGGTGTGCAAAAACACCAATCGTATGACTCACCTTTATTGGTATCCTGCCTTTATAACTGTTAATAACATCAATGCCTTGATCAATGGGCGTGAAACCTGGGGTTATAACAAGTACCTGTGTCGCTATGAGATGCCCGCGGATCGCCGCCATGCAGACCATTTTTCACTGAGTCTTGAGACATTTCAGCCCTATGACCCCAATAAAAAAATGGCCTGGTATGAGTTGTTGTCTATTGATCGGGTGGCTGATGACGATACCTGGTTTGAAGAGGCGGTAGAAATCAGCAAGGAAGTGGCTGAGTTGCTCCATGAAAGTGCCAGCGAAATAGACATCAGCAGTGAGTTCATTAAGCAATTACTGACCGGCTTTACCAATCCCATGCTGGACCAGATTTTCTTTAAGCAATTCCCCGATGGTTTTGCCACCAATAGTGTGTACAGTGCGGTTGTCCATTCGCCTTCAGAAGTGAAGAAGTTGCACAAACTGGGCTTTTTGAAAGACGAATATAAAGTCACCATAAATCAGGTTGCTGCATTTCCGCTAGAGGACATGTTTGGTATTGCTGTGGGAGAGCAGTTTGCAAAACTGCCTTACTATTTATGTATGGACTTTGATCAGGACGGGGCACATGAAATTGTCAGAGCGGACTTGAGGTAGGGGCCATTATGAGTAAAGAAAAAATTGCGATTCTGGGAGGTGGCGTATCAGCCATGACGGCCGCTGTTTATCTCACAGAAAAAGAAAACTGGCAGCAAGAGTACGATATTACGGTTTATCAGCTTGGCTGGCGCCTCGGTGGCAAGGGTGCCAGCGGGCGCAACCCGGATGTCCATGAGCGCATAGAGGAGCATGGCCTGCACGTTTGGTTTGGTGCTTATGTTAACTCGTTTCGGGCCATCGAGACCGTCTACAACAAACTCGACCGGCCCAGCTCAGTGCCCATTGCTACCTGGCAACAGGCATTGAAGCCACACAGCTTTGTAGTGTTGCAGGAATTTATCGACAATGAATGGGAAACCTGGCCGGTTGATTTTCCTTTGATCCCCGGCAATCCAGCTGACGGCACACTGGATCTGCACTTCTGGCAGCTGATCCAAATGACCATTGCCTGGCTGCATAAGTGGATTGACGGACTGGAAGACGAAGTAGCGGCAGCTCACCGAGAAATCAAATTGCAAACCCGAAAACGGCGTGACCGTGGCTTGCTACAGCACCTTGCCAGCGAAATCACCTCGGCGTTTGACAGTCTGGAAGACAAAGTCTCGGATTTTTTTGACAGTGCACAAGATGAGGCCAGGGAAATTTGGTCGACCCCCAGACTGCTGATCACCCAACTGCATGAGTTGCTGAACCTGCGCGCGGCGGACAAAAACTTGTCTAACAGTCGTGACCGACTGGTAACCTGGTATATCGTGCGCAAACTTAAACGCTGGCTCAGAGCCGAAGCGCGGGATTTACTGGATGATCACCCAGGCATCCGCCGCTTGTACATTTGCGCTGATCTGGCCATAGCGATGCTCATTGGCTTGCTTCGTGACCATGTCCATTCTGATGGTTTTGAAGCAATCAATAAATATGATTTTAAAGCCTGGCTGAAGCGCAACGGTGCGGATGAAAAGTATGTGGTGGAGTCCGCCCCGGTACGCGGTTTTTACGATTTGGTTTTTGGCTATGTGGACGGCGATTTTGACAACGGCAATGTTGAAGCTGGGGTTGCCTCGCTGGCGATGTTGCGGCTGATGTTATGTTACCGTGGTGGGGTGATGTGGAAAATGCAGGCCGGTATGGGTGATATTATTTTCTCTCCTATCTATGAGCTGTTGGCAAAGCGCGGCGTAAAGTTTGAGTACTTCCATCAGGTTGATGAACTCATACCTGCATCTGTGGCTGGGCAGTACGTCGTTGACGAGATTGCCATGACGCAACAAGTGAAGCTGAAAAGTGGCCATTACGATCCGTTTGTTGATGTTAAAGGCTTACCCTGTTGGCCAGACAGGCCCAACTATGAGCAAATTGATGATGCGCAGGCTGCGTTGTTACAACAGCATAACGTGAATCTGGAATCTTTCTGGAGTAACTGGCCAGCACTTTATGAGGCTGAGTTTGGTACGCCATTGCCCAAATTGTCGCTTAAGCGGGGGCAAGATTTCGATAAGGTAATTTTCGGTATCTCTGTCGGCGGGCTGGAGCACTTATGTCCACAGTTGTTGGCATTAGATAGCGCGCTTCGCTTACAAAGCAGCGAAGTTAAAACCGTGGCAACGCAGGCATTTCAGGTATGGCTCAATCAGACAGATGAACAACTTGGCTTCAATTACACACCACCGAGTGAAGAGCGCCCCATTCTGAGTGGGTTTTCGCAGCCGTTTGATACCTGGGCTGCGATGTCTAACTTGCTACCACATGAAGACTGGCCTGCAAACGGGCCAAAAAATATCGCTTATTTTTGTAGTGCATTTGGGTGTTCTGAATATCCGCCCAGCAGCGAACACGGCTTTCCGGCAGAGCAAAAAGCGAAGGTAAAAGACAATGCCATCAATAAGCTGGCGACACAAATGAAACCGTTATGGCCAAATGCCTACAATGCCGCGGATCAGTACAACTGGAACACGCTTTATGACGACAGCACTGCGCAGGGAGAAGCGCGATTTGACAGCCAATACTGGCGGGTCAATGTGGATCCGAGTGAACGGTACGTGTTGTCTGTCGTTGACAGCAGCCAATACCGGCTGCCTACCGATGGCACTGTGTTTAAAAACCTGTACCTGACTGGCGACTGGATCAGCACTGGAGTTAATGCTGGATGTGTTGAAGCGGCAGTGATGGCTGGTATGCAGACCTCTCGGGCAATTTGTGGGTTGCCAGAAAACATCAGCGGTGAGGATGGCTTTAAGCCAGATTGACCCAGAGCTGTGCATCGGGGCGGTCGCTGATCAGCCAGCTGAGTCAGCTAACTATTGATATAATAGATAAAAGACCTCCAATTTTATTGGAGGTCTTTGCATTTCGACTATACTCAAACAAGCACAAGCGTGAAGCAGAAAAAGAGCATGGATATGTTTAAACTCTCAGCGATATCAATTTCATTAATTACCGTATTTTTCTCTCCCGTCAGTGTTTTTGCAAATGATGAAGGTATCGAAGTCATCGAAGTGTATGCGCAAAAACGTAAACAAACATTAGAGGAAGTGAGTATCTCAATTGCCACACTCAATGGTGACAACATTACCCGTCAGGGTATTAAAGACGTCAGTGAAGTGGGTGGCTATGTCGCCAACTTTAAAATTAGCCAAAATGCAGCAGAAGGCACACCGCCTGCGCTGAACATTCGCGGTGTGGGCTTAATTGACTACAACACCGCTAATACTTCGCCCATAGCTATGTATATTGACGGCAGGCCTGTTGGCTCGGCAAATAACCAGATTGCAAATTTGTTTGATGTTGAACAAATTGAAGTACTCAAGGGGCCACAAGGCACCTTGTTTGGTCGTAACAGTACAGGGGGAGCTTTACTTGTCAGAACCAAGCGCCCGGATGACGGCAATTATGGTTTTGTAAAAGCCGGTGTTGGCACCGATGAGTGGCGTCGGGTACAGGGAGCCTATAACGCGCGAGTGAATGAGCAAAGTGCACTGCGCTTTTCTTTTAACCACACTGATTATGAATACACCAGCTACAACTTATTTGAGTCCTCACCAGAGGCTGGGCTTAAGCAGCAAGATGCTCGACTCAGTTATTTAGCTGAGTGGGATGCATTTTCACTTTATGCCAAGCTTGAGTATGGTCACTGGGATGGGGTTGTTCAGCCTGTAGGCAGTATCGGTATTTTTAAAGATCCGGTCAATGGAGTGCGTTGTACACCTGCCGAGGCGGGTGGTCCTGGTTGTTATGACGCGTTTGGTTTCAATGATGGTAGTTCGGATTATTGGGCCGTCAGCGTGAACAATGATTCGCCGCATTTGTCAATTTATAAAGGCTGGACAGTGCAGGGAGACTGGCAAATATCAGACGCTCAGCAATTAACTTACATCAATGGCTTTAACCGTCTGGACAGGCGCCATGCCTTTAACTGTGATGGCAGCCCAGCTCGATTATGTGAAGGCGAACTCGGCCTTAAAAATGAAATCCTCTCTAACGAATTGAGATATAGCAGTGCCCTGGACAGCGATCATTTGACGCTGGGCTTGTTCCATATTGAAGAGCGTATTTACCAAGATAACTTTAATGACATCTTACGCGACATGCGTGGTCTGTTGGACACCACTTTGACCAACACTTTTTTCTACGATAACGAAATTATCGTTAAGTCTTTGGCCGCGTTTGCTCAATATGAGTGGCAGCTTAACGATGCACATCGCATTACCGTTGGGCTGCGTTACAGTGATGAAACGGTTGAATACGACTCAATCTCTCGACTCAATACCGTGTTAGATATTAACCAGTTAGAGGGAGTGACCATACCTTACTATCAGGTAATGGGTGAAGTGAAAGATGATGGTCTGTCAGGGCGTGTTGCCTGGAATTATCAGCACTCAAAGTCTTTGATGCTGTATTATAGCCTCGCCAATGGCACCAAAAGTGGTGGATACAACGGCGGGTTGCTGGCCACCGGTGAACAAGCCAGAATGGCCGACTACGACCCTGAAGAGCTCTATGCGCATGAGATTGGCGCGAAGTACAATAACGCCGATAACTTGTCGTTAAATGGGGCCGTATTCTTCTATGATTACAGCAAGCAGCAGGTATTTATGAACCAGGCGTCGACTACACCTGGTGCACCACCGCTGCAATTGCTGGAAAATGTCGGTAGTTCAACAATCTACGGCGCAGAGCTGGCGATGCAGTACAAGTTCAGTGAGTCATTTAAGTTCAGAGGTGCGGCGGGATACATACCAGAAGCAAACTTTGACGAATTTATTGACCCTGTGGGCAATGTACTTACAGACAATCGTTTGCCTTTTACACCGAAGTGGAATATCAATAGCGATATCACTTACTCTTTACCTCTTTGGCGCGGCGAGTTGGTTTCAACCATCGGGTTTGATTATCAGTCGGAGTATTACTTCGATCAGAACCAAAACCCGTATGCGATGCAGCCCGGATATACCTTGTGGCGCGGTAGCATACACTTTGAACAGGGAGACTGGCGTGTTGGAGTATGGGGAAAGAACCTGTTTGATAAAGAGTACAGTCATTTAAAATTTGATCTGAGTGCTTTTTTGGGCATGCTGGAAGACTTTAAAGGAGAGGGGAGACGCCTTGGGGTGGATGTTTCGTATCGATTTTAGCCAGGCACTTGCCCTGAGCTGTCATAGTTAAGGTCTCAAATGGGTAGCGTAAGACTATTAAGCGCCGTGCTGCTGTGCCTGTGTACTTTTTTTGCAAGCGCCAGTGTGTATGTGTTCGATGGCTCGCAACGAGGCCAGAATCTGCATGATGTGGGTTTGGTGTTGTCGGCTGAGAATAATGCGCGTTTTCCGGATAATTTTGCCCAGGTTGAACAATGGGCAAATACCCACCCGGAACAGAACAAACGCGCGCTGTTTTCTGGTCGCTACTGGCTGGTGACGGAAATTGAAAACCACTCCAGATATCAGGATCTGGTGCTCTACCCGTATAATACGGTGCTATCTAATGTTGAAACCCGCATATACTCACAAACTGGCGTAGAAAGATTCTTTACCGGTGGAATGCATGCAAATGAGTACCCCTTCCACTACGGTAATAAGATCCACTTGTTACCCAAACAGCGCTACTTCATAGTGACCTTGTTTGAAAGCGACTATTTTTATACGCCCATTAAACTGGAGCTGGTCCCGGTCAAAGAGTTTGAGCGGCAGGTTACTTTTGATAATCTGCTTATGTCACTGTGTTTTAGTGTTGGTATTGTACTTGGCCTGTACAACTTGCTGATTTATATCGGCTCCAAAGACATGACACACCTGTATTATGCTATGTTTGCTGCAACCTGGGTGTTTGCCTGGAGCCACTTCTTTCATATTTCGGATCAACTCTTTGGCTTTTACTCGGCGCATTTACACTGGCTGGGCTTTGCGCTGACGCCAATAACTAATGTGCTATTTTATAATCAGCTACTTAAGCTCAAAGAAACACATCCAGCATTATCCACGGCGTCTCTTTGGGTTGGTGCAATCGGTGCAATTGGCACACCGTTTTGTATCTTGTTCCCTGGGTTTGGCTTTTTATGGGCAACATTGGCTACGGGGTCTGCGCTATGTATGGGCCTTTACGTTGGCGTGCTGCGCCTGATGGAAGGCTTTAAGCCGGCACGCTATTTTGTTTTGGCTTATGTCTGTATGGCCATTCCTAATATGGTCGGCAATTTCACTAACCTTGGCTTACTCCCGCCTATTGCGATCAACCTGTATTTAATTGGGCTAATAGGTACAGCTCTGGATGCTTTATTATTGGCATTCGCGGTGGCTGATAAATACCGGCTAACGAATGAAGAAAACATAGAGCTGAACAAAAACCTTGAAGCTAAGGTACTCAAGCGGACTTATGAGCTGGAACAGTTGGCGTCGGAATTACGCGACGCCAGTGAAGCGAAAAGCCGTTTTCTGGCAAATATGAGCCATGAGATCCGCACCCCCATGACATCCATCATTGGGTATGCTGATGGCATTATGTTGGGTGATATCAAACCTCACGAACGCAATCATGCTATCTCAGTGATTTTACAAAATTCTCGCCATGTGCTTGGTTTGATAAATGACATTCTCGATATGTCTAAAATAGAGGCTAACCGCCTTGAAGTGGAGCTCATAGAGGCGAACCTGTTTCAATCCATTACTCATGTCGAATCATTACTGGGTAAGCAGATCAGAGATAAAGGCCTTGAATTTGAACTGAATTATCATTTTCCGCTGCCAGATTACATTGTGATCGACCCAACCCGGCTGCGGCAAATACTGCTCAATCTGACCTCAAACGCGCTTAAGTTTACCTCTGTAGGTAAAATCTCCATTGATGTTAGTTGTACACAGGAAACGCTGTCGGTTCGGGTTCAGGACACCGGGATTGGCATGACGTCTGCGGAGCAAAAAGAGCTGTTTAATGCGTTTCATCAGGCTGACTCGTCTACCACCCGAAAATATGGCGGCACAGGTCTTGGGTTAAATATCTCTAAAAGCTTAGCGCAGAAGCTCGATGGTGACATTACGGTAGAGAGTGAAGTGGGCTCAGGCACCGCGTTTACTTTGTCTGTGGGTTTGTATACCACGCAACGTACTAAATGGTTGAACACCTTCTCGGAAATTCACCAAACGGAGGAGCCGGGCAAAGAAGCTGAGAGTTTTGAATCAGAGTCGTTAAAAGGCGAGGTGTTACTGGCCGAAGATCATGTGGACAACTGTAGGTTGATCACGCGTATTCTCGAGCGAATGGGGCTCAGTGTGACGGCAGTAGAAAATGGCCAGCTTGCCGTGCAGGCCGTACTCGATGATGAGTTTGATCTGATCCTGATGGACATTCAGATGCCGGTGATGGATGGAGAGCAGGCGTTTAATTTTATCCAGGCAACAGGCTGTACGGCACCAGTCATCGCGTTAACAGCAAATACCATGAGCCATGAAGTAGAGCGCTACCTCAAGCTTGGCTTTACCGACCACCTTGCTAAACCAATTGACAGAGCTGAGTTTGCTAAAAAAGTCAGCCATTACCTGAATATCACCGTCGAGGACGATCTGGCTTTACCGGATGAAGAGTTCTCGCTGCTGAAATCCCAGTATATAGCCGGTCTACATGAGCAACTGGTGCAATTACAAAATCAGCTGAAGTACCACGATTTTGACGGGCTGGCACGCTCAATACACGCGCTTAAAGGCACATCAGCCATGTTCGATTGCCATGATATTTATCAAACGGTCACAAAAATCGATACGCTGCTGAAAGAAAAAGACTATGACAAAATTGAAGGGCCAATGACTGAGCTATTTGAACTGATACACATTGCAATTCAGCAGTCTGAGTGTAATCAGGCTATCTAAACGGTGAAAGATAGCGTGTTCAGACGCAAACTGTTGGGTTTAATTGTAATAAGTTGTTCGATATGTGTTCTTTGGTGATGACAGTTTTTTATTCTGGAAAACTCAACAAATTGTAGCCTAATCACTACACTAGTCACTTTGCTTAAATCTAAATGAGAATACATGCTTTTACTAATATTGTGTAAAAGCAGGAACATCATAGGCTTAGCTGTAAAAGGTAAAACATATTTTCACACTTTGGTGTGGTTGTTTTTTGAGCTAAGAGTCTTTTTGGCTTACCTTTAAAACGGGTTAGACAACAAGGTATGCAACTATGAAAACATATATTCCTTATCTTTTACTGGCACTATTAGCGGGGTGCTCGTCATCGGACAATGATGAGCCCGGAAACACCAATACACAGGACCAGCAGCAATCTCCTTCAGATGATGATTCGTCCAGTGACACACCCTCAGGTGATACACCATCAGGTGACGCACCGTCAGGTGATGGCACAGACAATAGCAGCGACAATGCGGATTCTGGCGATGGCAATACCGACTCTGGTGATAATGGCTCAGATGACAGCGACGATCAGAATGAACCAGATGATTCGCGCGGCGCTTATTTTCCCCGAGAGGTCATGGCATCCTCACCCTTTGGCGACAGTAGTAATGAAGTTGAGCGTGGCTTTGGGTCAAGGCCTGCCGTAGAGTATGGTCCCGCTGTTCCTACGTATTTGTGGTCGACGCAAAGAATTGGCCGGATCCTTAATGGCACAGTGCCTTTGCTTGATGTATTTCGAGTTCAGTCATTTTATCGCAACAGCACGAATGCCAGTTGTTTTGGGCCTCAGGTGGCCTATACAGGACATCCGGATGCAACCAATCCCGCTTCAGCTTCTGGCACTTTACCGGGTGGTGATTTAGGGCTGTGGCTGGAAAGTGACACTGACGGCAATGCCTGTGCAGTGGCGCAGACCAACGCTTTATTGAGCGGACTCAGAGATCAGTCGAGAATGAGCCTGATGACCTTAGCCAGCATGGTATCAGCAGCGCTCGATTCGGGTATGAGCCTGCCCGCAGATGGCAGTAGTATTGATGTCACCGGTGAAATGAATGCCAAAGGCGTTGCTGGCGTAACATTCAGCACTGCCGCCATCACACGCGCTGGCAGTGAATGGCAATATACCATTTCGCTCACGTATACGGTGAGTGGCACCGACTATGATATTTCGTTATCTATGGCCCATACACCCGGCGCCGATCTGTTAAATTACTCGGGCCATCTGACCTATCAGGTTGAAGGCGAGCAGGGCGTAAGCGGCATTGAATTTCCTGGTGGAAATTGCGCGCAAAATGAGCGTACCCGAGCGGGCTCATTGGCCTATGAGCGTGCAGGCGACAACATGTCTTTGCAAGCCCGGGTTGCGACGCTGTGTGGTCACGGTAACAGCGGTATGTTCAACAGCGACAACCAGGTTGACGTGAACAACAAGTACCATAGTATCGATAATCCGGATGGCTGGAGCGAGAACTTTTCGATATTTGGTGCAAACTTTGATCTGACAACGCTGGCTGGGCAATATGCCTATGTTTGGCAGGCCGGAGTGAATGACAGTAACAGCCGAATTTTTAATATCGGATTTAATTCCCCCAGCCTGGACAACGGTGAAGCACACTTTGGCTACGGCACAAAAATAGAGGATACAGATGGCCTGATCCAGGGCTTTATTTGTAACTGGGCAGGACCGGGCAATGACCACAGTATGCAGGCATTCTCGCAGCGTCAGTTCTTCCAGTACGACGCAGCAACGGCAACTTATGACGGCAGCGGCAGTAAAGCAAACATTGAATATGCCCCCACCGCTTCATGTAGCTATGATGGTACGGGCAGTTTTGTGTTCGACATTGATGCCAGTGGCGTGCTGGGTGATATTACACTCGAAGATGCATCGCTGGCGTTCAGTCAGGATCTGTGGGCACCCACCGATCCAAGCAAGACAGTAGCGGAATCTATCACCGACCGCGGCTTGTCCGTGCCAACTGTCCCCTATACCTGGCCAGTTGATGAATAAATCAAGTTAAAGGCCCTCATCAGAGGGCCTTAACTTTACGCATATTGAAAGCTTGCGACAGATCAAATTCCCTCGCGTCATCGACCAATGTCTAGTGTTGTCTTTATTTCAGTAATTCTATGTTTAATACGGTATTGGCCGTTTACCGGGTATTTACCAGCTGGCAGGGTTTCATACCTGCTGAACCCGGCCCAACAGGAAATCATTATGACAACAACCGCATATCAGGCCTATCAACAGGCATACGAACAATTTGAGCAAAGCCCGGAGGCATTCTGGCTAAACCAGGCTGGGCGCCTTAACTGGCATACCACACCTAAAACGGGCGTCAGCATTGATGAAGAATCACTGAGCCATTGGTTTGCAGATGGCAAACTGAATACCAGCTACCTGGCGCTGGATCACCATGTCAACGAGGGCAGGGCAGAGCAAGTTGCACTTATCTATGACTCGCCTGTGACCGAGCAAAAACACAGCTACACCTACGCGCAATTATTACAGGAAGTGAGTCAATTTGCAGGCGCGATGAGCAATCTTGGTGTGGTAGCCGGTGATCGGGTGGTGATTTATATGCCTATGATCCCGCAGGCTGTCATAGCTATGCTGGCCTGTGCGCGGATCGGGGCTATCCATTCTGTGGTATTCGGTGGCTTTGCACCCAAAGAGCTGGCTGTACGCATTGATGATGCGAAACCTAAGTTGGTGCTAAGCGCATCCTGTGGTGTTGAGGTAGGCCGGGTGATTGAATACAAGCCCATGCTGGACGAAGCGTTAGAGCTGGCGGAGCATCAAGTAGAGCACACGATTGTCTGGCAGCGCCCTCAATATCGTGCGCAGATGTCTGCGCCGCGTGATCTTGACTGGTGCGAGCAGGTTGCAGCGGCTCCGCAGGTCGATGCTGTGCCATTGAGTGCAACGCACCCCCTTTATATTTTGTATACCTCAGGTACGACCGGTACGCCCAAAGGCGTTGTACGTGAGCACGGTGGTCATGCTGTCGCATTGCACTACAGTATGGATACCGTATACGGCATGAAACCGGGGCAGGTATTTTGGGCCGCGTCGGATATAGGTTGGGTTGTGGGCCACTCTTATATTGTTTATGCGCCACTCTTATTTGGCTGTACCACCATATTGTACGAAGGTAAACCTGTCAGAACGCCGGATGCAGGCGCATTTTGGCGGGTGGTCGAAGAATATCAGGTGAATGCGCTGTTCAGTGCGCCGACTGCATTTCGTGCTATTAAGAAAGAAGATCCAGAGGGAAAACTGTTTGCTCAGTATGATACTCGCTCATTGCAAACCTTGTTCCTCGCAGGTGAGCGCCTGGACCCGGCAACCTATGACTGGCTGCAATCTGTTACACGCTTGCCGGTAATTGATCACTGGTGGCAAACCGAGACTGGCTGGCCGATTGCGGCAAACCCAATGGGATTATCACCCTTGCCGACCAAAGCGGGCAGCGCATCAGTGCCAACACCCGGGTATCAATTGAGTGTCCTGAATTCAGACGGTGAACCCTGCGGCGCGAACGAACAAGGCCTCATTGCACTTAAAACCCCATTGCCGCCCGGATGTCTGAGCAATATTTGGCAAAATAGTCGTCGCTTTAAACAAGGGTACCTATCAGAATTTCCGGGCTATTACCTGTCCGGAGACGGCGGTTACCTTGATGAAGAAGGCTATGTGTTCATTATGGGGCGCACGGATGATGTCATAAACGTAGCTGGTCATCGCTTATCAACCGGTGAAATGGAAGAGGTGGTTGCAGCGCATGAAGCCGTGGCCGAATGTGCCGTATTTGCAGCGAAAGATGAGCTAAAAGGCCAGGTGCCCGTGGCTATGGTGGTGCTTAAAGATGGTGTGGATCTTACCCAGGAGCAGCTGCGCGCAGCACTTGTTCAGTCTGTACGAGGCAAAATAGGCGCAATTGCTTGTCTGAAGCAAATTCTGGTTGTAGAGCGTTTACCAAAAACACGCTCGGGAAAGATATTACGCAAAAACTTACGCCAGCTGGTGGATGGTGAAGCGATGACAGTCCCGTCGACCATTGACGACCCTGCCACGCTTGATGAAATCAGTGTGCTGTGGCATGCCACACAGCAACAAGCCTAAGGCAGACTAGATACACTTAGCCGGTTTTGGCAGACCGGCTATTTTTGTGGCCTGTTTTGCCGGACCTTTCGGAAACAGTTTATACAGGTATATGCTTTTACCTTTATCTTCACCCAGCTTCTGCCCGATGGCCTTAACCAGCATACGAATGGCCGGGCTGGTATTGTATTCTTCGTAAAAATCGCGCACAAAGTTGACTACTTCCCAGTGGGCGTCTGTCAGCGTTATATTCTCTTGCTGGGCCAGCAATGGCGCCAGCTCTTTATGCCAGTCCTGATGATTGAGCAGGTAGCCTTCTTTGTCTGTTTCGATTTGTTTGTCTTGAAAAACGAGCATAGTTACCACGTAATAGTTTTATGACATTGCTCAACCAGCAAGACCCACTGCTGGTCGCTGAGCGGTTCGATATTATCTTGCGCGCTGATCCCGCGTGCCTGCGCACAGACACTGAGCATACAGGTGCGGTTGGTGCTAAGCGAGCGCCACGCCGCCTGATCATAACAGGCGTCCCGTGTAAGCAGCAGCACATCTTGCTCGCCGAGCAAGCTTGCACTGAATACATCATGATAGTAGCTCAGTGGCTTAGAAAAAATATGTAATGTTGGAAGGCTCATAAACTAACCACCTTGCTTTGCTGTGCGAGTAATGCTTGTTGTGCCTCCAAAGTCAGGACCTGGGCGTCAATATTCAGCGCCTCAGGGGTAAGCGCGAAACGCTGCATGGCTTGAGCGCAGACATAGACTTGCTCAACATCATAAATCTCCAGCGTTTTGAGCTGTTTAAAGTAGTTCTTGATACCTAAGTGGGATGCATCGTTGCCTTGTTTTAAAGCTAATACCGCAGGACCCTTAAAAAGCCAGGAGACATTTTGATCCAGCGCAGCAAAAATCAATGCCATGTCTAATCCTTCCCGGATACGGGCGCCGTCGAATGGAGCGGTGTGGTTGATAACCAGAATGTTTTCACTCATTTGAATTGCACCCATTTATCCGCTTTCGTTGCCAGCATGGCAAACTCTGCCAACCCGGCAACCTCAAAAGGGCCACATTGGGTGGTGTCCAGGCCATGTTTTTCTGCCGCGGTAACGCACAGTTTTAGCGCAATACCTGCGTCATGCAGGGATTGCCACAGCTGTGTTGGCTGAAGTTCGTCGCTGGCCAAACTAAAATGCTGACTGGCAAACAAAACGGCTTGCTGATAAAGGAAGATACAAGCGACTTGATGATCTTGTGCCTGTAAAGCTTGGGTAAAGCGCAGCAACTGTTGTAACGCATCGTGGTTACTGACATCGCTGTGCAGGGAAAGTACGTACTGGCTCAAAAGTTACTCATAAAAAAAGCCCCGAATGGGGCTTATTTTAGCAAACTGAGCAGATTAGTCATCACTTGAGCCAAGTAGCGAAAGAATGGCTGTGAACAAGTTATAGATGCTCAGGTACAGGCTGACCGTTGCCAGGATGTAGTTTGTCTCACCACCGTTAACGATACGGCTTGTGTCGTACAGGATAAAACCAGACATAAGCAATACAACCGCCGCGTTAATCGCGATAAAAGCAACTGAGCTGCCGATAAACAGGTTAACCAGGCTAGATACAATCACGACCAACATACCAACAACCAGGAAACCGCCCATGAAAGAGAAGTCTTTTTTAGTTGTTAACGCGTAAGCAGACAAACCAAAGAACACCAACGCCGTTGAACCAAGCGCTTGTGCAATCAACAGGCTACCATTTGGCATCGCCGCATAGTGACTAAGCAGTGGGCCTAAGCCAAAGCCAAGTAAACCTGTGAACAGGAAAACCAAGCCAATCGCTGAGCTGGAATTCGCTTTTTTCTGGATAACGAATAAAAGACCAAAAGCAATTAATGAACAGACAAGACCGGTAAAGCGCGGTAGTGCCATAGTCATAGAGATGGCAGCAGTAATCGCACTAAATGCCAGTGTCATTGCCAGTAGGAAGTAGGTGTTTTTAAGCACCTTGTTAGTTTCGACCGTCGACATAGCCACTTTTTGGCCAGTGTACGAATGATTGAACGCCATTTTCAGCTCCTTATTAGAAACACAATGTTCCGAAAATTATTCTAGGCCAAGATTACCAAGAGTTAAATCACTCGGCAAACCTTTCTGAGTAAGTAGACCTTAAAACCCCCGTAAAAGTTCTTTAACTACTGACATTAGCCTCTAAAATCTTTCAATGTGTCCGATGTTTGTACAAATCAAGTGAATTTTAACCAATTAAACAAAAAAGCGAAAAAAAAGCTTCACAAGGGGGCCGGGATTCTCTAATATTCGCCCCGCTGCGGAGAGATGGCTGAGTGGTTGAAAGCACCGGTCTTGAAAACCGGCATACGTTAATAGCGTATCTAGGGTTCAAATCCCTATCTCTCCGCCACTTTATTTTACGCAGGCTTGCCCATCAGAGTTCACAGGCGAGCGGCGACAATCTGATTTGGAGAGATGGCTGAGTGGTTGAAAGCACCGGTCTTGAAAACCGGCATACGTTAATAGCGTATCTAGGGTTCAAATCCCTATCTCTCCGCCACATTAAGGCCGCAAGCCTCAGACTCGCGGCCTTTTTTCTTTTCCGCCATCAGACTGTGCTTAGCCCGCAAACCGCAATGCTCTTTTTACGTAGCGCTTGGCGCGATGCGCGCAGGCATCAATCGCATCAGACGCCTTACCCGCTACCTCTTTGACTTCTATGGCCTGAAAGCCCTTCAGTCCAACCCGTATGGTGCAATGATATTGGGGACTGGCTTGTACCATATCCTCATCGGTTAAAAGATATACTTCGACTTTGTCTATTTGCCCTGCATAGCGGCCAAGCATTAGCCTTATTTGCGCATCGACATGATTATCCTCGGCTTCTGTTGTGTCACTATGGGATGAAAACACATCTACCCACATATTCTACTCTCGTTGATTGCTTTATCACTAGCCTGTCTTTTAGGCATACTCAAACGTTGCCTTTAGTATGAAGTGCTACCTGATCAAGCCTATCAATCGAAAAGAATTAAGAGAAATCGTTTGTTCTATATACTACAGTTCGGATTATTCGAAGTGTCTTTGACTATGAGGAAGCCCCATGCAGGATGTCATTAACTACAAACACTTAAAATATTTTTGGGCGGTGGCCCATGAGGGCAGTATCGCCAAAGCCAGTGCCAAACTAAATATTACCCCGCAAACCATCAGTGGCCAGTTGTCTTTGCTCGAAGAGCGGGTAGGCAACGAGCTACTGCAAAAAGAGGGGCGCGGGTTGCGCTTAACCGATACCGGCAGAGTCGTATTGCGTTATGCCGACGAAATCTTTGAGTTGGGCAATGAGCTCAGTGATGTATTAAAAGGCAACAGCGCGGTGGGGCCGGCGGAGTTTATTGTGGGAGCGTCGAGCGTACTACCTAAAACCATAGTCCATAAGATCATTGAGCCGGCCATGCACATTGAGCAGGACATTCGGTTGACCAGTCTGGAAGGGCCTGTTGATAGTATGCTCGCCGATCTGGCGATACATAAAGTTGATCTGGTTTTAAGTGATGTGCCCGTGACGGGGGCTTTCAGTGTTAAGGCTTATAATCATCTACTTGGAGAAAGCGGTATCACCTTTTTGGCCGCGCCGGCGCTGGCCCGTCAGTATGCCAAAAACTTTCCTATGTCATTGAATAACGCGCCCTTGCTGCTGCCGACACAGCAACATGAAATTCGCAAAGAGTTTGATTTTTGGCTGAGCGACCAAAATATTCACCCCAATATTGTCGCCCAGTTTGACGACAGTGCATTGATGAAATCGTTTGGCCAGTCTGGCCTGGGGCTATTTTTTATGCCCAGCACGATTGCCAAAGATGTGTGTGATGCATTTCACGTGCGCCCGGTTGGAGAGCTGCCTCACATCAAACAAAAGTTTTATGCGATTTCGGCAGAGCGTAAGATCCGCCACCCGGCCATTGCGGCTATTTTTAACGCAGCCAAGGCGTCTTTATTTAAGTAATATACGACGCTAAAGTGGCATAAGATCAACTTTGTGCCAAACTTACTGTTCGTATTTTTCGACTCTTTAAGTTTAATAATTCGAGTTTTACATATTGTTGCTGCACCCTAGTATAGTTTTAGTACAACTAGTTCCCGAGGTGTTTTATGCAAGATCTGAAAGACTGGCACAGTCAACACTCAGAAGCAGTACTCAAGCAGTTCGAGGCTGACCCGGAGCGGGGCTTATTACCGCAACAGGTCGACAGGCAACAAGCTCAGTTTGGGCCGAACGCCATTACTAAACACGATGGCGATGGGCCACTCAAGCGGTTTGCCCTGCAGTTCCATCAGCCCTTAGTCTATATTCTACTCTCTGCGGTCGTCGTGACGCTGGCCCTCCAGGAGTGGGTCGACTCAATCGTCATTTTCGCTGTGGTGTTACTCAACGCCATCATTGGCTTTGTACAAGAGTCTAAAGCGATCAATGCCATCAATGCCTTGTCGGGCAGTATTAAGTCAACCGCAACCGTGATCCGCGACGGTGTAAAATCCACCATTCCCGCCCAACAACTCGTTCCAGGCGATATCGTATTGCTGCAGGCAGGTGATAAAGTGACGGCGGATATGCGCCTGGTAAAGGTCAGAGACTTACAGGTTGATGAGTCGGCACTGACCGGCGAGTCGGTCCCTGTCGAGAAAAACCTTGAGGTGCTTGCCAAAGAAGCCTTGCTGGGCGATCGCCAGAATATGGCGTTTTCGTCGACACTGGTAGTGTATGGTACCGGCGTTGGGGTAGTCACCGAGACCGGTGACAATACCGAAATTGGCAAAATCTCCGAGCTAATAGCAACCACGCCAACACTGGATACCCCATTAACCAAGCGCATCAAGCAGTTCAGCCATGTATTGCTGTACGCGATTGTGGGTCTGGCGGCAATCACCTTATTGATCGGATATCTGCACGGTCAGCCTTTGCTCGACTCCTTTATGGCGGCGGTTGCCTTAGCGGTGGGCGCGATCCCCGAAGGCTTACCTGCGGCGGTCACAATTATGCTGGCCATCGGCGTCTCGCGGATGGCGAAACGTAAAGCGGTGATCCGTAACTTGCCAGCGGTTGAAACACTGGGAAGCACCACTATTATTTGCTCTGACAAGACGGGCACCTTGACCAAAAACGAGATGACGGTAGAGCAAATCTACAGCGGCGGAATGCTCTATGCGGTATCTGGCAATGGGTATGATCCAGAGGGTGAAATTCAGGCTCAGATGCCACAGTCCGAGCTACAGAGCGCGGCCATTGACCCCAGCACCCAGCCGGGTCTTTATGCAACGCTCAGAGCGGGGGCTTTGTGTAATGACGCTCAGCTTATGGCACCGGATACGCAAAACGCACAGTGGCGCATTAGCGGCGACCCGACTGAGGCGGCATTGCTGGTGTCGGCACATAAAGCCAATATGGCCTCAGGCAGCCTGAACGCCAAACGGGTCGATTGCATCCCGTTCCAATCTGAATATCAGTATATGGCTACTTTGGATGACGTTGACGATGCGCGCATCATTCACATGAAAGGCTCCATCGAGAGTATTTTGCCCAAGTGTCAGTTTATGCTCAATGAGCAGGGCGCTTGTGTCGCGCTTGACCAGGATACCATTGAACAACAAGTGGAGCGCCTTGCCGCTAAGGGGCTGCGGGTACTTGCTTTTGCCAGCAAAGCGACTTCCCAGAAGCAAACTACGCTGAGTCATGACGATGTGGCTGGTGAGCTGGTGTTCCTCGGCTTACAGGCAATGATAGATCCGCCTCGCCCGGAAGCCATTGAGGCCGTTGCAGCCTGTCACCGCGCAGGGATCCGGGTCAAGATGATCACCGGCGACCACGCACTGACCGCTACCAGCATCGCCAAACAGCTTGGCATTATTCAACCGCAAAGCGCGGGTAAAACCGTCACTGGCTATCAGTTAGGGGATTTGTCGGAGCATGAGTTCAGTGACATTGCCAGTAACAATGACGTGTTTGCACGGGTTAGCCCTGAGAACAAGTTACAGTTGGTAAAATCGCTCCAGGCTGAAGGCCATGTAGTGGCGATGACGGGGGATGGGGTAAATGATGCTCCAGCGCTCAGACGGGCCGATATTGGTGTGGCCATGGCGCTCAACGGAACCGAAGTGGCCAGAGATGCATCGGATATGATGCTGACCGATGATAATTTTGCCACTGTGCGCGCAGCGGTTGAGGAAGGCCGGGGTGTCTTCGATAACCTCAAAAAGTTCATTGTCTGGACATTGCCAACTAACGGCGGGGAAGGCCTGGTTATCTTGCTGGCCGTGCTACTGGGTGTTTCTTTACCTTTGTTACCCGTACATATTCTGTGGGTTAACATGACCACCGCGATATTACTCGGTCTGATGCTGGCGTTTGAGCCCAGAGAAAAGGGCATTATGGAACGTCCTCCATACGACCCGGATGCACCCATTATAGACGGTGTCTTAATGTGGCGTATTTTGTTGGTGTCGTCGTTATTGTGTATCTTAGCCTTTGGCCTGTACGAGCTGGAGCTGATGTGGGGTGCAACAGAAGCACAAGCCAGAACCGTGGCGGTTGCCATGTTTGTCGTCGGCGAAGCATTCTACCTGTTTAACTGTCGCTCGCTGGACCGCTCCGTGTTTTCAGTCGGGATGTTCTCAAACCGCTGGATCTGGATTGGTATCGCATTGATGATGGCGCTGCAGCTCTTGTTTACCTATCAGCCTTTAATGAATGACTGGTTCCAAAGTGCGCCTATCTCGCTGGAAGCCTGGCTGCGTGTTATTGCCTGTGGTTGGTTAATATCCCTGATTGTTGGGGTTGAGAAGCACCTGCGCGGCAGAAATAAAACGTCTCAGGCCACGTCAGATCCAAACACTAACAGAGTGAGCGAATCAGTATGAACTCAAAGACACATTCTCACACTTCAGACAAACGGACCTTGCTTATCCGAGCATTGATCTTCAGTGCACTTTGGCTGCTACTCACGAAAGGAGCATGGTCCTCCTGGGTGGTAGGCATTGTCGTTGTGCCTGTGTCTGTCTGGATGAGCATGTGTCTATTTAACAGTACACCGAGTACAGCAGAGAATAATGGCAATCCTGTAACAGGCCAGCTGCATTATGGCCGCTTGCTGCGTCTGTTGCCGTATTTTCTGCTGAACTCGTTAAAAGGGGGAATACAAACCGCACGTCTGGCATTTTCGCCGCGTATTGAAATGCGCCCGGGAACTATATTGTACTCAGTACAATTACCAGTGGGGCATACACAGCTGTGGTTTATACACCTGATCAGCTTGTTGCCGGGTACTTTGAGTGCTCAGCTAGAAGGAAAAGAATTATTGATCCATATGCTAGAGGTGAGTGAGGACAATTACAGAGATGTGATTGACTGTGAACAAAAAATCGCCTATTTATTTGATTTAGAAATAGATAAACAAACGGTGCCAGCATTGAAGGAGCAATTATGAGTGACTATTTGAGTCTGGCCGTTACGGTTTTAACCCTGGTCTTGCTAGGTGGATTATGGCGCCTGTGGTTAGGTCCTTCCAAACTTAACCGGATACTTTCTTTGCAGCTGTTTGGCACCATAGGTGTGGCCATTCTGGCACTGCTTGCTGTGGTTTACCAGCAAAGCGCGTTGTTTAATGTGGCACTGGTTTTAGCTCTGCTGGCACCGACCGCAACGGTTATTCTGGTGAAGATGGGAGAGACTAAATCATGACGCTCTTCGACTGGTACAGCCTGGTGATGGTGACACTGGGTGTGTTCTTTTTTGTTGCAGGTTGCGTCGGATTATGGCGCTTTCCTGATGAACTATCAAAACTACATGCCCTGACCAAAGCCGATAATTTAGGGCTGGGGTTTATTGTACTGGGTGTGCTTCCTCAGGTTGGCGAGGTGGCTGATGCAATCCAGCTGTTGGTGATCTGGGTTGCGGTTATGCTGGCCGGTGCAGTTTCCTGCTATTTGTTGGCCAGTCAAACAGGGCCAACAATTAGCGAGCAAAGCGGCAATGAGCAGGGGCGCGAATTTAAGGAGCAGACGTATGATAAACGGTGAGTTAGTTATCGATCTGCTGTTGGGCTGTGGTGCCGTCGTGACGGCTGTACTGTGCTTGACAGCTAAAGACTTATTCCAGGCCATTCTGCTATTTATCAGTATGGGCCTGCTGGTCACACTTGCCTGGGTCAGGCTCGGTGCCTGGGATGTTGCGATTGCAGAAGCAGCCATTGGTGCTGGTTTAACGGGCGCGCTGCTCATCGCCACTCGCAGGCAGCTCAGTCAATAAGGCTGATCTGAACACTCACCGCAGAGGTAATCTATGTTTAATGACTTGACGCTGGGTCGTAATACGCAACAAAAAGCAGGTCTGCCACTCGGCGTCTTGATTATGCTTGTCCTGGCAATCGCCGCAGCTTGTCTTTTTTTGATTAAAGCGCTTATCGACTTTGGATCTGCTGAGCAGCCCCTTGTGACGCTGGTCGCATCCAACCTTGCACAAAGTGGTGTTGATAATCCGGTCACTGCGGTGTTGCTCAACTTTCGCAGCTACGACACGTTACTTGAGGTTGCGGTGCTGTTGATTGTGGCACTGGCAGTAATGCCTGCAAGCACAGAGCAAAGCAAGTTGAGATTTATTAGCGTGTCGGTACCGACCGAGCGCAGCTTTGTGTTGGAGGCATTTCTGCGTTGGTTACTGCCCGCGATTGTGGTGACCTCAGGGTATCTTTTATGGACCGGTGCAGCCTTGCCAGGCGGGGCGTTTCAGGCTGGTGCCTTACTGGCGGGCGCCGGTATTCTGTTACTGCTGGCCGGCCATCATAGTTTTAATTTTAATGCACCAGCCGCGCGATTATTGTTAGTTGTGGGTTTGGCTGTATTTTTACTGGTGGGCGCAGCTGTGATCCTGTCAAGCGGCATCGCATTGGCTTACCCGCAAGCTTGGGCTGGAATGTTAATTCTGGTAATAGAAGTCGCGGCAACGTTAACCATTGCGGCGATTTTAGTGTTGCTGTTTTGTGCGTTGCAGGTTGAACCACCCCGTGCAAAGTACGAGGGTCCAAAAAAGGAGGAGCACTCATGACGCAAGCGATGTTATATGCTGTTTTTGGCATTGTTTTGTTTGGCGTGGGGCTGTTTGGCGTGCTGGCGATTGCTCACGTGATGAAAAAGATCCTCGCAATAAACATTTGTGGCGTTGGGGTTTTTATGGTGTTTATCGCCAATGCGTCATCTGGCGTTGCCGCTGATTTTGTGCCACATGCGATGGTGCTGACTGGCATTGTTGTGGCCGTTGCAGGTACTGCGATGGCTTTGTCTTTGGTGGTAAGAATTAACGCACTTGAACAGCAAGAGGAAGACGCTTAATGCCGATATCTGACGTATCCTCTTTACTTCCTCTGCTGGTCGCTATTCCCCTGACAGGCGCCATCTTTTCTGTACTGATAAATTCCAAACATGGGCAGGTGCTGACAGGGTTGCTTGCGGCATTGAGTTTGGTACTGGTGATCTGTGCTATTTTACTAGGCCTACCTTCTGAGGGGCTCCAGAGCACAGCGGCATTCAGATACCCTCTCGCTGGCTGGCAGGCGCCGTTAGGTATTGCACTGAGTCTGGACGGATTTTCTGCACTGCTGCTGACGTTGACGACTTTCTTAGTCACGGTATTGACCTTTTATTCTGCTTATTATTTTTCGGCTTCGCCTGCTCGTGTGCGTTTTTGGCCGCTCTGGTGGTTGCTGGTGGCAGGGATTAACGCGCTATTTTTATCGGCTGATATCTTCAATGTGTATGTGACACTCGAGATCATCGGGCTGGCTGCGGTTGCGCTGGTTGCGCTAAGTGGTAACAAGGCGGGCCTGACAGCGGCGCTGCGGTATCTGCTGGTGGGCTTGCTTGGGTCACTTTGTTACTTAATGGCTGTGGCTTTGTTGTATCACCTTTACGGCACACTGGACTTTGCTCAGCTTGCTGCGAAGGCCGATTCGAACCCACTAAGCTGGGCAGCCTTGGCGCTTATCACTGTGGGTCTTGTGTTAAAAACGGCGCTGGTTCCGCTACATTTTTGGTTGCCCCATGCGCACGGCAGTGCTCCGGCACCGGTCAGCGCTATTTTGTCTGCACTGGTTGTCAAAGCCTCGTTCTATCTGCTGGTGAGATTTTGGATGGAGATTTTAGCGCCGGCTGTCACCAACGATGCGCTGATGCTACTGGGTATTCTTGGGGGGCTGGCGATTCTGTGGGGATGCATTCAGGCACTCAGAGCGACACGCTTAAAACTGATGGTGGCCTATTCGACCGTCGCGCAGATAGGGTATTTGTTTTTACTGTTCCCGCTATTGATGAGCGCAGAAGGGGTGTCAGAATCACAGTTGGCTGCACAGCATCAAAGTGCACTGGCTGCGGTGTCCTACTTTATTGTTGCGCATGCTTGTGCCAAAGCGGCAATGTTTATTGCTGCTGGTAATATCATCCATTCGTTGGGGCACGATGATATCGCCAAGTTGCAGGGCATGGCTAAGTATATGCCGCTGAGTTTATTCACGTTTGCGATAGCCGGTGGCAGTTTAATTGGCTTGCCACCCAGTGCCGGGTTTATCGCTAAATGGTTAATGCTTAATGTTGCCATAGATACGCACCAGTGGTGGTGGGTTGTGATCATTCTCACCGGCGGACTATTGGCGGCACTGGCCATATTCAGAGTCCTGGATCTGGCATTTATTAAACCAGAGCACGCCTCTGAGCAGGTTGTCCCCGATAACTGGCAGAAGGTGCCCGTAGCGATGCCGCTCAGTGGTTTGGCACTTGCGCTCTGTACGATGGCGCTGGGCTTTAATGCGGATCTGATCATTGATCTCATCATGATAGGAGGCGGCGAATGATGTGGCAAAGTACTCTGCCTTTATTGATTTTACTGAGCGCGCTGGCATCGGGCATTGCAATATTCTTTGTCAGTGACGACAAGCCGATACTCAGAAAGACTTTGAACTTTTTGGGGGCTGGCAGCTGTGTGGCTCTAATCTTAGTGATGATCTCGGGCGTCTATCAGGGGCAGGTGTTTGAAACGCGTCTCCCTTTACTGCCTAACATGGATCTGGTGCTACATGCGGATGCGCTGTCATTGCTGTTCGTCGCCTTATCCGGTTTTTTGTGGTTGCTGACCACGATTTATGCCATCGGCTATCTGGAGCAATCTCCCAATCGCAGTCGCTTTTTCGGGTTCTTTAGTCTGTGCGTATTTGCGACCATAGGTGTTGCGCTTGCGGGCAACCTGATCACCTTTTTGATATTCTATGAGTTGCTGACGCTGACAACCTATCCGCTGGTTGTGCATAAAGGGAATAAGGCATCGTTGGCAGCAGGGCGTAAATATCTGATCTACACCATGCTGGGTGGAGTCAGCCTGCTGGCCGGTGTTGTCTGGCTTAAAGCCCTGGCGGGCTCACTGGATTTCACCGCAACCGGGATTTTGGCCTCCATGCCGCATCTGGACCCGCTTCATTTAAAAGTGATCTTTGCTCTGATCATCATAGGCCTGGGTGTCAAAGCAGCGTTGGTACCGCTGCACGGCTGGCTACCGTCTGCCATGGCTGCACCTGCGCCGGTCAGTGCCTTGTTGCATGCCGTTGCTGTCGTGAAAGCGGGCGCATTTGGCATAGTGCGAGTGGTATATGATGTTTATGGCGTTGAGTTTGCACAGGAGCTGGGGCTGACCATCATACTGGCCGTCATGGCCTCTATTACCATTGTTTATGGCTCGACCCGGGCGGTGTTTCAGGATGATTTGAAGCGCAGGCTGGCTTATTCGACGGTCAGTCAGGTGTCCTACATTGCACTGGGGACTGCCATTGCCGGGCCGATTGCGACGATCGGCGGGATTGCACATTTGGTCCATCAGGGGTTGATGAAAATCACTATGTTCTTTTGTGCCGGTAGTATTGCAGAAACACTTGGCGTCACTAAGGTCAGTCAAATGAATGGTGCTGGTAAGCGCATGCCACTCACTATGCTGGCGTTCAGTCTGGCGGTGCTGGGGATGATAGGGATCCCGCCTGCTGCGGGCTTTATTTCCAAATGGTATCTGGGTACCGGTGCATTAGAGGCGGGTTTTTATTGGGTGCTTGGGGTGCTGATTATTAGCAGCCTGCTTAATGCTATCTACTTCCTGCCCATTCTGTATGCTGCCTGGTTTAAGCCGCAGCAGGGAGACTGGCCCAAAGAGCAACCGCGCGGGCGCTTTGAAACGCACTGGATGCTGATGCTGCCGCCCATAGTGACCGCGATACTTGCACTGAGTGCAGGCTTATTTGCAGATGCTCAGTTTAGTCCGCTCAACTGGGTTAAGCTAATAGCAGCCCGGGAGTATGGTAGTGAGTTTGTGTCGATACTGGCGGTAAGCTCGCAACAGATCCCCTGGATGTGGCTGGCAATTATTACGCCCATATTCTGCGTGCTGCTGCTCGTCCTCAAACGAATGCAGGAAATTGCTCATTGGTTTTTACCGATGTCAGCCGCCGCAGCGCTGCTAGCCTTTTGTGCGTCATCGCAAGGCACAAATACCACGCCCTGGTTGTTCTTTGGCAGCATCATGACGCTCAATGACACTACCTCGACCTTTTTCCTGCTTGCGGCCTGCTTATGGCTTCTGGCGGCGGTTTTTGCCGTCAACTTTGCCAAAGACGATGCGCGCAAAGTGCGTTTTTGCCTGTTTTTCCTGCTCGCCATGTGCGGTAACTTTGGGCTTATACTCGCCGAGGACATGTCTGGGTTCATCAGTTTCTTTACTTTAATGAGCCTGGCCTCGTACGGCCTGGTTGTACACTTTGATACACAGGAGGCACATCAGGCCGGTAAGTCTTATATGCAATGGGCGGTGCTGGGAGAGTTGTTGCTGTTTACGGCTTTGGCTGGTCTTGCTTTTGGCTCAGTTGACCCGTCTTCAGCAGGTAACCCTGAGCAGGCTTACCCAGCATGGGCAATTGGGTTTTTGCTTGCCGGGTTTGGCGTTAAAGCGGGATTGTTTGGTCTGCACGTGTGGCTGCCACTGGCGCACCCCGTTGCCCCCGTTGCCGCCAGTGCGTTGTTGAGCGGCATCATGGTCAAAGCCGGCCTGCTGGGCTGGCTGAAGTTTATTCCGTTTGGTGAAGTCGCCTTTGCAACCTTTGGCTCTGTACTTGTGGTGCTTGGCCTGTTTGCGGCATTTTTTGGTGTTTTAGTGGGCGTAACGCAGGAAAACCCCAAAGCTTTACTTGCTTACTCAACAATGAGCCAGATGGGTATTCTGATAGCCGCGATTGGGGCGGGGCTGAAATATCCCGAAATATGGTCTTTGTTGTTGCCTGCAATAGTATTATACGCGGTGCACCACGGGCTGGCTAAAGCAGCGCTGTTCCTTTTTGCAGGGATGAATAGCACCCTGGCATGGCAGAAGTATCCCTGGCTGTGTTGGCTAGCAGTAACGCTGCCTGCTGCAGCACTGGCCGGGTTGCCGTTGACCAGTGGCGCGGTTGCCAAGGTAGCGCTAAAAGATGTGGTCGGGCGGGATTTGCTGATGGGCACTGTATTGCCATTAACCGCAGTCGGTACCACCTGGCTGATGATGCGATTTTTACAATTGATAGGGCAAAAGCGCGCAAACGCCACAACGGGTCAGCCGGATAGACTTCAGTTAGGCGCATATGCGGCATTGTTTACATTGGTTTTAGTCATGAGTTATCTGATCCCTCAGGCTGACGCAGCATGGTCTACGCAACTTACCGTGGCGAGTGTGTGGGGGAGTGCATGGCCAGTTTTACTTGGGGTTGGCTTGTACTTCGCAACACGTACCTTTGTAAATAATATGGAACCACTGCCACCAGGTGATATCAATCTTGCGTATGTAGAGGCCGGCACATTGGTGCGTCTTGGTGCAAATACCACGGCGGATGGTTTGCAATTGCTGAAAGGTGAAATAAAGAGCACCTCCTGGCAGCTGCCTCAGCAGGTTGTACAAAGGCAGGCACGGCTGATAGGCATAGCCACTGCGACCTTACGCTCTGCGGTGACGCCGGGTGTGTTGTTTGCTGTGCTTTTGAGCATGCTGTTATGGTTTATGGTTGTTTAAACCTATTAGACCAAAGTTGACTTGTGATACATGCGTTTGCCGTTAACACTGAACATGTCTATGCAAAGTGTGAAAAGGTGAAAAAGATGATCAAAAGACAAGTAGCTAAGGCTGTGGGGTATTCGTTACTGTCTCCGCTCATCATTGGGCTTGTGCTGGGGAGCTATTACGCGCTGATAAGCGGCCAGAGTAAAGTGCTGTTTCAAATTCTGATGACGGCCGTGGCGAATGCCCATATCGTTGGGTTATCCATGGCATTTTTTGTCTTACCAGCCTATTTATTGCTGCTGCGCTATAACAAGCTAAGTTATTCAGGCATTTTGACGGCTGGCATGCTCGGAGGGGCGCTGTTTAGCTTTTTATTCGTTGCCAGTTCCGGTATAGTTTTTATTATCAATGCGGTGATGGCGGCACTGGGTGCAGGGCTGTTTTTGTTCAGTTTGCGTCGCAATGCGCATAGGGTGTGATGGCTTTTTATACAGCCCGGTGGTGTTTTACACTAATTTAATAGTTTTTCTGTCTAAAAGGTTTCATTTAGCTGCACGAAAGAGTACCTTTACTTCTTATGTAAATTTGTTGAATGACCGCAATGCAGAAGAAAAAGTTCTACGATACTCTTAGCCTACAAGCTCAGGCCCTGATTGGTGATGAGCACAATTACATCGCCAATATGGCAAACCTCAGCGCCCTGTTATTTACCTCACTGGAAGACATAAACTGGGCTGGCTTTTACCTTTTAGATGGTAAAGATGAGCTCGTATTAGGTCCTTTCCAGGGCAATCCCGCCTGCATTCGAATTCCGCTTGGCAAAGGCGTATGTGGCACGGCGGCTGCTGAGCTAACCACTCAAGTCGTCGAGGATGTGCACAGCTTTGATGGTCATATTGCCTGCGATGCTGCATCAAACTCCGAAATCGTCATCCCTGTGATGAGAAACGGTGAATTATTTGCTGTGCTGGATATCGATAGCCCGAGTTTGGCAAGGTTTGACGATGAAGATAAAATAGGCCTGGAAGCACTGGTTAAATGCTTTGAGGGTACATTGTAAATGAAAGAATTACTCAACGTTCAGGATTACCTGTTTTCAAATTTCGATGTCGGAGACTGGGAAGGGGACGAAGAGCGTGTCGCAGAAACGTTGAATGAGCTTATCCACGTAGCCTGGGAGCAAATACCTGACGATCTGGCGTGCGAGCAAATTGATTTAATTATAAATGGAATATGGGAACATCTGCGCGGCGATTTAGCACTTGTTGAAGCCGAGTATGATGAACTCGTTGACTGGGTTACACATTACATTCAGTCATCTCTTGATGATAATATTGAACTATAGGTTTAGACATGGAAACCACAAACAAGCTAAAAGATATCAAAGAGGTTCTCGACTTTTTATATGCCGAGTTTCCTCAGTGTTTTAAACAAAAAGACGGTATTAAACCGCTTAAGGTCGGTATCTTCAAAGATATTGCCGCCAGAATCGAGGGATCTGAAAAAGTCAGTAAAACTCAGGTCCGCCAGGCGCTGCGCAAGTACACTTCTTCGTGGCGTTACTTAGAAGCCGTGATTAACAATGAATTTCGTGTTGACTTGGACGGTAATGATGCCGAGAAAGTTGAGCAGGAACATGTAGAACATGCGCAAAAAGCACTTGAAGAGTCACGTGCTAAAATGGCTAAACGTAAGAAGCCACAACGCCCAAGACAAGATGGTCGTGGTGAGCGCCGTCGCGATGGTGACACAAAATCTTACAAATCTCGCGGTGAGAACAAGCACCGTCACGGCAATAAAAACGCTAAAGTTAATGCTAAGCCAGAGCAGCAGCAACGTCGTAGCTCAGGTAAAGTTGAACCTCTGCCGGCAAATGAGGTCAAGGTAAATAATAAGGTTAAAGTAAAGTTAGGACAGGCCTTAGTTAATGCAACCATCACTGAAGTCAACAAAGATGAAGTTCATGTTGAATTAGTGACAGGTATGCAAGTTAAAACAAAAGCAGAAAGCCTGTTTATTCTTTAAGGAGTAGTGTATGAGTAATAAGTTACCTTTAGTTGGTGCAATCGCACTGTTTGTGTCTGGCGTGTGTTCAGCTGCAACACAGACTGTCACGGAAAAAGACATTCCTGTACTGGAGCCTGAAATCCAGCATGCGACGGCAACCAAAAGGGTAACCAGTAAATTTACTCGTGAGCACTACAAGCGCTTTAAACTCGACGATGCGCTGTCTGAGCAAATTTTTGACCGTTATATCGAGAATCTCGATTATAACAAGTCTCTGTTTCTTCAGTCAGACATCGACAAGTTTGCGAACTACAGAAAGCAATTTGACGATGCATTGAAAAAAGGCAAACTCGATTTTGCCTTTGACATGTTCAACGTCAGCATGCAGCGTCGCTACGAGCGCTTTAACTACGCGATTTCTCTGTTAGATACAGAAATGAAGTTTGATAAACCAGACGAGTTTGTATTTGACAGAGAAGAGATGCAATTTGCCAGCACTCAGGCCGAGCTGGATGAGTATTGGCGTCAACGCGTTAAGTCCGACGCTTTGCGCTTAAAACTCACTGGCAAAGATTGGGCAGGCATCAAAGAAGTGCTGACCAAGCGCTATAAAAACACCATCAAACGTTTGGTTCAAACCAACAACGAAGATGCCTTTCAGATTGTGATGAATGCCTTTGCGCGTAGCATCGAAGCGCATACTTCCTACTTATCGCCTCGTCGTGCTGAGCAATTTAAAATGGACATGGAGCTTGAGCTGGAAGGGATAGGTGCTGTGTTGGGTTATGACGAAGACTACACGATTATTCGCAGTCTTGTTCCTGGTGGCCCAGCCGACAAAACAGAAAAAATCAAACCGGATGACCGCATTGTGGGTGTGGCACAGGAAGGGGAAGAGTTTGTCGATGTGATTGGCTGGCGTCTCGATGATGTTGTCGATCTCATTAAAGGTCCAAAAGGGACCAAAGTACGGCTTCAGTATCTTAAAGGCAGTGACACCCATGGTACACCCAAAGTGGTGGAAATCGTGCGAGATAAAATCCGTCTTGAAGACCGGGCTGCGAAGTCAGAGGTGTTTGAAGCCAAATATTCAGATCTCACCAGCAAAATCGGTGTGATCGAAATCCCCAGCTTCTATAACAACTTGTCGAAAGATGTGAAAAGGGAGCTGGAAAAGCTCAAAGAACAAAAAGTGGACGGCATTATCGTTGATCTCAGACAAAACGGTGGCGGTTCATTGTACGAAGCCACTCAGCTGTCAGGGTTATTTATTGATAAAGGCCCGATAGTGCAGATCCATACTGCATATAACCGTGTTGAAGCACAAAAAGACAGTGACGGTGTGACTTATTACGACGGCCCGCTAACCGTATTGGTAGATCGTTACAGTGCATCGGCATCAGAGATTTTTGCCGCTGCAATGCAGGATTATGGTCGTGCAGTGGTGATCGGGGAGCAAACGTTCGGTAAAGGTACGGTACAGCAACACCGTGGCCTCAGAAAAACTTATGATCTGTTTGATAACGCACTTGGCAGCATTACCTACACCATTGCTAAATTCTATCGAATCGATGGTGGCAGCACCCAGAACAAGGGGGTTATTCCGGATATTTTACTGCCTTCTGCAGTTGACCCGGCAGAGTGGGGTGAGAGCCAGGAAGATAATGCGTTACCTTGGGACAGTATTGTCAGAGCCAAATATCGCCAGTTAGATGACCTGAGTCCGACGATTAAATATTTGAGCGAACGTCATGGGCTTCGTATTGCAAAAGAACCTGAGTTTGCTTACGTTTACGATGATATTGCGCGATATAAAGAACAAAAAGACGATATTGCCATTTCACTGGTGGAAGCTGAGCGTACCAAAGAGCGTGAAGAGCGTGACGAGCGTGCACTGAAGCGCACCAACGAACGCCTTAAGCGCTTAGGGCAGGAACCTGTGAAAGATTTGGACGATGTACCAGATATCATCGCAGAGCTGGACCCTTACCTGGAAGAAGCGGCGTTGATCACACAAGATCTGATCAACTACGGTCGCCTGGCCAAGAACAATTCAGGTGACTGAACACCCGTTTTAAAGCCAGGTATACAGCAGGCTAAACGATGAAAAGGCGCTTTGAGCGCCTTTTTTCGTTACCAGTGCGTGGGAAATTTGTTATTATTGACAGCTGCAATATTAAAAATAGTCAGGCAAGAAACTGTCTGGCGCTGTCTTGGGCGCAGATTCAGGTGTTGTGCTTAACCATTGAACTGACCCGGCAGAGATAATAATAAAGCACTCCATTAAGTGCGAAGGAGTATTCTGGTTTGAGACAACAAAAGCAAGCATCCTATCTGGATGCCTTTATTCCAATTGTGGTACTAGTCAGCCTGTTAGGCGCTGCTGTATACCTGTACGGTGATAACTCTTCTTCAGGGCCGAACCAGATAGCCCTGCTGTTTGCGACCTTTACGGCCGCATTAATTGGCCTAAAAAATGGTTTTACCTGGAAAACGCTCGAAGAAGCCATGATCAAAGGTATCACGATTTCTTTAGGGGCAATCCTTATCCTACTGATGGTCGGCGCTTTGATCGGAACCTGGCTGTTGTCTGGTACGGTACCGACCTTGATCTATTATGGCTTGCAGATCATTCATCCTTCCTGGTTTTATGCTGCAGGCTGTTTGATCTGTGGCATAGTTGCCATGAGTATCGGTAGTTCCTGGACGACGGCTGCAACCATAGGTGTCGCTTTATTAGGCGTGGCTAATGGTTTGGGGCTCGACCCGGTTGTCACAGCTGGCGCGGTGATCTCGGGTGCTTACTTTGGCGACAAACTCTCGCCACTTTCAGAAACAACTAACCTGGCACCCGCAGTGGCAGGCAGTGACCTGTTTGAGCATATTCAGCACATGCTGTGGACCACAGTACCAAGTTTTGTCATTGCTTTGATAATCTTTATCTTTATGGGGTTCAACGCGGATGTGTCGAGTGAGTCGAGCAAAATCGATGAAATTGCCACTATCCTGCAAAGCAACTTCAACATCAGCATTATTAATCTGGTGCCCCTTGCTATCTTACTGGGCCTTGCCATTAAAAAAATGCCCGCTTTTCCGGCTATTTCAATCGGCGCGGTCATTGGCGCAATTTGGGCGCTGTTGTTCCAGGGAGATTTGATAGCGAGCCAGGTCAACCCAGACGAAGGTGTGCTGGTCAGCCATTTCAAACTGGTTTGGGCGACCTTCTTTGACGGGTTCAGCCTTGAAACGGGTAACGCCAAAATGGACGACTTACTCAGTGGCGGCGGTATGTCCAGCATGTTGACAACAACCTGGCTGGTCATGACGGCGTTGATGTTTGGCGCCATTATGGAAAAAACAGGGCTGCTTGAGCTATTTGTTAAGAGCATTCTCAAAGTGGCAAAGAGCACAGGCTCTCTCATTGCCTCTACGGTTGCAACGTGTTTTGGCACTAACCTGGTTGCGGCTGATCAGTATATCGCCATTGTGGTGCCTGGGCGTATGTTTAAAGAAGAATATAAGCAACGTGGCCTGAGAAGCGTGAACTTATCCAGAACGCTGGAAGATGGCGGGACGATCACCAGTCCTCTTATACCCTGGAATACCTGTGGTGCCTATATGCAAAGCGTCTTGTTGATCAATCCACTTGACTATGCCGTTTATGCTTTCTTTAACCTGATCAACCCATTCCTGGCGATTGTATATGCTTACCTGGGTATCAAGATTTTGAAAATTAAGCCCAAAACAATGCAACAGGAGAAATCCGCTTCTGACGCATCATAAGCGTTTAAGCTGAATCACAGAACAACGCCTCATTAAATATGAGGCGTTTTTACTCGTCTCACAGTCATAAATCCCTTTGCCCTTAGCGCGTGCCGTTCTACAATAAAGATATTGATTTGTACTCATTTTTTCATTTTGCTTAGTCGCAGCACGCAGACTTCAGAAAATGAATTTGATAATAGGAATTGTCATGACCTCAAAACCTCAGGCCAAATACCTGCATGATTATCAGCCTCCCACCCATGCAGTAGAAAACCTCTCCTTAACATTCGAACTGGACCCTCAAAACACTCTGGTCACTGCACGCTTTACGCTAACGGCGCAAGGTGATGCAACGTCTGTGATGCTTGACGGCGTTGATCTGACACTTAACTCTGTGAAAGTGAATGGACAAAACCATTGTGATTACAAACTACATGATATGGGTCTGGAATTATTTGGGCTGAGTTCTCGCGCTGAAATTGAAATCGTTAATACTATTTCACCCGGCACCAATACCTCTCTTGAAGGTTTGTATCTGTCAGATGGGGCGTACTGTACCCAGTGCGAGGCTGAAGGGTTTCGAAAGATTACCTATTTCCTGGATAGACCGGATGTACTGACGACCTATCAGGTCAAGATAGTCGGGCCCAAAGAGATGCCTTATTTGCTGTCCAATGGTAATAAGGTCGACAGTGGAGAGCTGGCTGATGGCCGCCATTACGTATGCTGGGAAGATCCCTTTAAAAAGCCATCGTATTTATTTGCCCTGGTCGCCGGTGATTTTGATGTGTTGTCTGATAAGTTCGAAACTCGCTCTGGCCGACAAGTGGACCTGCAACTCTTCGTTGATAAAGGTAATCTGAGCAAGGCACCCCATGCGATGACGTCTTTAAAGAAGGCCATGGCGTGGGACGAAGCGCGCTTTGACCTGGAGTACGATCTCGATATTTACATGATAGTCGCGGTGGACTTTTTCAACATGGGGGCAATGGAAAACAAGGGCCTCAATGTGTTTAACAGTGCCTGCGTGCTGGCCAATCAGGAAACCGCAACCGACAGAGATTTTCACGTGATTGAGTCGATTGTTGGGCATGAGTACTTCCACAACTGGACAGGCAACCGTGTAACTTGCCGTGATTGGTTCCAGTTGAGCCTTAAAGAGGGCTTGACGGTTTTTCGTGATCAGGAATTCAGCAGTGACCTGGGATCTCGCGCGCTAAACCGAATCGATGCGGTTAATACGGTGCGTACCCATCAGTTTGCTGAAGATGCCGGGCCAATGGCGCACCCAATTCGACCCCAACAAGTGATAGAAATGAATAACTTCTATACGGTGACTGTGTATAACAAAGGCGCTGAAGTGATCCGTATGATGCATACCATACTGGGAGAGGCTGGGTTCCAAAAGGGCATGAAGCTGTATTTCGAGCGTCATGACGGCCAGGCGGTCACCTGCGATGACTTTGTAGCCGCCATGAGTGATGCCAATGGTAAAGACTTGAGCCAATTTAAACACTGGTACAATCAAGTAGGTACACCGAAAATCAGCGCACGAACAAGTTATGATGCGCAGCAGGGTGAGTTTACCTTACATCTGGCACAGAGCCATGCAGACAATGATCCAGTTGAAGCGCCACTGCATATTCCTGTGGCGATTGAGCTGTTAGACCCGCAAGGGCAGGTGATTGCAATTCCTGAATCGATCGCCAAACAAGGCAAAGTCATTGAATTGACCGAGAAACAACAAAGCTTTGTTTTTGCGGGACTAAAGAATGAACCTGTGATCGTACTACTGGAGGACTTTTCGGCTCCCTGCACACTGAACTACGATTATAAACAGCATCAGTTGCTCCACATTGCTAAGTTTGCAAGCAGTGATTACGCGCGCTGGGAAGCCATTCAGCAGCTGTATAGAGCCGAGATTAAATCACTGGTCAACACACAGGCATTTGCTGAGTATCAGCTACCAGAGAGTTTGAGTCACGCGCTAAGAGTGTTGCTTGACGACTTAAGCGGAGATCTGTCGATTCTGGCGGAGCAATTTACAGTGCCAGGTTTTGATGCGCTTAGTGCTGACTACAACCCAGTTCCGGTTGAGCAGCTGGATCAGGCGATTTCGACTATCGAATATCAGATTGCCGAAAAGCTTAAACCAGCCTGGTGTGCAACTTACGCCCAGCTTAAGGATGACGGCAGTCTTGACAGTGCCGCTGTTGCTATTCGTACAATGAAGAATAAATGTCTGTATTACCTGGCACAGGTATCGGACTCACAAATCCAAGGCTGGATCCAGGAACAAAGTGAAAGCCATAACATGACGCTAAAATTGGGGGCACTCAGGGCCGCAGTTAATGCGGAGCACGTGCTGACCCAGCTGTTGTTGGATGATTTCGACAAACAATGGCAATCTGATCTGCTGGTGATGGACAAATGGTTTGCGCTACAAGCGAGCCGGCGCGATGACAACTGCATAGACAACATTTTGTCCCTGTACAGCCACCCCTGTTTCGATAAAGCGAATCCAAATCGGGTGCGTGCACTTATTGGTGCATTCACTCGCAGCAATCCGCGTCACTTCCATCGCAATGATGGGCAGGGCTATGCATTACTGGGTGATTTGATAGCGGAACTAAACCAGGTCAACCCGCAAAATGCTTCCCGGATCATCACGCCTTTACTGTCTTTCAAACGCTTTGATGAAACCCGGCAAAGTCTGATGAAGACTCAGTTAGAAAAGCTGGCGAGATTGCCTGAACTGAGCGATGATTTGTACGAGAAAATTGACAAAGCGCTGAATTAACAGCGCATCTAGTTGTAATGTGTAAAGGTTTTTATCCACAAAATGCATGAGTATTACTTTTACATGGATTTGAGCCATGAACAGTGTATGGCGTATTACCATGGACATGTTGAGTTTATCCAGGTTGTCGAGGATGGCGGGAAGCGAGTTCGCTTTCCGGCTCATCATATCAGACGCCATGTCTCTACTTTAGGGGTCCGAGGGCGCTTCCGTTTATTGCTAGATGAAAATAACCGCTTCGTAGCGTTGGAAAAAGTAGTTTGATGACAATTATGCGACGAGACATAAAGTATTTTTGTTAAATCGGTTTGTTTTAAACTTAAATTACGTGTTATAACTACTCTGGTAGGACGTCTTACCATGAGTGAAATGCGCTCCAATGAGATAAAAATGCACCGATCAGACGCGTATTATTTGTAATTTAAAGCTATCGCTTCTATCGTTACGACAACAAAAAACAATAACTTGATAAGAATTACCCGCCAAAGGGGGGAGAAATAATGATAAAAACATCGCGCTTTGTGAAGAACAAGATAATGCTGGGCCTGAGCGCTGCATGTCTTGGTGTCGCTGGCACTGCTGCGCAAGCCGCCACGTTCCAAGTTGGTGATTTTGATGTAACCTTTGATTCCACGTTTTCTTACGGTCAGAGCATTCGTGTAGAAGACCGTGATTTTGATCACATTGGTAAAAGTAATCACCCACGTTATAACTGGACTGGTTATAACGCGTCACTTGGCAATACCATTTACTCGTCATCTCAGATCTGGTCTCAGCAGGGTGCATACTCAAATAACGGTGATGCCGGCGATCTGAACTTCGATTCGGGCGACACTTTTTCTCAGTTGCTAAAAGGAACACATGAACTTGGCATTACGAAGGACAATTATGGTTTCTTCTCTCGCTTCATGTATTTCAAAGATTTTGCAATGGAAGACGGTGATTTTGCATACACCAACCCAGTATCAGGGCAAAAAGTAGATCCCTGTGCAGACGACAAGACTAAAGAGCAAGTGTGTTCAGACTTGCGCCTGTTAGATGCGTTCGTTTGGGCCGACTTTGACATCAATGATGGTAAAAACCCATTGTCAGTAAGACTGGGTCGTCAGGTTGTTAACTGGGGTGAAAGTACGCTTATCAGTCACGGCATCAACGTTAACCCGGTTGATATCGACCGCTTGAAAGCACCAGGTGCTGAACTTAAAGAAGCCTTTATCCCGGTTGGCATGTTCTGGGCCTCACTCGGCCTGACTGACAACGTCACACTGGAAGCCTTCTATCAGTACGAATGGCACGAGACTCGTCTTCCTGCGACAGGTAGCTATTTCTCTACTAACGACTTCGCGTCAGAGAACGGCTACAACCAGAACATTCAGCTTGGCTTTACGGCAAACCCAGACATTGACCTGGCACACCTGACTGAAGCGCTTAATAACCTTCATGCTAACTGGATGGGGGCGTTGGCGGCTCAAGGCCTGGACGTAACCGACCCGAACGTATTACAAAGTGAAGCGGCTGTGTCACAGCTCACTTCTATGTATCTGGCTTACCCGACTAAAGTGGCTTTGAAAGGCAAGGGTCATAATGGTAAGAAAGAGCCACAAGATGGTGGTCAGTTCGGTATCCGCCTGGGCATGTTTGCCCCAGAGCTAAACGATACTGAGTTCGCACTATATTACATTAATTATCATGCGCGTCGTCCTCTGATCTCAGGTAAAGCCTCTAACTTTACCCGCGATGCCATTGTCGCCGATCTGAACTACATTCAGAACAACACGCTTAACGACGAAAACTTCACGAACCTCAACGCATTTACGCAAGGTCTGATTGAATACCCTGAAGACATCAAGCTGTATGGCCTGAGCTTCAACACCGCCATTGGCGAAACGGCTTTCTCAGGTGAATTTGCCTATCGCGAAGATGAGCCGCTGCAAATTGACGACGTAGAATTGCTTTATGCAGGTATGTTGGAACAGCTTGCATTAGCTGGCATTCGTACCGACGTTGCGGGTCTGTCTCAGTTGAGTCAAGGCGACGACGTTGCTTATGTAAAACCGGGTGAAATCGCACAAGGCTATGTCCTGAAAGACACGATGCAACTACAGTTTACCGCTACACATCTGTTTGGCCCTTCTTTGGGGGCGGATAGCTGGGCATTGGTCGGTGAAGTCGGTGGTGTAACCATCAAAGACATGCCAAGTTACGATGAGCTACGTTTAAACGTAGCCGGTACTGGCCGAAGCGGCACCATTGAAGGTGTTAACGGTCAAAGCTACGATCTGCTGCATATGGCAATTTCCAATGGTCCTGAAGTGAACCCGTTCCCAACGGCTTCAGCATGGGGTTATCGCTTAATTGCTAAGGGTGAGTACAACAACCTGTTCGCAGGCGTGAATATGTCACCGCGCATCGTGTTCTCTCACGACGTGAATGGTATAACACCTGATCCTATGTTCTTGTTTGTCGAAGATCGTAAGTCAGTTGGTCTGACCCTGAACTTTAACTACCAAAATGCCTGGTCATTTGACTTCGGTTATAACGCATTCTGGGGTGGCGGCAAGACCAACACATTCTCAGATCGTGACTTCGTTTCATTTAATATCAAGTATTCAATCTAAGGGCTTTCAATATGTTTAGAAAACCTACTATGCTTGCTGCAACAATTATAACTATGATGGCAGCACCGGGTGCATTTGCAAAAATGACCCCAGAAGAAATTGCGCGCTTGGGCGCGGACCTGACGCCAATCGGCGCAGAAAAAGCGGGTAATGCCGACGGCAGTATTCCAGCGTGGACAGGGGGCATTACTAAGCCACCTGCGGGATATAAAGTGGGCATGCACCACCCAGATCCATACGCCGATGACAAAATTTTGTTCACGATTGATAAAACCAATCTGGACAAGTATAAAGATAAGCTGAGCCCGGGACAGGTTGCCTTGTTCGAGACTTACCCGGACACCTTTAAGATGCACATCTACCCAACTCGTCGTAGTGCAGCTTTTCCTCAGTTTGTTTACGATGCAACTCAAAAGTATGCTTCGACTGCACAGTTAATTGAAGACGGTAACGGTATCAAAGACACCGCTATTGGTATTCCTTTCCCTATTCCTAAAAATGGTTTAGAGGCAATCTGGAACCACCTGTTGCGCTATCGTGGTTTGTCTATCGCGCGTTTCGGCGGACAGGCAATGCCTACGGCTTCAGGGTCTTACAACATCATCGGATTCGATGAGCAACTGCTAGTAAAATATTCAGATCCAGATGCGACACCGGCTGAACTGAAAGAGTCTAACGTGCTGTTCAAGTTCAAGCAGAAGGTAACAGAACCTGCACGCCTTGCGGGTACTGCTCTGTTGGTTCACGAAACCATGGACCAGATCCTGACCCCTCGTCAGGCATGGACTTACAACACGGGCCAGCGTCGTGTACGTCGTGCACCAAACGTAGCTTACGATGCACCGGGAACAGCATCAGACAGCCTGCGTACTACCGATGATTTCGATATGTTTAACGGCTCACCTAACCGTTACAACTGGACGCTTAAAGGCAAGCAGGAGCTGTACATCCCTTACAACAGCTACAAGCTGCACAGTGATAAGCTAAAGTATGACGATATTCTGATGGCCGGTCATGTAAACCCTGAGCATGTTCGTTATGAAAAGCACCGTGTTTGGGTGGTTGAAGCGAATCTGAAAGAGGGCACACGCCACATCTATAAGAAGCGTGTATTCTACATCGACGAAGACAGCTGGCAGATCCACATTGCTGACCTGTATGATAACCGAGACCAGATGTATCGTGTGGCGATGGCTCATGGTCTGAACTACTATGAGGTACCTACCCACTGGAGTACGCTAGACGTGTATCATGATCTGAACTCTCGTCGTTACCTGGCTATTGGCCTGGACAACGAAGAAAGCATGTATGATTTCAGCCAGTCTTTCCAGGACAATGAGTTTACACAAAGCGCGTTACGCCGCGAGGGTAGACGATAAGCACAGTGGCCGGTTAGTGCCGGCACAGCACAACTTCTCAGGGGCTGCTTTTGCAGCCCCTGAACCTGCTCTTCCTATTCTCTCTCACACTAAATTTATCGAGTATTCATCATGATTAAGAAGTTAGTCGCAACCACGATTGCTGTGATGGCAATGCAAAGTGATGCAGTAGCCGCAGCTTCTGATGCATTAATGGTGGCACACCCACAGCGTACACTATTGACAGATATCAGTTACACGGGTCAGCAGCTGGTTGCGGTTGGTAAGCATGGCACCATAGTAACCAGCAAAGATGGTAAAAGTTGGCAGCAAGCCACTGTGCCTGTGCAAAGTCTACTGACCGCAGTGACCTTTGCCAGCGAAAAAAAAGGCTGGGCATGTGGCCATGACGCAACGATTCTGAACACCGAAGACGGTGGTCAAAGCTGGCAGATCCAGCAACATTTACCAGATATTGAAAAACCTTGTCTTGATATTACCTTTGCCGATGAACAAACTGGCTATGCTGTTGGTGCTTACGGAATGATGTATGAAACCACAGACGGCGGAAAAAAATGGACTAAGCGGTTTATTGATGCCTTTGTTCACCCGGATGACGTCACTTATCTTGCCGAACTCAAAGAAGATGATCCGGCAGCTTATGAAGATGAAACCGCGTTTATTTTGCCTCACTTCAATGCGCTGCTGATTGATGGCTCGCAATATCTGCTGGCCGGTGAAATGGGCTTGTTCGCTATCAGTGATGATGCAGGAAAGAGCTGGCGCAAGTTACCCGCATTTTATGCCGGTTCGTTATTCTCCATTAATAAAACAGCAGACGGCAGGGTGGTCGCGGCTGGTCTGCGTGGCAACGCATTTGTGTCCAACTCGGATTTGTCTCAATTTCAGCGCCTTGCGCTCACTAAAACTGCCACGATTAACCATGTTATGAGTGTGAATGAACAGCAATATCTGTTTGCAAACAGTGGTGTTATTCACACCAGAAATGAAGCCGGTTTGTCTACCAAACAGCTTAAAAATGGCAAGTCCATCATGGCCGGTGTGTTGTTTGAAGGAAACTTGATATTGGCAACGGAACAAGGGATCCAGATAGAAGAGGCGAAACACTAATGCAGTCATTGTTAAACCAACTTGTTTACGTCGTTTTCCGGCATCGTGTTGCGATGATCTTGTTCTTCATTGTCGCAACGCTGTTTTTAGGCTTTCGCGCGACGCAGATCCAGCTTGATGCCTCTTTCAATAAAAATATTCCGCTCAACCATGAGTATATGCAGGTTTACCTGAAGCATGAAAAGCAGTTTGGTGGTGCGAACAGTATTCTGATCTCTGTGTGTGATGCCGACGGAGATATTTTTAATCCTGAATTTTTTACTCAACTGAAAGCCGTTCACGACCAGCTGTATTTTATTCCGGGGGTCAATCGCCCACTGGTTAACTCGATTTTTGCACCCAGCGCACGGTTTGTAGAGGTCGTTGAAGACGGCTTTGCCGGCGGTCCCATTATTCCGGCAAATTTCACAGCTGACGAAGCTGGTCTGGCCGTTGTAAAGCAAAACATCGAAAAAGCGAAAGTGGTTGGCCGTATGGTAGCCAGTGATTATTCGTGTGCCATGGTTACAGCTCAACTTATGGAAACGGATCCGCAAACGCAGGAAAAGCTCGATACACTGGCATTTGCGAAAAAGCTCGAAAGTGAAATTCGTGAGCCACTGAGCACAGACAAGGTGTCTATTCATATTATCGGCTTTGCCAAAATGGCCGGTGATATTGCCGATGGTGCCAAAGGCGTTGTGCTATTTTTTGCGGTAGCAATTTTATTCACGTTTATCATGGTGTGGTTATTCTGTAAAAGTTTCAAACTGACACTTTTACCCATCATGTGCTCCCTGATTGCCGTTGTCTGGCAAATGGGCTTGCTCACCGTATTAGGTTTTGGTTTAGACCCTATGTCTATCCTGGTACCATTTTTAGTCTTTGCCATTGGTGTGAGCCATGGTGTACAAATGATCAATGCGATCGGTAAAAAAGTAGCAGAAGGCGTGAGCAGTAAAGTGGCGGCAGAAGCGAGCTTTAAAGCCCTGTTGATTCCGGGTGGTATTGCGTTGTTATCCGACACCGTAGGCTTTTTGACCTTACTAGCCATTGATATCGGTATTATTCGTGAGCTGGCAATCACGGCGAGTTTAGGTGTTGCTGTGATTATTTTCACTAATCTGATCTTATTGCCCGTATTGGCTTCTTACTATAACTCCAGCAAAATTCACCGTGTTGACGATGGTAATTCTTTCAGCCACAAGCTGTTTACCACCATGCGAGAAACCTTAGTGAAAACCACAGATAAGCGTGTTGCCCGGGTTATCCTGCTGGTGAGTGCCGTGTTATTTGGCCTGGGATACTGGCAGTCACAGCATATGCAAATTGGTGATCTGCATGCAGGGGCACCAGCGCTACACGAAGATGCCCGCTACAATCAGGATACTTTCCTGATCTCAGACCGTTACGCTATTTCTTCGGATATCCTTAAAGTATTGGTGGAGGCCTATCCGGCTGCATGTACAGAGCATGACACGATGGACAGGATCAGCCGCTTCCAGTGGCGCGTCGAGAATTTGCCAGGGGTCCAGTCCGCTGTCTCGTTAAGCTCTGTGGCACAATCTGTGAACGCGGGATATAACGAAGGTAACCTTAAGTGGCAAACCCTGCCGCGTAACAGCGCGTCGCTGGTTCAGGCCACATCTCGGGTTGAAACCAGCACGGGCTTGTTAAATGGTGACTGCTCTGTGATGCCGATTATCATCTTTATGGCCGATCACAAGGCGCAAACCATAGATAATGTGGTATCGCAAATTAAGGCGTTTGCAGAAGAAGAGGGCACAGATCAGGTGCAGTTCAAACTGGCATCGGGTCCTATTGGTGTAATGGCCGCTACCAACGAATCGGTCTCGGCAGCGCAGTTGCCGATGATGATTTATGTATATGGTGCTGTGATTGTGTTATGTCTGATTAGTTTCAGAAGTATACGTGCGACCATCGCCGTGGTATTGCCGCTATATATCGTCTCGACGCTGGCGCAAGCGCTGATGGTAAAGCTGGAAATTGGTCTGACGGTATCTACCCTGCCGGTGATTGCGCTGGGGGTAGGTATAGGTGTGGATTACGGCATCTATATTCTGTCTTCGATGATGACGCAACTGAAACAAGGCGTGCCTCTTGCTTATGCATATCGGAACGCGCTGGCCGAGCGCGGCAGTGCGGTGCTGTTTACCGGTATCACTCTGGCCATCGGTGTCAGCACCTGGATTTTCTCTGCACTCAAATTCCAGGTCGATATGGGGATATTATTAACCTTTATGTTCCTGGTTAATATGCTGGGTGCTGTTTTATTATTACCTGCAATAGGAACCTTAATCTGGACAGACCAGAAAAAAAAGTGTGAATAAAAGTGCTTATAAATGGCCGGTTTCGGCCATTTATATCTATATTTAGTGAATATCTGACCAACCGGCTGAAAAGGCTATAATGTTTTCGTCGAAAAGGCTTTTTATTAGCGCCAGAAAGGTTAAAATTCACATGACTCCACGCTAATAAATGGCTGTACAAATAATCTACCGTTCAAAGGTGGTATAGATTAAGGAACACATAATGACACAAAATGAAGGTCCAGCATCGGTTATCCTGGATAACGTCACCAAGCTGATCCACAAAAAAGTTCATGCCGAAAACGTGTCGCTCGTTGAAACTTTTGCCAAAGCCTTGTACAGCAATATGTCTAAAGAGGACTTGGCACATCGTAACGACAGTGACTTATACGGAGCCGCATTGAGTCTTTGGAATTCTCTCGAAAAGAATGCCACTGACGATGCGGTTATTCGCGTTTTCAACCCTGAAGTAGCCAAAGATGGCTGGCAATCCTCTCACACGATCGTCGAGATCATCGCCAAAGACATGCCATTTTTGGTTGACTCGGTACGCATGGCACTGAGCCGCAAAAACATCGTGTCTCACTTGCTGTTACATAGCCCGCTTAAAATCAAGCGCGACAGTAATAACAAGATCACTGCACTTTCAAATTTAAAAGCAGAACAAGAATCATCGTCGACCAAGACGGTTTTTTTCATTGAAATTGATCGTCAGACAGATGCTAAAGCAATCAAAGCGTTTACCGAAGAACTGGAATCAGTATTGAAAGACGTGTCTGTTGCCGTTGAAGACTGGAAGCCAATCCGCGATAAGCTGGTTGCAGTCAGTAAAGAGATCCCAACTCGTCACCATGACTGCACACAGGCAGAAGTAGATGAAGCGGTTGAGTTCCTTGAATGGCTATCTTCAGATAACTTCACTTTTATGGGTTACCGCCAGTACGATTTGGTGCCTGTACAAGGTGACCATGAGCTGCGCGCAGTGCCAGACACCAGTCTGGGTTTGATGAAAAACTCCAGCCACGATGGCGGTCGTTTGCTTTCTGAGCTGCCAGAAGTTGCCCGTAAAGAAGCACGCAGCAAAAACCTGCTGATTTTAACTAAGACTAACTCTCTGTCTCGTGTTCACCGTCCAGCCTACATTGATTATGTGGGTATCAAGCGTTTTGACGAGCAGGGCAATGTGATCGGCGAAGACCGTTTCATTGGTTTGTTCTCATCGAGCTTCTACAACAATAGTGCGGCAGATGTGCCTGTGCTCAAGAGCAAGATCCAGCGCATTATGGAGCAATGTGATTTTGCAGAAGGTACGCACGCTTATAAAGCCGTGCTGAACTTGCTCGAAACCTATCCTCGCGATGAGTTAGTTCAGGCGCGCGAAGCCGAGCTACTGGAAGTTGCGACTGGCGTATTGCAAATTCAAGAACGCGACATGTGTCGTTTGTTCGTTCGCCGTGATGTATATGGGCGCTTTTTCTCATGCATGGTATACGTACCACGTGAGCGCTATAACACGGCACTACGTCGTGAAACTCAAAAGCTATTGGCAGATGCATTTAAGTCCAATGAAAAAGTTGAGTTTACGACCTTTTTCTCAGAGTCCACACTGGCGAGAACGCATTACATCGTACGTGTGGCAGACAACAGTATTAAGTACAACGTGAAAGACATCGAAAATAATCTGGCAGAAGCCGCTCGCACTTGGGAAGATAAACTACAGTCAGCATTGCTTGGCAGCAATGGTGAAACCCGTGGTAACGAGCTAAACCGCAAGTATGCCAATGCGTTCCCTCATTCATACAAAGATCAGGTTTTGCCTAGTGCTGCTGTGGTCGACATCGAGAAGCTGGAGCAACTGAGCGATGAGAAGAAGCTGGAAATGCTGTTCTATCGTCCTCAGGAAGAAGCAAACAGCGAAATCGTTCGTCTGAGCTTGTTCCACAAAGATGTGCCTATCCACCTGTCGGACGTTATGCCGATGTTGGAAAACTTTGGTCTGCGCGTGATTGGTGAAACGCCTTACGCAATTAAAACCAGCGATGGCCAGGTAAACTGGATCATGGATTTCTCCATGATGATCGACTCAAAAGGCATTGCTGATTTCGATAAGGTATCTGCACGTTTTCGCGCCGCATTGACCAATGTCTGGAATAACCGTCTGGAAAGCGATGGCTTTAACCGCATGGTATTGCTGGGTGGCATGACAGGCCGTGAAGCGTCTATTTTGCGTGCATACGCTAAATATATGCGTCAGATTGGTGTGACATTCTCACAATCTTATATCGAAAACACCTTTGAGCACTATCCGCACATTGCAGCGCAAATTGTAGAGCTGTTTGTGAAGAAATTCTCTCCTGCGAAGAAAGCGGCGCAAAAGACGCTGGACAAGCTGATTGAGAAGATCTACCTGGAGCTGGAAAACGTAGCTAATCTGGATGACGACCGCATCATTCGCATGTACGTTGATATGATCAATGCCACACTGCGTACCAACTTCTACCAAAAAGAAGCGGACGACAGCAATAAGTCTTATGTCTCGTTCAAGATCAACCCACGTGCCATCCCCGACATGCCGCTGCCGTTGCCTGCGTACGAGATCTTTGTCTACTCCCCGCGCGTAGAAGGTGTGCATTTACGTGGTGGTAAAGTTGCACGTGGTGGTTTGCGTTGGTCTGACCGCCGTGAAGATTTCCGTACTGAGGTTCTGGGCCTTGTTAAGGCACAGCAGGTTAAGAACACGGTGATTGTACCGGTGGGTTCTAAAGGCGGATTTGTTTGTAAGCAGCTGCCAAGTGACCGTGAAGCCTTCTTTAAAGAAGGTCAGGAATGCTACAAGATGTTCATCCGCGGTTTGTTAGATATCACAGACAACATCATCCACGGTGAAATTGTGCCACCAGTTGACGTTGTGCGTCATGATGAAGACGACCCGTATCTGGTTGTTGCTGCCGACAAAGGCACCGCGACTTTCTCGGATATCGCTAACGGCATTGCAGAAGAATACAATTTCTGGCTGGGTGATGCGTTTGCCTCAGGTGGTTCAATTGGTTACGACCACAAGAAAATGGGTATCACAGCGAAAGGTGCCTGGGAGTCGGTTAAACGTCATTTCCGTGAAATGGACATCGACTGTCAGACCACAGATTTCACCGCGGTTGGTATCGGCGATATGGGTGGTGATGTATTTGGTAATGGTATGTTGCTGTCTAAGCACATTCGCCTACAGGCAGCCTTTAACCACATGCACATCTTCATCGACCCGAACCCAGATGCAGCAAGCTCTTATGTAGAGCGTGAACGCCTGTTTAATCTGCCTCGCTCAAGCTGGGAAGATTACAACAAAGAGCTGATCTCTGAAGGTGGTGGTGTTTTCTCTCGTGCAGCTAAGTCAATTAACCTGACGGCTGAAATGAAGAAGATGCTGGGCACCAAAAAAGCCAGCATGACACCTAACGAGCTAATCAAAGCCTTGCTTAAAATGCCAGCTGATCTGCTGTGGAACGGTGGTATCGGTACTTATATTAAAGCTAAGTCGGAATCCAATGCGGATGTAGGCGACCGCGCGAATGACGGTCTGCGTATTGATGGTTCAGAGCTGGGCGCTAAGATCTTTGGTGAAGGTGGTAACCTGGGTGCAACGCAACTGGGTCGTATCGAGTTTGCCGAGAAAGGCGGACGCATTAACACCGACTTCATTGATAACGTAGGTGGCGTGGCTTGTTCGGATAACGAAGTAAACATCAAGATCTTGTTGAACGGTCTGGTAGCAGAAGGCGACCTGACCAAGAAACAGCGTGATGAACTGCTGTATGCCATGACGGACGAAGTGTCTGAACTGGTACTGGCTGACTGTTACCGTCAGACGCATACCTTGTCTATCACTAAGTCGAAAGGTCCGGCAACACTGAAAGAGAAGATCCGCTTTATCCATGCACTGGAGAAAGAGGGTAAACTGGACCGTACGATTGAGTTCTTGCCAACTGATGAAGAGCTGGCTGAGCGCGCTGCGGAAGGGTCTGATCTGACACGTCCTGAGCTTTCGGTACTGGTTTCTTACTCTAAAATGGTATTGAAAGAATCGCTGGTTGTTGATGAAATTTCAGAAAACCCGTATTACCGTCAGCTGTTAGTGAATTCATTCCCGGTGCCACTGCGCGAGCGCTTTAACGCGGCGATGGATAACCACCCACTGCGTAAAGAAATCATCGCGACGAAACTAGCTAACAACATAGTGAACGACATGGGTCTGAACTTCATGGTTCGTATGCACGAAGAAACCGGTGCTACGGAAGCCGAGATTGCGCTGTGCTATTCAATTGCCAGCGAAATCTTTGAAATGAAACAGACCTGGCAGTCAATTGCTGCGCTGGATAACCATATTCCATCAGCGGTTCAGACAGAAATGTTGTATCAGCTACGTCGTACTGTACGCCGTACAACGCGTTGGTTCCTGCGTCACCGCAACAAGGGTATGACAATTGAGCAAACCATTGCGTTCTTTGCGCCGACCTTTGCAGATCTGAGCAAAAACCTGAACAGCTACATGGTTGAAGAAGAAAGTGCACGCCTGGCAGAAAAAGCCGATGCGCTTATCGTACAAGGTGTACCAGAGCAAATCGCAATGCGCATTGTGTCTCTGTCTAGCCTGTTCTCAGTCATGGACCTGGCAGAAGTGGCTGCAAGCTCTGGCCGTGCCATTGATGTAGTGTCTAACACCTACTTTAAACTGGGTGCGAACATGGGGCTGCACTGGTTCCTTGACCAGATCACGGCACAACCGGTTGCCAACCACTGGCAGGCGCTGGCACGTGCCTCTTACCGTGAAGAGCTGGACTGGCAGCAACGCGCATTGTCTGAAGTTGTTCTGAACAGCTTTGAGGGCGATGATCACGATGTCGATTCACTGATCAATCAGTGGATGGAAAATCAGTCAACGCTATTGCTACGTTGGCAGCAAATGCTGGCTGAGTTCAAGACGTCGCAGAGTCATGACTTTGCCAAGTTCTCAGTGGCATTGCGTGAACTGATGTTGTTGAGTCACAACTGTGACACTTCCAAATAGAAAATAACCCGTTAAAATACCCCGGCTTTGCTGGGGTATTTTTTTATCTCAGATTTGAAAATTGGCACCAAGTCGCTTCGCTTAAGTAATCTGTTTAGAGGCAAGACAATCTCGGTGATAACCAGGCAAAAATTTTCTATTTAGTGTGGCACTAAATCAGAAATTTTTAGCGCAGTTAGCGACGATTCATCCTTTAAATGGCTTATGCATGAATGCTGATTGGTGTCATACGTTACTAGGAACTTAAGGAGTCTCCATGTTTTATGATTTAGCGCGTCGCTATATGTTCAGTAAAGATGCCGAGTGGGCTCATGATTTTGCGCTCGGAAATTTACGCCGCTTCGCGAACACCCCATTAAGTATGGCCTGGTCACAGTCACTTCCAAAGAAACCGGTTAATTTTCTGGGCCTGGAGTTCGACAACCCGGTGGGGTTAGCTGCGGGACTCGACAAAAATGCAGAGTGTATTGATGCATTCAGCCAGATGGGTTTTGGCTTTATTGAAGTGGGTACGGTTACACCCAGACCTCAGGCCGGTAACGACAAGCCCCGGATATTTCGCTTGCCAGAAGCCAACGCGATTATTAATCGCATGGGTTTTAATAACAAAGGGGTAGATAATCTGGTCGCAAATGTTAAAGCGGCCCGCTACAGCGGTATCCTGGGTATCAACATAGGTAAAAACAAAGATACGCCGAACGAGCAGGGTAAAGATGATTATATTCACTGTATGCGTAAAGTGTTTGAGCACGCGTCTTATATTACCGTTAATATTTCCTCGCCGAATACACCAGGATTACGCGACCTGCAATACGGTAAAGCCCTCGATGATTTACTACAGAGCCTGAAAAACGAGCAGATAGATCTGATCGAAAAACATAAAAAGTCAGTGCCAATGCTGGTTAAGATTGCACCGGATGTGGATGCCGTTCAGTTGCAGCAAATTGCCGAATCACTGGTTAATAACCGCATTGATGGTGTTATTGCCACTAACACCACATTGTCGCGAGAAGCGGTTACAGGTCTTGCGCACGCAGAAGAGGCGGGTGGTTTATCGGGTCGCCCTGTACGCGAAAAGTCGACACAGGTAGTGAGCGAACTGAAGCGCATGACCGAAGGTAAGCTCCCGATTATTGGCGTTGGCGGAATCGATTGCGCAGCTGCGGCAAAAGAAAAGCTTGAAGCCGGCGCCGATTTGATCCAGGTTTACACCGGTTTTATTTATGAAGGTCCTCAGTTGATCAAAAAGATCATCACGGAGATCTAACCGGCTGTTTTCTAAGCTACTGAATATAGTTGTAATTATTCTGTAACTTAGCCGCCATTCAGATACACTTTGATAAAACGATCATTGTCACACCGCAATGATCGTTTTTTCCTTATAAAGATCATTCATATAGCGCGATGATCTAAAGCAATTTGTTATTACAAAAATTTTCACACAGCGATATTTCGCGATATACTTCTGTCTAGGTCTTAGATGCGTAACACATTGATATCGGGAGGTCCATTTTGCAAGCATCCAAAGAGTGGCGGTGGATAAGATGTAGCCACAGGAACAGACTGCTTGTTGATTTGGGTGATGACCTTCAGTTATGCACGCCGTTTCGTCTCAGACAATTAACGGGAGACTCCCTGCAAAGTGTTAACTTAAGCGTCGAAGAAGCCGCATTTTATCGTAATGTCTATGATTACTTGCTCGGATTCAAAGTCTGGTCTGAGCCTCAGAGCTGTCAAATCGCACTTAACGCCACTGCCGCGAAATTCCATTTACTTCCTGTGCAGGCTAAAAGCTGGTTCTTTAGTCGTTACACAGGAGGTCAGCCTTTATGCGACGCCGTCGTGACCCTGCATTCAAGGTGCCAGCGCGGTGAGTTCCTGATTGTTGATCATAACCATGAAACCAGCTTGTGTATAAATCTGACACAAGGCTTTATGCTGGATGAAAACATCGAGCTTGAACAGTTTCAGGCAATCAAAGTCCTTAACGACAGAATACACCCTCTAATTCAGGTACATAAACAGAGCCAGACTGCCTGACGTTCATGCCAATTTCTGCTTTGTGATATCTGCAGAGTCAGTCTCGCTGTGTGACTCTGATATGCCAGTCTGCTCCTTGCTGTGTTATACTCGCTGCAATTGAAATTATTGAGTATTTACATTGCAGTTTATCGCCTTAACGTCTATCGGAATTGAAAACTTACTGCTTGAAGAGCTTCAGTCTCAGGGACTGGAAGTTGTCAAACAAAGTGTTGGTTCGGTCCGCTTTACTGCGGATAGTCTGGCAGTGCAGAAATTCTGTATGACCACGCGCTTTGCAACGCGCGTCATGATGCTGATTGATGAGCACGAAAACATCAACAACAAAGACGATCTATACAAGTTCGCACGTTTCCAGGGCTGGCAGGAGTGGTTTGGTCCTAAGCAAACATTTGCGGTTGAGTTCAATGGTACCAACCGGGAGCTGAAAAACACGCAGTTTTCCGGTTTGGTGATCAAAGACGCCATTGTCGATTATTTTCAGGATCTGTACGAGCAACGACCGTCCGTCGATAAGCAAGACGCCAATGTACGCGTAATAGCTAAACTCAATAAGGAAAAAATTGCCCTTTATATCGACTATTCAGGTCCACGTCTGTCAGACAGGGGTTATCGTACCAAGCAAGGCCGGGCACCTATTCGCGAAAACCTCGCTGCGGCATTGGTGCAGCGCAGTGGTTGGTTAAATGATACCTCTAAGCCTTTGTTCGACCCGTGTTGTGGCTCTGGTACTTTGCTGATTGAAGCGGCCAGCATGGCGCTGAACCTGCCTGCCAATATAAACAAAGACTTTGCCTTCAAGCGTTTGCCGGGGTTTCGTGATGCCAAATTTAAAGAGCTAAAAAGCGAGTTAAAACAGGCACAACTGGATAAACCCTTGTGGATCATCGGTCAGGACATTGACGCTCAGGTGCTGGAAACGGCAATAGGCAACGCCAAACGTGCCGGGCTCGAGCAATACATCCGTTTTAGTGAGGGAGATGCCAGTCAGCTGACTTGCGTTGCCAAACGCCCAGGTACATTGCTTAGCAACCTGCCTTATGGTGAGCGTTTAGGCTCTATGGCAGAACTAATTAGTCTGTACCGGGGTATGGGCGAGCGATTCAAAAAACACTATAAAGACTGGTCTGTGGCCTTACTTGGCACAGATGAGGCACTCTTTAAAACCCTCAAACTGTCGTCGAAAAAGCGTTATAAATTTAAAAACGGTCCGCTCGATGTCGCTTTGTATCTTTACGATATGGATGAGCGCCAGGTGGCGCAAAACGAACAGACTGGCGCGCTGCATTTTGAACAGTCACGGGCGTTTGCCAATCGGGTTAAAAAGAACAAGCAAGCTTTGAAAAGCTGGCTCAAAAAAGAGCAGGTACAGGCGTATCGTGTGTATGATGCCGATATTCCAGAGTATAATGTGGCGGTGGATGTCTACGGCGACAGTGCTGTGGTATTTGAATACGCCGCACCAAAAGAAATCGACGAGTTAGTCGCCAACAAGCGCCTTCAGGATGTTATCACGCTGACCGCGGAAACGCTGGATATCGACCCTTCAGATATTGCGGTTAAGGTGCGTAAAAAGCAAAAAGGTCAGGAACAATACAATGCTCTCAGCAAGCAAAACCGAGTGCAAGTGATTGAAGAGTTTGGCGCCAAGTTCAAAGTTAACTTGTTCGATTATCTGGACACTGGATTGTTTTTAGATCACCGACTGGCCAGGCGCTATATTCAGCAAAATGCCAGGAACAAGCGTGTCCTGAACTTGTTTGCCTATACCGGCAGTGCGTCTGTCCATGCCGCGCTCGGTGGCGCAAAAGCAGTGACTACGGTCGATATGTCTAAAACTTACCTGAAGTGGGCAGAAGAGAACTTCGCGTTAAACGAGTTGCGTAACCCACGTTTTAGATTTGAGCAGGCAGACTGTCTTAAGTGGCTTGAGCATGCTCAGGGTCAATATGACTTGATCTTCCTTGACCCGCCAACGTTTTCCAATTCAAAACGTATGAAAGACGTGTTTGATGTGCAGCGCGACCATATCCAGCTACTGGGATGGGTGAAAAAAATCCTCAGCCCGGGTGGTACCTTGTTGTTTTCCAATAACAAGCGCGGCTTTAAAATGGATGAAGTTGGTCTCATGGGACTTGGGCTCAAGGCTGAAAACGTGTCAGAGCAAACTTTGTCACCGGATTTCAAGCGCAACAAGCAAATTCACAACAGTTGGTTGATCACCCATGGCTAAGCTTACCCTGTTTTATACTGACGGCTGTCACCTTTGCGAGCAAGCTCTTGAATTGGTGCTACGCTGTGTCGACAGCGACGCGGTAGTGCATCAGGATATTGTGGACGACCCTCAGCTGATGGCTGACTATCAGACGTCCATTCCCGTACTTAAGTCAACAGACAGTGCCAGAACTTTGTTCTGGCCCTTCACAGAACAAGATATAAAAGAGTTGTTAAAGTAAGATGGATTTAATCAGAATTGCAAGGGCCCAGCTGGCTTTTGGTACTCATCCTTTGTTAGATCAGGCGGATGCGGTCATTGAAGCCGGAGAGCGGGTCTGTATTGTCGGGCGCAACGGTGCCGGTAAATCAACCCTGCTTAAGGTTCTGGACGGGCAAGTTCAGCTCGACGATGGCGAAATTAACCGGGTGTCTGGCCTGAAAGTATCGCGGCTCGAGCAAGATCCGCCAAAGGGCGCACAGGGCAGTGTATTCGATTATGTGGCCGGTGGCCTGCCAGATATTGCCCAGCTACTGATTGATTATCATCATGTCAGTGAAGCACTGCAAACGGATCATTCAAGCAGTTTGCTCAGTCGCCTGGAGCGTTTATCAGCCGACATTGAAGCAAAAGATGCGTGGCGTTTCGAAAGCCGTATCAAGCTGGTCCTGACCCAATTGCAACTGAGTGCCAATATGAAGCTGGAAAAACTCTCCGGTGGCTGGCTGCGTAAAGTGGCTTTAGCGAAGGCACTGGTGAGCGACCCGGACTTGTTGCTGCTGGATGAACCAACCAACCACCTGGACATGAGCAGTGTTGAGTGGCTTGAGCAATTCTTAAAGGAATTCAAAGGCGGTATTGTTTTTATCTCCCACGACCGGGCATTTATCCGCGGCGTTGCAACGCGTATTCTTGATTTGGATCGCGGTAAGCTTATCTCTTACCCGGGTGATTATGCGAAATATTTAGAGCAAAAGGCGCACGACCTGAAAGTTGAAGAGGCACAAAACGCCTTATTCGACAAAAAACTAGCAGAAGAAGAAGCCTGGATCCGTCAGGGGATCAAAGCACGCCGCACACGCAACGAGGGGCGAGTCAGAGCCCTCAAAGCACTGCGGGTTGAGCGTAAGCAACGTGTTGAGCAAGTCGGCAAGACTGACTTTAACATTGAGTCAGCCGAGCGCTCCGGTAAGTTGGTCTTCGAGGCACAACATATTGGTCATGCCTTTAAAGATAAGCGCATTGTGGATGACTTCTCGACGCTGGTCATGCGCGGCGATCGGGTGGGTCTGATCGGTCCCAACGGCGTCGGTAAAACCACTTTACTGAAAATTTTATTTGGTGATATTGCACCGGATAACGGCAAAGTGAAGCAGGGCGTTAACCTTGAAGTGGCCTATTTTGACCAGTATCGGGAAAAGCTGGATGAGGAAAAAACCGTTCAGGACAATGTTGCCGAAGGCAAGCAGGAAGTACAAATGGGGGGGCGCAGTCGCCATGTCCTTGGTTATCTGCAAGACTTCTTATTCCCGCCTGCGCGAGCGCGTACCCCGGTTAAGGCCTTGTCCGGCGGAGAGAAGAACCGTCTGTTGCTGGCCAAGCTATTCCTTAAACCTTCAAATGTTTTGGTACTCGATGAGCCGACCAATGACCTGGATATCGAAACACTGGAATTGCTCGAAGAGATCATTAACCAGTATCAGGGCACTATCCTGATTGTCAGCCACGACAGGGAGTTTATTGATAATACCTGTAACAGTGTCTGGGCATTCGAAGGCGAAGGTAAAGTAACCGAGATTGTCGGTGGCTTTAGTGATTTTGAAGCATACCGGGAACAGCGCCTGGAGCAGCAAAAAGCGTTGGAAAAGCTCGATAAAGAGAAACAGCAGGCGAGCGATAACAAAAAATCAGCCAATAAAAACAAATCCGGCAAGTTAAGCTACAAATTAAAGCTTGAACTGGAAGCGTTGCCGGGTAAAGTAGAGGCTCTGGAAAACGAGCTGGAAGAGCAGCAAAACCTGGTGAATTCACCGGAGTTTTTCAAGCAAGATCCTGAAACGACCCAAACCGCGTTGAACCATTTGGCTGACCTTGAGTCCAAGCTTGAAGCCGCGTTTGAGCGTTGGGAAGAATTAGAAGCATTACAGAATCAGTAGTAAGGATTGAAATGAAATATTCACTTATGGCCGCCAGCATTATCTTTGGCCTGTCTGGTGCGGTGAGTGCCGCGCCGTATACACTCACTGAATTACCAACCAGCGACATAGGCAAAATGCACTATGTGACGGATGCCAATGAGAGCGGTGATGCCATCGGCCGCGTAACGGGACTGTATAATCTGCCTGTCGATATCAGTTATATCGATTTTCAAGACAGTTCGATTGTCGATTATTACGACACCTACAAAAGAATTTTAGAAAACAGGGAAGAAACCATCTCTTTTACCCTGGATGACATAGAGAATGGTGATGCGCTTACAACAGACGCAGAAGCACATAACTTTATGCTGGGTTACTTGTCATCTGGTACACAAAGTGCGAGTGCTGAGTTCCAAAAAATCAGTTCTGTATCTGGGCTCGAATTCACCGGCACCAGTGTTAATCTGATTGACTTGTTCGATGTCGAGTCGCCAGACTATGCGGGCCTGACACGTTCCGTCAGCAATGCGGTGACCGCCATCGCGGCAGATGGCACTGTGGCTGGCTGGGGCTCTGCGCCTTTTAAAAAGATCACGTTTACGCCTGAGGGAGAAAGTGAGGCGAAAACCTATTTTGTTCGTGACTGGCATGCTCGTGGTATCGTAATCTCGCCAGGTGGCAAGCGTGTCACACTTGAGCCTGAGTTCACCGAATATGGCGGCTACAGTATCGCGACAGACATTACCCTGACCGATGAAGGCAACTATCTGGTGGTGGGCCAGGCATCAGTGGGATTGCCAGAAAACAGCCAAACCACCATTACAGATAACTGTGACAATAAAGACGAACCAGAAGCTGTTTGTATTTGGCGTCAGGGCCGTGGTATCTATGATTTACGCGCTTTCCAATGGACATTGGATAAAGATTTCAACGTTATTGAGGCAAAGAACCTGGGTATTGGCCTCGAGCGCAAAGACGATGAAAACAATCCATTTTACAGCTCGGCGTTTGCCATCAATAAGGCGGGGGTCGCCGTTGGTAAATCCAGGATCAGAATTGACGATAGCCTGAAAGCCTATGAAGAGCCGGGCTATTACCAGGATGGTCAATTTTTCACTTTGCGAGAGCACGATGTTTTTGACCAGGCCGGTAATGCGGTCGACATCAACGACAGTAACGTCATTGCCGGATATGTAGGCCGACAATACCAAGGCTCTTTATTTGAAGTAGCCGGGTTTTACTACGATATGAGCAATAAAACGTTTGTGGAACTGCCCAGTTATTTCAGTGGCTCAGACACTTATGTCAGAGACATCAACAACGCCGGTTACATTGTGGGTCAGGGTGAAATAGAGAAAAACGTTTCCAGCCCTCGCAGCGAGGCCTTTATGTATAAGATTGGCGATGAAAAGCTGACTAACATCAATGATTTACTGCCTTGTCAAAGCGATGAATTCCCATATGTCGTGGCGGAAGCCATTCGCATAACAGATGATAATACGATTTACGCAGTAGCAACCAAAACGGTTACTAAGTTGGATTCATTTGGCAACCCGGACAAAGACTCCGATGGCAATGAAGCGTCAGAATCAGTGACTATACCAGTCGTATTGACAAAAACGGGCAGTACAGACCTGGAGCAGTGTGTTGCCCCGGAAACTGAGACTTATGAACGTCAGTCAGCGTCTCTGAGCTGGTTGTCTTTACTTGCACTGCCGCTGCTGTGGGTACGCCGCAGACGTCAGAAATAAACACCCTCGGGGCATGCCTTTACCGGTATGCCCCGTATTTATTACCACTCCAAACCTGTCCTTTTAGAGCGCTATATCTACCTAAGCCGCCAGTCGTTATTGGCTACGATTAGGATAAGTTTCCTACTGCGACCGTTTGGCCTTATGGCTGACTTCTAATATTGTACAAATCGAGCACGTAAAACGGATGGTTTGTCCTCTTTCTGGCTGTCGTTTCGCATGTTTAATTGTGCGATAAGAGCACTGTTTTAATCAATTTTACCCCGTGAAACATACATTTTATATCTTCTGATTGGTTAAAAAGTACTATAAAAATCATTTTTAGCCATCCTTATGGCTGTTCTTACCAGTGCTTTTTGTAAGTTTTAAGATACGCAATGATGAAGGCTGGTTATCTCAGTATTCATAAAAACGCAACAAATAAATAATCTTTACTATTATCAATAGCATAAAAGCATTTATGACTCACGTTGCAGAGTAAATAAAAGTAAAAATGTACTAGATTATTATTTTTATATAGTCACTTGTTATGTCTATTTGGAACGATACACTGCATCCGCCTGGACCGAGATGGAAAACAAACTCATTTTTCATTGATGTCAGGTTAAAAATAAAAACAAGTGAGGATGTATTTATGCAGATAATTAACATGTCAAAGCCAGCCGTTAAGCTTAGCGCAATAGCGCTGGCATTAATGGCACACCACGCGAGTGCGGCGGTGGATTGTAGTGGGATACCTCAGTGGCAAGCCGGTCAGGTGTATACGTCCGGCCAGCAAGTGCAACAAGATAACATAGCCTACCAGGCAAATTGGTGGAATCGTTCATCACCTAAGCTCCGCTCCGGTCAATGGCAGGAATGGCGTAAGCTGGGTGAATGTCGTGGCACTGAGCTACCCAATCAGTCACCGGTTATTGATGTCACTCAGCCCCAGGGTGAGGTAAATGTAAGTGAAGGCGAACAGATCCAGTTCGCTTTTGAAGCGAGTGACAGTGATGGTGTGATCAAGCAGGTTTTGGTTTATCACAATGACACCCTGGTCAAAGTTTTAGACAAAGCCCCCTATGTACTTGACTGGAAAGCACGTACAGGGGAACACCTGTTTCATGCGGTGGCCATTGATGACGATGGCGCAAAAACTGTATCGACCAGGCGGAAAGTCGTAGTGAACGCGTTACCGCCGGAAGAAAAAAACACCGCACCGGTTTCACGTTTGACAGCCGAGTTGCCCAGTGAACTGGAAGTGGGCAGTCTGGTTCGCCTCACATTGCGAAGCCATGACAAAGAAAATGATGGTTTAACTCAGATACTGACGCTAAATGGGGAAGAGGTTAAGCGTACAGAACTGACTGAGGCGCAATATGAGTGGTCAGCTGCATCGGCCGGCCGTCACGAGTTTACTTTGCAGGCAACGGACGAGCATGGCCTGGTGTCAGAAACAATAACGCGTACTTTCATTGTGAAAGCGCCTGGTGACGATAAAACAAGCCAGCTGGATTGTTTGCCTGCCGGACTATATCGTACACCCGGCGTAACCAGTGCTTATTGTGATGTATACGATAGCGAAGGTCGGGAGAAAATGGGGGCGGATCATCCCCGGCGCGTGATTGGTTACTTTACCAGCTGGCGACATGGTAAAAACGGTCAGCCAAGTTATCTGGTCAATGATATTCCCTGGGACAAGATCACCCACATTAACTATGCGTTTGCTCATGTAAATAGCCAAAATGAGCTAAGCATTGGCGACCCTAACGCTGAGGGCAACGCTGCAACCAATATGACCTGGCCGGGCGAGCCGGGCGCCGAAATGGATCCAAGTCTGCCTTATACCGGTCACTTTAACTTATTGAATCGTTACAAAAAGCAGTATCCACACGTCAAAACCATGATCTCAGTTGGTGGCTGGGCAGAAACGGGCGGTTACTTTGATGAAACCGGAAAGCGCGTCAACAGTGGCGGGTTTTACACTATGACCACCCACGCCGATGGCAGTGTTAATCATGAGGGGATAGAAGCGTTTGTTGCCAGCTCTGTGGCCTTCTTACGTCAGTACGGTTTTGATGGTCTGGACATTGACTACGAATATCCGTCCTCGATGAAAGACTCGGGCCATCCTGAAGATTTTGAGATCAGCAATCAGCGCCGCGCTGGCCTGAATCAATCTTATCAGGTGCTGATGAAATCCCTGCGTGAAGCACTGGATAAAGCAGGCGAGCAGGATGGTAAGCACTATATGCTGACCATAGCGTCTCCTTCTTCGGGCTACTTACTAAGAGGTATGGAAACGTTCCAGACCGCGCAATATCTCGACTTTGTGAACATCATGAGTTACGACCTGCACGGCGCCTGGAATGACCATGTTGGCCATAACGCACCTTTGTATGACACGGGTAAAGACACCGAGCTGAAAACCTGGAATGTCTATGGCACCAAAGAGTTTGGGGGAATTGGCTATCTCAACACAGACTGGGCCGTGAATTATTTCAGAGGTGCATTGCCTGCGGGGCGGATCAACATAGGCATCCCTTATTACACCCGTGGCTTTAAAGATGTGCGTGGCGGTGAAAACGGTCTCTGGGGTCGCGCGCCTCTGCCAGATCAAAACGCCTGTCCGAAAGGAACTGGGATTGGCGAGAAAAACAAATGTGGCAACGGCGCCATTGGCATCGACAACCTATGGCACGACATTGAAAACGGACAAGAAGTCGCAGCAGGCTCCAATCCACTTTGGCACGCAAAGAACTTGCAACACGGTATCAACCCAAGCTACCTAACCGATTATGGCTTAACACCAGACACAGACTCGGATGATGTGCTGCGTGGCGAGTATGTGCGGCATTACGATGACATCGCTGTCGCGCCCTGGCTGTACAATGCACAGAAAAAAGTCTTCCTGTCGATGGAAGATACCGGATCCATGCAGACTAAGCTCAATTATGTGGTTGAAAAAGGTCTGGGTGGCGTGATGTTCTGGGAGCTGGCTGGCGACTTCGACTACCATGCGGATAAAGGTGAGTACTTCATGGGTTCGACCATGACCAGCCTTGCCTATAACACCTTCAATCAAGATGGTACTAACTACGCAACGACGCAGGGTGATGCCGAATTCACGGTACCTGAGATGGCAGTCGATATTCGCTTTGATGCCAAAGACTTCCCGGTTGGCGATCAGAACTACCCGATCAGACCTACATTTGCGTTCACTAACCACTCGGAGCTAGACCTGAGCGGGGCAACTATCAGCTTCAATGTGCCAGTCTCAACCTCGGCGATTTTTAAATCCAACTGGAATGCCCGCAAAAAGCTCGGCATGAAAGTAGAGCATGATGCCAGCAACACACGCGGTAATAACATAGGTGGCTTTGACAACGAATTCCATCGTTTCTCAATTACCCTGAAAAACGAGTGGGGTGGCCAGCTGGAGTCGTTTAAGCCGGGAGAGACCGTGAATGCCCAGGTGATGTACTACATGCCGATCACGGGACCGGTTAACTTTATCATTGAAAAAAATGGCAAACAATACGCCTTCAGTAGTGAATACCCTCAACTGCCTGTAGCGAAAAAGTCGGACGACACATCCGGCGGTAATCCACCACAGGGCTCACGTTGTCAGGGCGTTGAGCTGGGCAATATCAATCAATATCCTCAGTGGCCGCGCACTAATTGGGCCGGTACACCGAGTCATGCGCTCGGTGGCGATATGCTGATCCATAACGGTTACGTTTACAAAGCAAAATGGTGGACCAATGCAACACCGTCTAATGGTGGTGCGTGGCAGCAGGTTTGCGCGCTTTAATCCTCAAAAAAATAGCGGTGGCATCACTGCCACCGCAGGAGATAACCCTATGAAATACAATAAAACCCTATCGGCTTTGGCCGTTGGGATGACCCTGGCTGCCATCAATCAGGCGCATGCCCATGGCTATATGGACTTTCCCAAGGCCCGTCAGGCGATTTGTCAGGAGCAGGGCGGGTTTTGGTGGCCAAAAGATGGTTCCAAAATCCCCAATGGAGCTTGCCGTGCTGCATTTTTGAAATCCGGCCATGTGCAGTTTATCCAGAAACATGAATTTGCCGTCAATACGGCAGAGTTTAACGATCAAAGCGCGGTTGAGGCGAATATTCCCGATGGGACTTTATGCCATGCCGGAGATAAAAACAAAGCTGGCATGGGCTTACCCTCCAAAGACTGGCAGAAAACCCCTGTAATGGTCGATGGTAAAGGGCAAATCAAGATCCGTTATCGGGCCACAACGCCGCACAACCCGAGTTTTTGGCAGTTTTATTTAACCAAGCCGGGCGTGGATTTTGAAAACAAAGCACTCAGCTGGGCTAATCTGGAGCTGGTGCAAAGTCATGGCAATGTCGACTTTTTTATGGCACCCGACGGTAACCGTTATTATGAGATGACAGTGGCCGTTCCTGATAAGTTTTCGGGCGATGCCATCCTTTACAGCCGCTGGCAACGGGATGATATAGTCGGAGAAGGCTTTTATAACTGTAGTGATATTACGCTCATCAGAGACGCTGAACCCCAGCCGCCACAAAGTTGGCACAGCGCCGGGTACTATCTGCGTCAGGGGCAGACGGCCAATATTGGCGATACCATTTGGTTGCGGGCGTTCGACGGCAACGGCAAAGAGCTTATTCAGGAAAAACTCACCATTTCTGAGCAGCGCCTTGCCGACTGGCCAGCGTATTTTGCGACGCAGCTCAATGAGGCGTTCGCTGCACTGATCCGCATTGGGGTGCAAGATGCGCACGGCAATATTCACTTTGATACAACTAATCTGGCGAGCAATCAGGTTTTTTTGAGCGATCAGGCGCATACCTTTAATCTCAGTGTGGTTGCCAGGCCCGTGAATACACCACCCACAGTGCATACCCCGGCCGTCTTGACGGTACAAGAAGGACAAAGCGCACATTTGCATGTGCATGCCTTTGATGACCAGCAAAGCAGACTGGATTTCGACTGGCAGTTGCCTGCCCAAGTCAGTTACACCGGCAACGGCGCAACCATCACAGTCACGGCCCCACAAGTAGATAAAGACACGCAATTTAGCGGCAAAGTTACGGTTTCCGACGGACAACTCAGCACCTCAGTCAACCTGGTCATTGCCGTGACCAACCAAAATGACACCCCGACGCCCCCCGATAGTGATACCTGGCAGGCGGATAAGGTCTATACCGGCGGAGACATTGTCAGCTTTAACGGCAGCCAATATCGCGCCAAATGGTGGGTTCGCGGGCAACGCCCCGATACAAGCCATGCCTGGGAGCGCATTGCGCCGCCCTCAGAACCGCAAGACCTATGGCAAGCCTCCGTGGCTTATACCGGCGGTGCAATTGTGCGCTATCAGGGCGAGCGTTATCAGGCGCGCTGGTGGACCCGAGGCCAGCAACCTGGCAAACACAGCGTGTGGAAAAAACTATAACAACGAACGAGGAAAGAACATGTTTAACTATTTGATCAGTGCGGCTGCGGTCGCATCAGCTTTATCAGTAGCGACAGCTGTCGCTGCGCCATCAACCCCGAGCATTAACTGGAAACCGCAAAACTACTCCTTTGTTGATGTGAATATTTATGGCCGAGGGTCATACAAACAGCTGATCCAGGCCAAAGAGGTGGTCGATATCGCGATTGAATGGAATGCCTGGTCGGGCAAGGGGGGTGACAGTTACAAAGTGTACTTTGATGACAAGGTGGTCAATGAAGGTAAACTGGCGAAAGGCACCACCAGCGGGGTGATCCGCTTCCCTTATCATAGATCAGGGCGGCATGAATTGCGCATTGCATTGTGTGATGCGTCGGGCTGTGCCACCTCTGCCAGCAAGCCCATCGTAATTGCGGATACCGATGGTGGGCACCTGGAACCACTCAAGCTAAACGTCAACCCCAATAACAAAAAGCATGACACTGATCCCAATACGGTAGTAGGTGCCTATTTTGTTGAGTGGGGCATATACGGCCGAAACTTTGATGTGACCCAAATCCCGGCGGATAATCTGACCCACCTTTTATATGGCTTTATTCCTATTTGTGGTCCGAATGATTCGTTGGCTGAGATAGAAAATGGCAATAGTCTGCGCGCCCTAAAGCTGGCCTGTGGCAGCTCTGATGACTATGAAGTGGTGATCCACGACCCCTGGGCTGCGGTTCAAAAGGCACTGCCTGGGATCAGCAGTAACGATCCAATTCGTGGCACCTACGCGCAATTAATGGCGCTGAAACAACACAACCCGGATCTGAAGATCTTACCTTCGGTAGGGGGATGGACTTTATCCGATCCTTTCTTTGATTTTACGGACAAAGCAAATCGCGACACCTTTGTGAAGTCAATGCGCAAGTTCCTGACCACCTGGAAATTCTATGACGGCGTAGACATTGACTGGGAATTTCCCGGTGGTGATGGTGCTCACCCTGATTTGGGCGCCAGCACGGATGGCGAAACCTATGTGTTGCTGATGAAAGAGCTCAGAGAGATGTTGGATGAGCTGGAAATTGAAACCGGTCGTGAATTCGAATTAACTTCAGCCATTGGTACCGGCTGGGACAAAATCGAAGATGTTGATTATCGCGATGCTGCGCAGTACATGGATTACATCTTTGCCATGACCTATGACTTTTACGGCGGCTGGAACAACGAAACAGGCCACCAGACGGGCATTTACTGTGGTTCACATCTGAATTCAGATGAGTGCCAGGGCACGGGTGTTGATGAGCAAGGTGAAGCAAGAAAAGGCCCCGCTTATACGCTGGATAATGCTATTCAGCTACTACTCAAGCAAGGCGTTCCCAGTGAAAAACTGGTCGTCGGTGCAGCCATGTACGGACGTGGCTGGGAAGGGGTATATCCCAAAAATGCCAAAATCGCCGACAACCCGATGACGGCACCGGCCAATGGTAAGCTACGAGGCAGCACGTCACAGGGCGTCTGGGAAGCGGGTGTCATCGACTATAAAGGTCTGAAGGCGCACATGATTGGCAGTGGTGAGCAGGGCATTAATGGCTTTGAGGTGGGTTATGACACTACAGCCGAAGCAGCCTTTGTGTGGAATCGCGATACCGGGACGCTGGTGACCTATGACAGCCCGCGTTCCGTCAGAGCCAAGGGCCAGTATGTCCGTGAGCACAACCTGGGCGGCTTGTTCGCCTGGGAAATTGATGCCGATAACGGCGATATTCTCAATGCCATGCACGAAGGCTTGGCCGGGAAAGTGACTAAGCCGGTGCCCGTGAACAAAGCACCCACAGTTACTGTGCCGGCTAGCCTGATTTTGCAGGCGGGTGACATCTACATCCTGACTGCCGACGCGCGGGACCCGGAAGGCAAAGCGCTGACCTATCGCTGGTCAGGCGATGCTCAGCTGAATCTGCAAAGCGAGCATGACAGCGTTATCGTAACAGCGCCCAATGTCGCTCAGGACTCGGTTTTTACGGTCAACTTACAGGTCTCCGATGGGGTGAACCAGGTACAGCGACAAGTCAAAGTACTGGTGAAGGCGATGGTAGTTGAAAACAAAGCCCCCGTTGTTGGAGACATAGCGAGTATTAGTCTGGATGAAAAGGCCAGCAAAACCCTGACCGTGGGTGCCACTGATCCGGAAGGTAAAAAACTGAGTTACCAGTGGAATGTGCCTGGTCACACAATCAGTGGTCAGGGCGCATCTGTGACCCTGACGGCCTCCGAAGTGGATAAAACACAGACTGTGACCGGGACTGTGACCGTCAGCGATGGTGTCCATGAAGTACAACGTCAATTCAACGTCACAGTAAAAAATCTGACTGAAACACCTGAACCGACCCCTGGTGATGGCAACACCACCTGGGATGCCAATAAAGTGTATGTAGGCGGCGACAAGGTGTTTTACAAAGGTGTGGAATATCGCGCTCGCTGGTGGACACGAGGTGCGTTGCCTTCCAATGGCGGTGTATGGCAGGAGATCATCCCAGACGATGGCAAAGTACGTGCCTGGCGCAGTGACCTGGTTTATACCGGCGGTGACAAAGTAACACATGGCGGCGAAACCTGGCAGGCACGCTGGTGGACCCGTGGTCAGACGCCTGGCAGTAACGGTGTGTGGCGCAAGCTATAAATTAATCGGCTGTTACGGATAACTCCTGTGAGCGCAGGGATGCGCTTCTAAAGATAAATAAAAACAACGAACAAAAAGAGTAAAATCATGTATAAGTTATCACCCATAGCGTCTTTTCTCGCTGCAGTGAGTGTATTTGGTTCTACTGCAAACACCGCACCGATCAGTGTCCACAGTAACAAACAGCTGGAATCTCAGCTGATTGAACAGTTGCAGCAGTCAACGCGCTTTTTCCAATCCCGTCAGGCAAATACTCAGCCAGACTTTGAATTTAAAACCCACAGCCGCAGCGAAGATGGCAAGCACCTGCGTCGCAGTCAGTATTACCAGGGAGTACGAGTACACGGTGGTGAAATTGTGACCCATCATGATGCGCAAAACCTGCTCAGTGTGTGGTTTTCCCCAGAGGGGAATATCACGGGTGTCAGTGGCTCAGTGGTACCGGCGCCTAAGCTGGATTCGGTTGTGGCGTCAATTGATGAAGCGCAAGCTTTGCGCAGCGCAAAAGCCAGTATCCCGAACCTTTTGCTGACCCAGGACGAACAGATTGAGCTGGTGGTGTACCCCTATCAGAATGGGTTCAGATTGGCCTATCGGATTAGCTTTTTTGCTGAGACAGAGCAAGCACCCAGCCGACCGGAGTTCTTTATTGATGCCCATAGTGCAGAGGTATTGAGTCATGTTGAAACACTGACCCACGGCAAAATTGGCACGGGCCCCGGCGGCAATGAGAAAATCGGCCGCCACTATTATGGTGAGGATAAGCCAAAGTTTTATGCCACAGAGCGTGATGATGGGCGTTGTGCCCTGGCACATGATGATATTCGCGTTATCGACATGGAACACGACATCAGTAATACAGAGACCTTTGTGTTTGATTGCCACGAGAACCAGCATAAGTCAGTTAACGGTGCGTACTCTCCGCTGAATGATGCCATGTACTATGGTAAAGCAACGCTTGAGATGTTTGATGACTGGTACAGCAGCCGCGCGCTTGAAGGCGATTTGGTGATGCGGGTGCACTACCGTGAAAATTACCTCAATGCATTTTGGAATGGCAAGGAAGTGACGTTTGGCGATGGCAACTTGTCGCGTTATGGCGTATATCCCTTTACATCACTGGGCGTGGTCGCCCATGAGATTGCCCATGGTGTGACGTCACAAAACTCCAAGCTGATATATAGCAGTATGTCTGGCGGTGTAAACGAAGCGTTTTCAGATATGACATCGGAAGCACTGGAGTGCTTTTTGAATCAAGACGCCGATGGCAATTGTGAAGTAGACTGGTTAATTGGTGCCAGTATTTTCAAAAACCGCACAGCGCTGCGCTATATGGATGACCCAACCAAAGATGGCAAGTCGATTGGTCATGCGGATGATTACACCATAGGGCTGGATGTTCACTATAGCTCTGGGGTGTTTAATAAAGCATTTTATCATCTGGCAAACACACCCGGCTGGGGTGTGAAAAAAGCCTATGAAGTGATGTTACATGCCAACAAACACTACTGGGTTTACAACGGCAATTTTGAGTCGCTGGCTTGCGGCGTAACGGATGCCGCCGAGGAGCTGGGCTACGACACTAAAGAGGTTGGCGCGGCGTTTAAACAGGTGGGGGTTTTTGCCTGTACAGAAAATAAACCACCAGAAATTAGCATAACAAACCCGGGCGAGGGCAGTCGCTTTAAGATTAACTCAGCGCTGACCTTCAGTGCAGATGCAAAGGATGATTATGGTGAGGTTGCTAAAGTCACTTTTGTTATAAACGGCGAGCAATATCGGACATTAACCGCTGAGCCTTATGAGATAAACTGGCAAAGCGGTGAAACCGGCACCTATCAACTCAGCGCGATTGTAGAAGATAACGAAGGACTGACAGTCACCTCAGAGGCCGTGCGCTTTACCTTAATTGACCCTGCGCAATGCCAGACACCCCAGTGGAGAGAAAGTCAGGTCTATGTCCAGGGTAATAAAGCGTCCTTTGATGGCTTTGAATATACGGCCAAATGGTGGAACCGAGGCCAGAGCCCAGCGCATAACTCAGGTTCCTGGGGCGTGTGGCAGCGCGGCGTTGAGTGTGGTATCAAAGCGGAGCAACCAAATCAGGTGCCTGAACTGACCTTCTTATCACCAGACAATGATCTCGAGGTGAGTGAAGGCAGCAAAGTTGCGGTGGCATTAAAGGCTACCGACAGAGATGGCACGATTAAACAGGTATCAGTGAGTGTCAATGGGCAGTTGCTGACTGAGCTTACTCAGGCACCTTATGCATTTAACTTTGCCGCAAAACAAGCTGGAGAATACATTCTGAGTGCGGTTGCCATAGATAACAAGGGTGCCCGTTCAGAAGCAGTTACACGCACAATCAAAGTGAATGCCATAAAAAGTGAGACCCATGCACCAGAGGTAACCCTGAACAGCCCCAAAAATGGCAGTGAGTTTGCACCGGGGCAGCCAATCGCACTCCAGGTCAGTGCGTCTGATAAGGATGGGGACCTGGCTCAAGTCCGTTATTTTGTTAATGGCAAACAGGTGGCAAGCAGTCATACAAAGCCTTACTCAGCCTCGGTGACCTTGGGCGAAGTGGGTGCGTATGAGGTATATGCGGTGGCCAGCGATAAGAGTGGGCTGCAAACTCGCTCAGCCACGCACAACATCAGCGTCAAAACAAAGACACCTGGATGTCGAGTCGGTGCCTGGTCCGCCAATACGGTTTATACCGCGGGTGAACAGGTGAGTTATAACGGTCGGTTGTTCCAGGCCAAGTGGTGGACACGCAACCAGAATCCGGCCGATAATGCTAGCCGCTGGGCTGTGTGGAAAGAAAAAGGTGATTGCAAGTAGATAATACCCATTCCACTTAATACCTGTTCAATTTGACGGAGCAAATATGACGCTGACAGTGTTAAAAATTTCTTATTTATAACAACTAAATAGCAAAA
>NZ_PPUZ01000042.1:0-17774 GCF_004212645.1 Pseudoalteromonas rubra | reverse complement strand
CATATTTGCTCCGTCAAATTGAACAGGTATTAAGTGAAATTGGTATTAACTGCTCTGTAAGGCAGACTATGCATTTTCTTTCGTATTGTCACCTTACCCTGATACTGGTATACCAACATCACACAATTCATGACGGACGGGCAGACAAAAAGCCCAAAAATGGGGTCTCAAAAATTGAATAAAATGGTATACCTGCGAATCAATGCAATTGAAATTAAAGCTCAAAACGCAGGCAATAAAAAACCCGGCCTGAGCCGGGTTTTTCGAATCTAAAAGCGAATTACTTGATTTTCGCTTCTTTGAAGATCACATGCTTACGTACTTTAGGATCGTACTTTTTGATCTCCATTTTTTCAGGCATGTTACGCTTGTTCTTGTCGGTAGTGTAGAAATAACCAGTACCAGCAGTAGAAACTAGACGGATCTTATCACGCATGATTTAAGCTCCTTATACTTTTTCGCCGCGAGCACGGATATCAGTCAATACCGCGTCGATGCCTTTTTTATCGATGATACGCATACCTTTAGTAGTAGTGCGTAGAGTAACAAAGCGCTTTTCGCTTTCAACCCAGAAACGGTGTGTTTGCAGGTTAGGTAGGAAACGACGCTTAGTTGCGTTGCGCGCGTGTGAACGGTTGTTACCAACAACCGGGCGCTTACCTGTAACTTGACAGACTTTAGACATGTCTATATATCTCCAATAACTTCGCTCGAGCTTAACTTCCCCTTAGGCCTTCAAACTGCTTGCCCTGGGTAAAATCAAAGGGCGCTCTTTATACAGTATTTACAGGCAGAGTTCAAGGATCTGATGATATCCTAATCAGCTCATGGGTAAATTTGATAGCGGCCAATTATAATGATCCATGGCCGCTTAGGAAAGTAAAAACTGCATTTAAATTAAACTATTTTTAATTTATGCTAGGAAAGCGCCCTGAAACACGTCATATCCAAGCCAACCTCCTACTACAACAGCCCTCTTTGGGCAAATGAAAGGCAACAACTCCCTGCCACAATTAAGTGATCAAGTACCTGAATATCCACCAGCGCAAGGGCACGCTGCAATTTATTGGTGATCAGCTTGTCTGCTTCACTGGGTTCAGCCACCCCCGAAGGATGGTTGTGGGCAAATATCAAGGCGGCCGCATTGTATTTCAGCGCCGCTTTCACTACTTCTCTGGGGTACACACTGGCGGCGTTAATGGTGCCCGAAAACAGCACTTCATCACGGATCAGGCGATTCTGGTTATCCAAAAACAGCACCATAAACACCTCATGATGCAACCCCTTGAGCTGAATTTTCAGATAGTCACTGACCGCCTGAGGCGAGCCAAACTGTGCATCGCGAACCATGTCTTCCAGCAAATAGCGGCGGCTCAGCTCCAGTACCGCCTGTAACTGTACGTACTTGGCTTCACCCACCCCTTTAAACTGACAAAACTCGCCGCACGACACATTCATCAAAGCCTGTAACGAGCCACTTTGCTCAATCAGCGACTGAGCCAGCTCTACGGCATTCATACCGGCCACCCCGGTACGTAAAAAAATAGCCAGTAGTTCGGCATCACTGAGCGCACTGGCGCCACTGGTTAACAGCCGCTCTCTCGGGCGCTGTGCTTTGGGCATGGCCAATAGTTGCATGTTTGCATCCTCCTTGTGGGCATTCATCACGTCACTGTGATTCTCTGAGTGTAGTCACAGGGCAGAATAATTCAAAACCCGGGGTAGGCTATGCTATCTTAGCGCTAGTTTTTATTTGCAGGGGCCGAGCATGAGCCAAACACACAAGCGTATTCTTCTGGGGATCAGCGGTGGGATCGCCGCCTATAAATGTGCCGAACTGGTACGACGGTTAAAAGAGCATCATTGTGAAGTCAAAGTGGTAATGACTGGATCGGCTAAGCAGTTTATTACCCCATTGACCATGCAGGCGGTATCGGGCGAGCCCGTTGCTGACTCTCTGCTCGACCCGGCTGCCGAAGCCGCTATGGGCCATATCGAGCTGGCAAAGTGGGCTGACCTGGTTTTAGTGGCTCCGGCCAGCAGCAATATCATCGCCAAGATGGCCGCAGGTATTGCCGATGATCTACTTACTACCTTATTGCTGGCAACGCCGGCCAAAGTGGCCATAGCACCAGCCATGAATCAGCAAATGTATGCACATCCGGCAACTCAGGCTAACCTCAGCACACTGGCAAACCGCGAAGTGGCTGTCTGGGGACCCGGTCAGGGCGAGCAGGCTTGTGGCGATGTGGGCAAAGGCCGCATGCTGGAGCCACATGAGCTGGTCGCACTGGCACTGGGTGCGCTGACACCCGAAGCCCCACTATTGGCAGGTAAAACCGTGACCATCACCGCAGGCCCAACGCGCGAAGCACTCGATCCGGTACGCTATATCAGTAACCACAGCTCAGGTAAAATGGGTTACGCGCTGGCAGAAGCTGCGCTTGCACTGGGTGCTCATGTTCACCTTATCTCCGGCCCGGTCGCACTCACGCCACCACCAGGCTGTGACGTGCACATGGTGAGCAGTGCGCTCGATATGCATCAGGCGGCCATGAAATTAGCGCCTAATTCAGATGTCTTCATAGGCTGTGCAGCCGTGGCGGATTACCGCGCCGCAGACATCGCCGAACAAAAAATCAAGAAGCAGGGCGATGAGATAACCCTGACGCTGGTGAAAAACCCGGATATCATCGCCGACGTTGCCGCGCTGACCGCGCAGCGCCCTTACACAGTGGGGTTTGCCGCTGAAACCCAGGATGTCGCGCAATATGCGCAAGGCAAATTGAAAAACAAAGGGTTAGATATGATCTGCGCTAACGATGTCAGTCAGGCCGGAATAGGCTTTAATGCCAATGATAATGCGCTGACCCTGTTTTGGGACAATGCGCAACAATCTTTACCCCTGGCAAGCAAGTCAGAGTTAGCGCTTACTGTCGTCAAAGCAATTGCCGGTAAACTTAATTAAGTTCATGTTAAAAGACTGGAAAGAAGCTGAATAAAGCATTAACATGGCCAAATAATTGAGTTTAGGGCTTCGTAGCTAGTCGTTCTGGTGAGCATAACGACCAGCCAGCATGGAGCCCGCTCCTACTAAAATAACGATAATGATAAAGGAAACCTCATGCCAGCGACTAAACGCAGTAATCGCAAAGAGCAAATACTTCAATCCCTTGCGCAGATGCTTGAAACCAGTCCAGGGCAGCGTATTACCACCGCCAAGCTGGCGACTGAAGTCGGCGTCTCTGAAGCCGCGCTGTATCGCCACTTTCCCAGTAAGGCACGGATGTTCGAGGGCCTGATTGAATTTATAGAAGATACTTTGCTGTCGCGCATCAATTTGATCCTGGAAAACGAAAAAGAAACGCAAAGCCGTATCTACAATATTCTGATGTTGTTACTGACCTTTTCGGAAAAGAACCCGGGGATCACCCGTATCCTGACCGGTGATGCGCTACAGGGGGAGCAGGAACGACTGCGCGAGCGTGTACAGGGCCTGTTTGAGAAACTCGAAACCCAGTTTAAACAAGTGCTGCGAGAGCGCAAACTGCGTGAAGGTAAGACCTTTGCCAGCGATGAAGCCGCATTAGCAAACTTTTTCCTCGCGTATGTTGAAGGTAAAATGAACCAGTTTGTACGCAGCGACTTTAAAGCCAAGCCGGCGGCCAACTTCGCCAGCCACTGGCAAGAGCTACAGCGTATCTGGCTGGCATAGCCAGCTCGCAGCCATAACAAGCAGGCGGGCCCGCTCCGCCTGATTTTATCCAGTTTTTCCTAATACCCAACGCAGTACAGTTTAGTCTCTCAGATAAAAGTGTTACAAAGTTACAACTCCTATCGAACAAGAAACATATTATGACGTTTGCCAAATCTTTACTCACGGCCGCCCTGTTTTGCACATCCGCCCTCGCCGCTAAACCCAGCCTGGAATTTAATGATGTATTTGACTTTAAGTATGCTCAGGGCCGGGTCCTGTCAGAGGACGGGCGCTTTGTTGCCCTGAGTGCTCAACCTTACCGGGGAGACAGTACAGGCCAGCTGTATAACCTCAGCACCCAGAAATTGATAGCCAGTGTAGAGCGCGGCACCAAAGCCCAGCTCAACCGGGCTGCCAACTGGGCTGCCTTCACTCAGGTGCCGAGCCTGCTGACATCAGAAACCACAGATAAAAAAGCCCGTAAAAAGCTCAAACGCGCCCTGGTTTTGGTGAATACACAAACGGGTGAACAGCGCACCTTTGAGGCCGTCAAGGATTACCAACTCAGCGACGATGGTCGCTGGCTGGCCTATCGCCAGGATGTTGAAGCCAGCAAACCAGATAAAGCTGAGAGCAAGGCTGACGGCGCAATTCCAGCCGACAAGAAAGACAAAGCATATCCACTGGTCATTGTAGATTTAACCTCTGACCAACAACATAAGTTTGAACAGGTTGGCCGTTACGCACTGAGCCCGGCGGAATATGGCGTGCTGATGAGCACGCAGAGCGAAGATGGCGCCGACAACCAAATTCAGTATTTTGATTTAAGCCGGGCACAGCTCAGTGTATTAATAGACGAGCCTGGCGTGACCCTATCCACTATCGCCTGGCACCCCTATTCCTCACTGGTGGCCTTTACGCAGGGCAATTATGTCAATGGCGATACACGCCGCCGCGACTACCAGGTGCGTTTATGGGATGCCAAAGTCGACCGCTTCACCGACGTGGCACAAGCGCAGGGCTGGTATAGCCCGAAATCTGCAACACTAAGCTGGTCAGAACAAGGTGAGCGACTGTATTTTGAGAACCGTCCGCACCTTGCGCCTAAGCCCGTCGAGAAAAAATACCAGGATCAGACATCACTGACCGACCTGGATACCATTATGGCCCAGTCAGGTCTGAAGGTCTGGCATAACAACGATGAGCAGATCAAACCACGCGAGATCCATACCTGGGAAAAAACCAACCGGGACCGTAACTATCAGGCGGTCTATCATTTGGGCAGTGAACGTGTGGCTCAGCTGAGTGATGAAACGGCACGGGATCTAACCCTCAATCGTGAAGCCCGCTTCCTGCTGGCCAGCAATGATCAGCCTTATCTGCATCAGATCATGTATAAAGGTTTCTACGCCGACTACTATGCCGTGCAGGTTGCAACGGGTGCACGCAGCTTTATCGTTAAAGAAGCACCGAATCGCCCCACGCTGTCGCCAACGGGTCAGCATGCCGCTTATTTCCTGAACGATCAGCTGTGGCTTAAAGACTTACATGCACAAAAAGAAACGGCCGTCAGTCAGGCTGTTCGCGACGCACTGTTTGCCGATGACCGTCACGATTACCCCGAGCCGAACCCGGGATACGGATTTGCAGGCTGGCAACGCGATGGCAGCACGCTGTATGCCTACAGTAAATTTGATATCTGGGCCTTTAATAGCCAGACCGCTGAGGCTAAACGCCTGACACAAGGGAAAGAAACCCAGACACAATACCGGGTGATCAAACTGGATAAAGATTTTGTTGGTTTTGATGCGGATGATCAGGTATACCTGTCGGCACACAATCTGGCAAACAAGCAAACACATATAGCCAGGCTCAACCTGGCTACGGGCAAGCTCACCACCCTGACCTCAGGGGAAGCAAAATACAGCTTGCTGGAAAAAGCCAAACAGGCGGATACCCTGCTGTTTACCAGACAGAGCTACCATGAGTTTCCTGATCTGTGGCAAACCGACAGCGCCTTTAGCCAGCGCAACCGGATCACTAACCTGAACCCTCAGCTCAGCACCTTTGCCTGGGGACAAAAGCCCGAGCTGGTGCAATATCAGGGATACAATGGCGAGCCCTTGCAGGGCGTGCTGATCAAACCTGCCAACTATAAGCCAGGTAAAAAAGTGCCGGTGATCTTCTATTTCTATCGCTATATGAGCCAGCGCATGTATGATTTCCCGCACATGGTGCTGAACCACAGACCGAATTTGCCGATGTTTACCTCGAACGGTTATGCCATTTTCCTGCCCGACATTCGCTTTGAAATTGGTTACCCGGGGCGTTCATCAACGCAAACCCTGGTTAATGCCGCACAAAAGCTGATTGACCTGGGCGTTGCCGATCCGGATAAGATAGGCCTTCAGGGGCACTCCTGGGCAGGTTATCAAAGTGCTTTTGCTGTCACCCAAACCGATATGTTTAAAGCCGTGGTATCCGGTGCGCCCGTATCTAATATGACCTCGGCCTATAGTGGTATTCGCCTGAAATCGGGTCTGGCACGTCAGTTCCAGTATGAGACCGGACAAAGCCGGATTGGTAAAACACTCACCGAAGCGCCCGAGTTGTATATTGAAAACTCACCGGTATTCTACGCCGACAAGGTCAATACCCCCATTCTGTTGATGTTTGGTGATAATGATGGTGCGGTACCGTGGCAAGAAGGGATCCAGTACTATCTAGCACTGCGCCGTCACAACAAGGATGCCATCTTCTTACAGTACGAGGGCGAACCGCATCACCTGAAACAGTTCCCGAATCAGGTGGACTACTCTGTTCGCATGAAGGAATACTTTGATCATTACCTGATGGGTAAGCCCGCTGCGAACTGGATCAAATCCGGGATCCCTTATCGTAAAGAGCCCGAAAACTAAGCCAAAAAAAGCCGCTATCCAGCGGCTTTTTCTTTGCTCCGCGCTAGCGTTTAGCAGCGCGCCCTGCGGGTTTATTCTTACCCACTCTGGGCTTGGTATTGGCCTGATTAAACTGGCCAAAGCCACTGTGACGCGTCAGCGCTTTGCTGCCCGGCTTACGTCGGGTAGTGCTCTTACCTTCGTTGCGCCCGGCTTCCGGCACCAGACACTGTGGCCCGCGTCCAATCAGGTTTGCCTTACCCATTTTCTTCAGCGCTTCGCGGATCATCGGCCAGCCAGCCGGATCGTGATAACGCAAAATGGCTTTGTGCAGACGGCGTTGTTTGGCGCCCTTAGGGACCGCAACCACTTCTTTGTTGTTTTTGATGTTACGCAACGAATTCATCTCGGTATGATAAATGGTGGTTGCGTTGGCCATCGGTGACGGATAGAAGTTCTGCACCTGATCCAGCTTAAAGTCATGGGCTTTAAGCCACAGCGCCATATTGACCATATCCTCATCCGTGGTGCCCGGATGCGCAGAGATAAAATATGGGATCAGATACTGCTTTTTGCCCGCTTCTTTGGAGTATTTATCAAACAACTCTTTGAATTTGTCATAGGTACCCATGCCCGGCTTCATCATCTTAGACAACGGCCCCTGCTCGGTATGCTCGGGCGCAATCTTAAGATAACCGCCAACGTGATGAGTAACCAGCTCTTTGACATAGCGCGGATCTTCAATGGCCAGGTCATAACGCACGCCAGACGCAATCAGGATTTTTTTCACCCCTTCTACATCGCGCGCCTTGCGATACAGCTCTATGGTTGGCGTATGATCTGTGTCCATATGCTTACAAATATCCGGGTATACGCACGACAGGCGACGACAGGTGCTCTCCGCTTTTTTACTCTTACAGCGCAGTTTATACATGTTAGCCGTCGGACCACCCAGATCGGAAATCACGCCGGTAAATCCCGGTACTTTATCGCGGATCTGTTCAATCTCATCGATGATTGACTGCTCGGAGCGACTTTGAATAATACGTCCTTCGTGCTCTGTGATTGAGCAGAAGCTGCACCCGCCAAAACAGCCCCGCATGATGTTCACGGATGTTTTGATCATGTCATAGGCTGGGATCTTTTCATCGCCATAGCTGGGGTGCGGCACACGCTGGTAAGGCAGACCAAAAACTTCGTCCATCTCATCGGTTTCCAGCGGAAAGGCGGGAGGATTGACCCATACGCTACGATCGCCATGACGCTGAAACAGCGCTCGCGCACAACCCGGGTTGGTTTCCTGGTGCAAAATCCGTGACGCATGGGCATACAAAGGTTTGTTTACACTCACCTGCTCGTAAGCCGGCAGCTTCACATAGACTTTTTCCCAGGGTTTCAGTTTTGGGGGTTGCACCACAATGGGCTGGGCCTGAGTTGCATCCTGTGCCTGCTCAGCCTGTACAAACTCCGACTTACTACAGCCAACATCGTCGGCTCCATAAGGATTAGGGATAGGATCAATTTTGCCAATTTTATCTATGGCGGTTGAATCACTACCGCGCCATTCTGGTAACGGCTCCTTGCGGATCACGGCGGTGCCGCGCACATCCTGTATGGTATCAATGGACTCGCCATTGGCAATGCGGTGTGCCACTTCAACCAACGGGCGTTCGGCATTACCGTAAATCAGCAAGTCTGCTTTGGCATCGAAAATGATGCTGCGACGTACTTTTTCCTGCCAGTAATCATAATGCGCTATACGGCGCAAGCTGGCTTCGATACCACCGATCACCAGTGGTACCTCTTTGTAAGCCTCACGACAACGCTGGCTATACACCACCACGGCGCGATCCGGGCGCTTACCACCCACATTGCCGGGCGTATAGGCGTCATCGTGACGAATGCGTTTTTCCGCGGTATAGCGGTTGATCATGGAATCCATATTGCCGGCCGTCACGCCGAAAAACAGATTCGGCTTACCCAGGCTCATAAAGGCGTCTTTGCTCGACCAGTCCGGTTGCGCGATGATCCCAACTCGAAAACCTTGCGCCTCTAACACCCGGCCTATGACTGCCATCCCAAAGCTGGGGTGGTCGACATAAGCATCTCCCGTGACTATGATGATGTCACAGCTATCCCAGCCCAGCGCGTCCATTTCGGCGCGACTGGTCGGTAAAAAAGGGGCTGGACCATAACATTCGGCCCAATACTTGGGATAAGAAAAAAGCGGGCGCTCGGCCTGTAACGCATTCATGATGACGGCTCAATGCTGAAAAAAGAAGCGGATTATACTAAAAAGCGTGATGGCTTCCCAGCCCTAGCTTTTTAAATAGGCCAGTAAATCGGCCTCGGCCATGGGCTTGGCAAAGAAAAACCCTTGTACTTCATCACACCCCAGGGCACGTAAAATATCTGCCTGCTCCTGCGTCTCAACCCCCTCAGCAATGGTTTTAAGCCCAAGGTGGCGGCCTAAAGAGATCACCAGCTCAGCAATGGCGCCGGAATCTTCATGGGGGATCCCTTTAACAAACGCGCGGTCTATTTTTAGCCTGGCCAGAGGTAGCTTTTGTAAATAGCTCAACGACGAGAAGCCAGTACCAAAATCATCGATGGCCACTTCAACACCAAAGGATTTCAGTTCGCTGAGGGTGTGCACCACGGTATTGATTTCATCCATCACCACACTTTCTGTGACTTCCAGTTCAATTTTTTGTGGCACCACATCATGGTCCAGAATCGTCTGCTTGACCTGCTGGGCGTAATTAGACACCTTAAACTGCGGCACAGACACGTTCACGGCGACACTGATGTCATGGCCCAGCGAGCTCAGTTGCTTTTGCATCACACAGGCCTGCTCCAGCACCCATTGACCGATTTCCACAATCAAACCGGCGTCTTCTGCCAGCGGCACAAACACCGCCGGCGAAATGTAGTCGCCCTTTCCGGTTGGCCACCTTAGCAAAGCCTCACAACCAATCACAGCATTAGACTCAGACTGTAAACACAACTGCGGCTGATACCAAACTTCCAGCTTGCCCTGTTCAAAGTCTTGCCTAAGCTGGCGAATAAGGCCCAGTCGCCAGGCCATTTTCTCTTCTAGATCTGAGCTATACCAGTTCAGTGTTTGCCGCGCCTGTTTTGCCTGGTTCAGGGCGATGTAGGCCAGTTTCAGCGTTTCCAGCCCCTGGGGTGAAAAGTCGCTCTGGCAGCACACGCCGATATGAAAGTGCATAGTAAGTACATGCTCACCAACCTGATAAGGTACGGTGAGTGCGTCTAAAAACAGGGTTTCATCAAAACTTTGCTTAGGCAGCAAGACCCCGAATACATCCGCCCCGATACGAGACAGTAGCTCGCCTTGTGGACACTCCTGTTGCAGGCGCTCTTTCACCGCCAGCAGCAGTAAATTACCCACTTCCTGACCTAACCCGTTGTTGATATCCGAAAACTGGGCAATATCAATCAGCACAAACACCAGACTATCTTGCTCAGACTTATAATATTGCGCTATCTGATCAACAAAGTTTGCCCGGTTTGGTAATCGGGTCAGGGCATCTTTATAGGCAACATCGCGCAGCTCGTTGATCAGTTTAATGTTGTCGAGACCGACACTGACATTGGTCAGAAAGATTTCCGCAAATTGCATCTGTGCCGCATTCGGCGGCTCTGCCACTTCCAGGTAAATAGCTGCACGACGATTTTTACCTTGCAGTAAAAAGGTCACGTCGTGATCGGTTTGCTGATGGGCATCCATATCAAAGCAGTTTTGCACCTGCATGATCACCCGACCATTGTCGATTTGCTCCAGCCCCTGGCCGATGTGGGTTAAATAAGGCTCTGTGCCACCAAACACCAGCACCTTAGCGTCTTTCTCAATTGCGCCAGCAACCAGGCCATGGGGCTCGGAGCCGAGAATTTTAGCCAGCTGATTGACCACAGACAAACCAAAAGACGGCATATCTGTGTGGCCTAAAATGGCATGGGAGGCTTCGAGGATGTTGGTCAGTGCCAGGCTTTGTTGTTCGAGTTCGCAGATCTGTTGATAAGAGCGAATGGCTGTCAGTAAAGAGGTGACCAGCTTACCGCGGGTCAGCTCAGTTTTCATTTTATAGTCATTGATGTCGTATTCGCGAATGACTTTTTCTTCCGGCGCATAGCCTGGCTGCCCGGTGCGCAAAATGATCCGCACAGCATAATTGCCAAATTCATCTCGCACTTTCTTTACAACGGACAGGCCCGCATCATCGCTTTCCATCACCACATCGAGTAACAGGATGCAAATTTCGGGATGTTGAGACAACACCTCCAGTGCTTCTTTACCTGAATAAGCATGATGAAATTTGAGCGCACGCCCCCAGAACTCAACCCCGGACAGGGCCAACTTAGTAACCGAGTGGATCTCTGGATCGTCGTCCACAACCAGTACATCCCAATACGCGCTGACTGTTTCTTGTGAGTCATGCGTTGAGTCTTGATCCGCAAACAAAAACTCTTCTTGTTCTGACGCCATCATCAACCTTATGTTCAACTACTTAGTTTCTGCCCACATGACATATTTGCCTATGTGTTATCTTATAAATTATGATAGGTTTTTACTATCAAGATCCATACCCGTTAACACTCAAGTAATATTATAGTCGATGTTCAACAACTTGTGCTCGTTAACTAAATAATATAGCGGCTCTTAGCAGGTTATGACAGCATCAATTTTTCGGGCTTTAGCGTTCAGCATTGTTTTGATATTCGGCCTGATTGTGGCCACCGCTTTGCTTCCCTCTGACTATCAGGCCCAAACAGCGCAGCGGGTAGCCAATCATGACCTGCCAGTCTTACAAAAGTATTTAAATGCCGAACACTGGCAAGAACTATTGAGGCCACAACCGGATCTGCAGCTGGTGTTTTTGACTCAGGCTGAACACGTAGGCGGCTATGGTGAATTGGCCCATCCCTGGGGGTTGGCAGAGGTGACAGTGCTAAGCCTGGAACAACAGCGCGTAGCCATTCAACTGCGATTCAATGCTGAGCACGTCGCCCATATCGAGCTTTTGCTACAATCCCAGGCCGATACCTTATTGGTCCAGTTCAGTGTCAGAGGGGAAAACCACACGCCTTTGGTGGGCGGACTGTATGCCCGCTTTGCGGCTTACTATATAGAACAACAACTAAAAATGATGCTGAACCAGTTGATCAGCCAGTTAAAATTACACACACAGGGAGTGGTATGACAATAAAAAATGCCCAGGCACGCTCCAGTTTAGCGCTTCTTATCGAAGAGAAACTGGGCTATGCCATGATCAAACAACCAAAAGCGGTCATACAATCTGAAGAGCGACGCTTTGCGCAGACCTCTAACCCGAATCAAAATCAATTTATTGTGCGCAGCGAACACGGGGTACTCAAAAGAGCACTCAAACGCAATCAGTTGCAGCGTATTGCCCAGCAACGCAATATCGAATCGATTATGGGGATGTCACTGACTTTATGCCCCGATGTCACCAGTCGGGGGCGCCCCGATCCGGATTGGCTGGAGCACTTTATCGCTCTGGCCGAGGACATTGCCAACAGCGCCATGCAAAAGCTCTGGGCTAAAATTTTAGTTGGTGAGTCGATCGCACCGGGCACCTTTTCAATCAAAAGCCTGCAAACGCTAAAACAAATGACGCAAAAAGAGGCCGATGCGCTGCAGCGCTGTGCATCCTTGTGCGGCTATCTTGAAAAAGAAGACAGCTATCTTATTTTGCTGGGATTTTATAAAAAGCCATCGCTGTTCGATTTACTTCGAAAAGGGGCGAAAGAATCACTGAATCTGGCGCAGGCCGGATTGAGCTTTCCTCATATTCTGACCCTGATGGACATCAATCTAATCTATCGCCAGGAGATTGAATCAGCAAACCTGCAAAAAGGGCAGTCGCTGACACTGGCCTATCAGGGTAAACACCTGTCTATTGAAGCCAACAGCAACGATCTGGTCCTGAGCTATTACAAGCTAACACAAACCGGTGATGAACTGAAAAAACTGATTAATACGCCTGTGAACAAGACCTACAGACAACTATTAGGAAAAGCATTCGAAGAAGAATTTACCCTGACCTGGGAATCATGAGGGGGAAGGAATGTACCAAAGCGATACTTTGCTACATTCCAGCTAAACAGCCAGGTTTAGAAATGAACCTGCACGCCTGCGAACGGACCCGATGCATCTAAGTCGGTAGTGATATCATCAACATCGTCCAGCTCAACTACCATAGAACGATACCCTGCGCGAACTGCCACATCCACGGCCATATTATCGATAAACTCCCAGGCAACACCAATCTGGAAGTCCTGGATTTTACTGTCATCAATGGCCAGTAAGCTGCCTTCGGCGAACACACTCAAGCCGGTCAGTGGTAAGCCTACTTCGCCTCTTAAGTAACCCAGTGGGATAAAGCCTGAAAAGTCGACCGTTTCAGTGGTTGATTCACCATTGGCAAAACCGGTAACACTGATATCGCCGTCAAAGTGTTTGGCATTCAGACCGAAATCAAACGACACCAGATCGTTGTCGAACAGCTCATAATACAGGATGTAATCCATGTGGTTCAGATCGCCAACTGTATTCACTGTACCGCCCACGGTGAAGCTTTTGTCACCGAAGTCGAAGGTTTCATTCAGTACTGCTGAACCTTCCAGTTTTAACTCGGTATACTTGAGCTTGACGTTAGGCACTAATGGCACCGGGTGCTCGAGCGCAGCATAGAAGCTCGAGAAGTTTTTATCAGCAAAGTCAAAGTCTTGCTGATTACCCTTGTTCGCAAAGCTACCTTCAGGCTCTGCGCCCCACGCTTCACCACCTAAATATAAGCCTAACAGGGTATCTGCTTGAGCTGCAGGTGCAAGGCAGGCCAGAGATAAGGCCGCCGCTAAACAGTACTTTTTCATTTATTTATCCTTGCGCTAAAAGTTCACTGAGTTCAATAAGAGCCGCATTGGCCCGGGAAATATAGTTCGCCATCACCAGTGAGTGATTGGCGACCAATCCAAAACCACTACCATTTAAAATCATCGGGCTCCACACGGTTTCCTGTGTGGCTTCTAGTTCCCGGATGATCTGCTGCAGGCTCACTTTTGCATTTTTCTTCTCGAGCACATCCGCAAAGTCGTATTCTACCGCTCTTAAAAAGTGTAACAGAGCCCAGGTGGCACCACGGGACTCATAAAATACATCGTCAATCTTCCACCACGACGTTTTCACCTCATGGTGATTGGCGGCAGAGGTTGCCTGATTCGCTGCGCTGTCGCCAGCCAGGTCAGTGTTCAGCCTGTCCTGGCCGACACTGGCGCTCAGCCGCTGGCTTAAGCTACCCAGGCGTTTTTCGGCCTCTTTTAGCCAACCCCTGAGGTTATCTGCCCGGGCGTAAAATTGACTGCCCTGATCGGCGGGATTCGAAATTTGCAGCAGATAATCGTTCAGATGCGCAATACCGGTGCGATACTCGCCCTCGGCGCTGGGCCATAACCAGGCCGTTGAGCTGATATTAAACTGCGGTTGGGCTTTTTTCAGGCTCGGGTGCTCGGTTGATTGCGACTGAGAGCGGCTAAAGTCTTTGCGCATAGACAAGGCCATGTCACGGACCATTTCCAGCGCGCCATATTCCCAGGCCGGCATATTGTCCATGATCACACTCGGTGGTAAGACATCGTTAGATAAATAACCGCCCGGTTTATCAAGTAAGGTTTGCGAAACGGTAATAAGCGTGTGGGTAGTGACGTAACCGGTCACCAGCTGGGTGTTCGTCCGCTCGGCGTGGCGTTTCGCACTGCCAACCACATCAAATTGCTCAGGCTCCGCACTCCAGTAAATTGCCAGGCCATAACCGAGCAACAGGATTACCGCCAGTGCGGCCCAGACTTTACCCATATGACTGTGTGTTTTGTGATCCATCAAGACTCCTAGTGATGCTGATGTCCATTTTTCGCGTTATGCATCTGCGCCTTTAGTGACACCACTTCAATCAAACCATAGACGCGATTGCCATCAGCAAAATATAGTGTAAGTTTACGATTTTCGCCCACTTTTAATGGTTTTGTCGGCTCAAAGGCCATCAGGTGGTAGCCGCCGGGCTTAAATTCAACCTGGCTATCTGGCGCTATCTCAAGTTTGTCTATCTTTTGCATGCGCATCATGCCATTGACATGAGTGTGTTCATGGATCTCAACTCGCCCCAGCCCTTCTATCTCGGCTTTAACTAAGGTCATGGACTGCTGGCTGGCATTGGCCAGTGTAAAATAGCCGGCGGTCGAGCTGGCCGTAGGCAGAAAATCGCGCAGTCTGGCGTGCATCAACTGCACAGAACCCGGTTCAGCGTGGGCGTGATGCGCCGCCTCGTGGGTATGGTCCGGATGTGCCTGCGACAGCCAGGGCAATAAACACAGTATAAAGAAGGCTAAATTTTTGATCATAAGCGCTTTCCTTGTTGAGTATAGTCCATTGACTATACCACATTAGCCTTAGTTTAACGCGCTTTCATCACCATTTCTTTACAGCCTGCTGCTGCGTTCAATCAGCACATAACGCTAAAACAGGCACCTTAACAAAGCGCCTGTTTATCACTCACTAACCAGCCAATCGCGACCAAAAATAACAACGGAATGGCAATCAGTACTGAGTTAAACAGCAGTGCTAATACTAGCCCAATGAGCACTACTAACATGACGCCGAGCAACCCTATGCTCAGCAGAGCCAATAAAGCAAAAACGGCGATCATAGCCACAAACAGGCTCAGCATTTCGATCCCTACCCAGCTTACATCCAGGACCACCTCAGGGACACTGAACCAAGCCAGTGGCGAAGACACCCAGGATAAAGCGGATAGCACCACTAAGCCAATCAGTAAGATAAATGCCGCTTTCATGTTGCCTCCTCAGGTGCGCTCCGAAAGCACAATCCAGGCGATAAAGTACGCCATCAATACCAATACCGGTGCTTTTAGTGCCAGTAAGACGGTGATCACACGGACCAGCCAGGTTGGCATATCCAGCCTGTTTGCGACATTGACACATACCCCGGCCACTTTTTTGCGCGGTTGCTGCGGGCGTGTCGTACTGTAATAAGTATCATGTTCTGTCATCAGATCTCTCCTCACTATAACTACCTTGCGGGCCACTAGGCACCAATATTGCCCACACCTAAGCGGGTTGTGTTTTTTGTTTCAGCTCGGCCAGCGCTTTATCCACTTGCTCTTCGCGTGCCAGTGTCTCCAGCGCCTGCCATTGCGCTTGCTCTTTGCTAACCAGTTCATAACTGTCAACTTCGGCTTCGACCCGCTCAACCTTACGTTCAAGGTGCTCAAAGCGACTTAAGGCCTCTTCAATCGACTGCTGACTTGCCACACTGCGCGCTTTCAGCTGGGTGGTGGCTGTATGTTCACGGCGTGCCAGTTGCGCTTCTTTATGACGTAGCTGATTGAGCTTGTCAGTCAGGATTTGCGCATCCTGCTCCAGCTTGTCGTAAGCCCGCTGTAACTGCGCCGTCTCATCTTCAATATGCTGCTGGGCTTGCTGACATTTTTGCTTTTCCAGCAACGCAGCGCGGGCCAGATCTTCACGGTCTTTTTGCAGCGCGTACTCTGCCTGCTGTTGCCATTGCTCGGCTTTTTTAGCCAGCGCCTGATTGCGGCGCGCCAGCGCTTTTTGCTCACAGATCACCTGTACCACAGTACTGCGACATTCACTGAGCGCATCCTCAAGCTGAGTCACGATCTGACGCTGGTTCTTTTTCGGATCATCCGCTTTGTCGAGCAACGCATTAAACTCGGCTTTGATTAAATCTTCGATTCGGTCGATTAAGGCCATGACAGGCTCCTTGAGTAAGCTAATGTTGATTAACTTATTCCAAGGTTTATGCCAAAACACACTTATAATTAAAAATCAGGTGCTTAGATTGAAAATAGTCGTATTGATATGAAGAATATGGAAGGGGGTTGTGGTCAAAAAAGCACATAGTTAGCTTTTTTGACCAAAATCAGAGCTACAGTTCCGGTACAAAGCTCAGCGCTTTCTCCATCACGCTGATATCGGCACTTTTTCCATGGCCGTTTTCCGACAAATGACGACGGAAGCCACGGGCACCCGGTTGGTTTTGGAAAATCCCCAGCATATGGCGGGCGATATGCCAAAAGTTCGCACCCTTAGACATTTCAGCCTCAATGTAATCGTACATGCTACGAACAACCTGATGCCGGGTCTGGGTAAACGCCGGGGCACCATACAGGGCACTGTCAACCTCAGACAGCATAAATGGATTACTGTAAGCCTCTCGGCCAATCATCACGCCATCCAGGTGTGCCAGGTGATGCTGACATTCCTCAATGGTTTTAACGCCGCCGTTAATACTGATATGAAGGTCCGAATAGTCCTGCTTGAGCTGATACACACGAGGGTAATCCAGCGGAGGAATTTCGCGGTTTTCCTTAGGACTTAGACCCTGCAGCCAGGCCTTGCGGGCATGAATGATAAAGTCATCACAACCTACGGCTTTTGAGGCTTCAATCAGCCGGGTCAGGAATTCATACGAATCCTGCTCATCAATCCCGATCCGGGTTTTCACCGTCACCGGGATAGAGACTTCACTTTTCATCGCTGCGACGCACTCAGCCACCAGCTCAGGTTCTGCCATCAGACATGCACCAAAGCGACCATTTTGCACCCGATCCGATGGACAACCCACGTTGAGGTTCACTTCGTTATAGCCGTATTGCTCAGCGCGCTTTGCACATTCAGCCAGGGCTTTGGGGTCTGATCCGCCAAGCTGCAACGCCACCGGCATTTCGTGCTCACCAAAATGCAGGTAATCGCCCTTACCAAAGATAATCGCGCCTGTGGTGATCATCTCAGTGTAAAGCACCGCGTGCTTAGTCAACTTACGGTGAAAAGTCCGGCAATGGCGATCAGTCCAATCCAGCATGGGCGCAACGGAAAAGCGGCGAAACGCCGGGTTGCTTATGTCTAGCGGGCTTGCGCCTGAATTATCTGTGTTTGTCATACTACCTCTGAACGCTCAAATTAACAGCTCGAAACTGTCAACAAGACTAATACCAAACTACATGCTGGCCCGTCTGTCGCAAATAGTGGGTCGCGAGTGGCCATCAAAATAGTACCAATTTGCTTAATTAAGTGTGCTATTTTGAGGCGAGAAAATA